>LSKJ01000328.1 GCA_001557035.1 Rhodospirillaceae bacterium CCH5-H10 | reverse complement strand
CGATCAGCGGCTTGTAGGAATTGATGTCGATCAGCGCGGGCGCCACGACGACGGCGGCGACCAGCAGGGCAACGATGCCACCGCCGCCGATCAGGAGACGCTTGCGGGTGGTTGGTGTCATGGCGGGCTCCCCGATCCGGCTCGCCCGAGACTAGCGCATCGGTGCCAAGCGCGGCATAGAGAAATCCATGGCCGAGATCGTGAACCTGCGACGCGCCCGCAAGGACAAGGCGAAACGCGAACGCGAGACGGAAGCCGACGCCAATCGCCGACGCTTCGGCCGCACACGCGCGGAGAAAGCAGCCGACAAGGACACGGCGGAACGCACCGTGCGCACGCTCGACGGCAAGCGGCTCGAGCCTGAGAAAGACTAAAACTTTCTTGTCGTCCCGAGCGAAGCGAAGGACGACATCAACGCGCCGGGCGGTTGATCGCCAGTCGTTCGAAGAAGGTGCGCGTGGTCTGGTCCGCGCCGGGTCCCGCCACCGCACGCACGTTGGTGAGTTCGAGACGCCGTCCGCTCGCGGCATCGATCAGCACGGGGTCGAGCAGCGTGTTGCCGGCGCGGTCGACCAGGTCCATCGGCCGACCGTCGCGCGAAGCGGCACCGAACCGGTCGCCCCACTGCTTGAGTCCGACGATCACGGTGAACAGCGCCGCGCCTTTCTCGGTGAGACGATATTCGTGGCGCAGCGGACGCTGGCGATAGGCGGTCTTGCGGAAGACGCCCGCCTCCACGAGCTTCTTCAGGCGCGCGGTCAACACGTTGCGCGCGATGCCGAGATTCTCCTGGAAATCGTCGAAGCGGCGCACGCCGTAGAAGGCATCGCGCACGATCAGCAGCGTCCACGGCTCACCGACCACGTCGAGCGCCGAAGCGATCGAGCAGTTCATCTGTTCATAGGAGGTACGCCGCATGGCCGAAAGTATAGGGCGGCGAACGCGCGGCGCAATCTAGGGACGCGGCCCGAGCCTCAGGATGAGATAGCCGACGATCGCCGACAGCAGCGATCCTGCAAGAACACCCAGTCGGACCTGCGATTCGAACTGCGGATCGGGAAACGCCAGCGTGCCGATGAACAGGCTCATCGTGAAGCCGATGCCGGCGAGGATCGAGACGCCATACAGCGAGCGCCACGATCCGCCCGCGGGCATGGACGCAAGCCCGAGCAGGATCAGCAGACCGGCGCACAGAACGATGCCGACCTGCTTGCCGACGAACAGACCGGCCATGATGCCCAGCGGGATCGGCTCCAGCAGCGAGGACAGCGACAGGCCCGCCAGCGGAAGGCCTGCATTGGCAAAGGCGAAGACCGGCATGATGAACCAGGCCGACCACGGTTTGAGAACGTGTTCGAGCCAGATCGCGGGCCGGGCCTCGTCGGCCTCACCGGCCGACTTCAGGGGAATGAACATGGCGAGCGCGACACCGGCGAGCGTCGCATGCACGCCGGATTTGAGGACGGCGACCCAAAGCACCGCACCGATCAGCAGGTACGGAGCAAGACGGCGCACGCCGAACCGGTTGAGTGCCGCCAGCACCACCAGGCAGAGCCCGGCCGCGATGAGCGACACGACCGAAAGCTGGCTCGTGTAGAAGACGGCGATCACCAGGATGGCGCCGAGATCGTCGACGATCGCCAGCGTGGTCAGGAACACCTTGAGGGCCAGAGGCACCCGGCTGCCGAGCGCCGCCAGGACGCCCAGCGAGAAGGCGATGTCGGTGGCGGCCGGGATCGCCCAGCCGCGCAGAGCCACCGCGTCCGACCAGTTGAAGGCGGCGTAGAACGCAGCCGGCACGACCATGCCGCCCACGGCGCCGGCGATCGGCAGCGCCACCTGCGAGGGGCGCGAGAGCTCGCCCTCGACGACTTCGCGCTTGATCTCAATCCCGACCAGCAGGAAGAACATGGCCATCAGGCCGTCGTTGATCCAGAGCAGCAGCGGCTTGTAGATGCCCAGGCCTTGATACTCGTAGCCCAGCTTCGTTCCCAACAGCGCCTGGACCGCGTCCTGCAGCGGCGAATTGGCGAGCACGAGGGCCAGGACGGCCGCCGCGAGCAGCGGCAGGGCAGAAGAGGCCTCGCTGTCGATGAAAGCCTTGAATCGATTCGCGGGTCGGTGGGCTGACACGCTCGGTTCCCCTCAAAAAGCAGAACGCCCGGGTCTTTCGACCCGGGCGTCCTTTTTTGGACTGTCTCGGTGGGTCAGGCTAATCGCGCGACTGACCCATGAAGCTCATCAGGAACTGGAACAGGTTCACGAAGTCCAGGTAGAGGCTGAGCGCGCCGAACACGGCGACCTTCTCGATCATGTCCGTGCCCCAGGCCTCGGAATACTGTTCCTTGATCTTCTGCGTGTCGTAGGCGATCAGGCCCGAGAAGATCAGCACGCCGGCGGCCGAGATGATGAAGCTCATCGTGCCGGACGGCCAGATCATGTTGACGATACCGGCCAGGATGAGGCCGATCACGCCCATGAACAGGAACTTGCCCATGGCCGTCAGGTCACGCTTCGTCGTGTAGCCGTAGAGGCTCAGCGCGCCGAAAGCGGCGGCCGTCACGAAGAAGGTGCGCGCGACGCTGGCACCCGTGTAGCGGAACAGCACGAGCGACAGGCTGACGCCCATCAGGGCCGTGACCGTCCAGTAGACCGCCTGTACCGCAGCGGTGCTCATCTGAGCGGCGCGGAACGAGACGAGCAGCAGCAGGCCGAGCGGCGCGAAGATCGCGATCCAGCCCAGCATGTTCAGGCCGACGACGCGACCCGACTGCACCTGGAAGAACAGGCTGGCGAGTTCCGGCGAGCTGAACAGACCGAAGGCCACGATGCCCGACAGTGCGAGCCCCGAAGCCATGTAGTTGTACACCCGCACCATGTGGGCGCGGAGACCGACATCAAACGACGCCTGGTCGGCGACGGTGCCGGCGCGGTTGAAGGTGCCGAAGTTCGGATTTGCCATTTGGTTTTCAAGCCTCCAAGGGGGCCTCGTTTTGCCGAGCCCCTTCGCCCGATAATTTGGGGTTACAGCGCGACTGAATCAATAGCCAACACGCCCTGACGGGATTCCAATTTGGACCCGTTCCGGGAAACGATTAACTCATTCGTTGCGCAACAAGGCAAGCGGCCTCTGCCTCAATGCCGCCAAAGTTCCGATGAGACCGAATGCCAGGGTGAGCGCCATGGCCCCCACGGCAACCGCCACCGCCACCGTCGGCAGGAAGGTCCATTCGAGGTTCATCAGGCGGCGGACGACCAGATAGGCCGCCAGCGTGCCGACGCCGAGGGCGGCGACGGCAGTCGCCAGGCCGAGGAAGGCGAACTCCCAGGCGAAGGTGCCGGCGATCCGCGCCCGCGTCGCGCCCAGGACCTTCATGACCACGGCCTCATGGACGCGCCGGCGCTGGGTGGCCAGCATCGCCCCCGCCAGCACGAGCACGCCCGCCAGGATGCTGAGGAAACCGATGACGCGGCTGGCCAGGCCGATGTTGCCCAGAACCCCGGCCGCGGTCTCGATGGCGTCGCGGATGCGGACCACGGTGACGTTGGGAAACTGGTCGGTGACCGCCTTGAAGATCGCGTCCTCGGCCTCGGGGGTCGACTTCACCGTGGCGAGGAAGGTGTGGGGCGCCTTGTCGAGCGTGCCCGGCGAATAGACGAACACGAAGTTGATGGACAGCGTCGTCCAGACGATGCGCCGCAGCGAGGCGATCTTGGCCTCGATGTCGCGGCCGAGGATGTTCACCGTGATCGTGTCGCCAAGTCCCAGTCCGAACTGCTTCGCCAGATTCTCGTCGAAGGAAATGAGCTGCGGCCCGCGATAGTCGGGCGGCCACCACTCGCCCTCCACGATCCGCGACCCTTCCGGCGGCGTCGCGGAATAGGTCACGCCGCGATCTCCCTCCACGGCCCAGCGCGCATCGGACGGCACCACCACCTCGCCGATCGGCTTGCCGCCGATCTTGACGATCCGTCCGCGCAGCGACGGCACCTTGTCGAGCGGTCCGGCACCGGGAATGGCAGCGAGGGCCTTTTCGAATGCGGGCATCTGGCTCGACTGGATGTCGACGAAGAAGAAGGCCGGGGCATCGCCCGGGATGCGTTGCGTGAGCTGCGCGCGCAGATTGCCCTCGATCAGGGCCGTGGCCACCAGCACGGTGAGACCGAGCCCCAGCGAGAGCATGACGATCGGCGTCGGCGCACCGGGCCGGTGCAGGTTGGCGAGCGCCAGACGGAGCGCCGCGAACCTGGGCTTGCCGATCTTCTCGGCACCCAGCATCAGCAGCCTTGCCAGCAGCGGGAAGGCGATGAAGGCGCCGACCGAGCCCAGCACGAAATAGGCGGCGATGCGGCGGCTGTCGGCGGTGAAGATGGTGAAGGCCGCGAGCGCCATGGCCGCGGCGGCGATCACCAGCGCGTCGCGCCAGGCCAGGCGCCCACCCTGCTGCACGACGGCGCCGCGCATCAGCGTCGCGGCCGACACGCTGCGGGCCCGCATCAGCGGCACCAGCGCGAACAGCAGCGAGACCAGCAGGCCGAAGCCCGCGGCCGTCGCGAGCGGTCCGGCATAGAGCGCCACGCGCGCGCGCACCGGAAGGACGTCGGCGATCATCGACTGGGCGACGAACGGCAGCGCCGCGCCGATCGCCAGCCCGATGCCCACGCCCAGCGCCGTCAGCGCGGCGAGCTGGATGAAATAGGTGGCGAAGACCAGCCGCTCCGGCGCGCCCATGCATTTGAGCGTGGCGATGGTCCGCAGTCGGGCCGCGAGGAAGCTCGAGACCGCATTGCCCACGCCCACGCCGCCGACCAGCAGCGAGGCGAGGCCGATCAGGCCGATGAACTGCGTCAGGCGATCGAGCCAGAAGCGGATGCCCCCGCCGGCATCGGCCAGGCCCCTCACCCGCCAGCCGGCATCGGGAAAGCGTGCCTTCAGCGCGTCGATGACGGCGCGGTCGGAGCGGCCCGGCGGCAGGCGCAGGCGATATTCCCAGGTGAGCAGGCTGCCCGGCTGCACCAGTCCCGATTCGACGGCGGCGTCCAGCGGGATCATCAGCCGCGGGCCGAGGCTCGCAAAGGCATTCAGGCCACGGTCGGGTTCGCGGGCGATGATGCCGCGCACCTCGACCGCGACGTCGCCGACGCGCAGCATGTCGCCCGGCGCCATGTTCATGCGGCGCAGCGCCGATTCCTCGACGGCGGCGCCCCAGATGCCGTCTCGCTTGCCCATCGCATTGGCGAGTGTGCCGCCGTCGGCCAGCTCGACCTTGCCGTAGAGCGGATAGGCGGGCTCGACCGCCTTGAGCTGGACCAGCGTCGGCCGGCCATCGGCCTTGGTCGGGCGCGCCATCGCGCGGCTGTCGAGCCAGCGCACCATCTGGCCCTGCTCGCGCATGAAATCCATCTGCTCGGGCGTGGCCTCGCGATAGAGCAGCGAGATCGCGACATCGCCGCCCAGGATCTCGCGTGCATCGGCGCGCAGTCCCTCTTCGACGGCACGGCTGAACGAGAGAATGGCAGCGATCGCCCCGACGCCCAGCGCCAGGCAGGCGATGAAAAGGCGGAAGGCGAGGCTCATGATCCGGCTGTCACTGGGCGGCGAGCGCGCGCGGGCGGTCGTCGGCGACCAGCAGACCGTCGGCGATGCGCAGCACGCGGTCGCAGCGTTCGGCGAGGCCCATGTCGTGCGTGATCAGGATCAGGGTCGTGTTGTCGGTTCGCGCCACCTCGAACAACAGATCCATCACCTGCTTGCCGGTGGCGCCGTCGAGATTGCCGGTCGGCTCGTCGGCCAGCATGAGTTTCGGCCGCCCGACGAAGGCGCGGGCGACCGCCACGCGCTGCTGCTCGCCGCCCGAGAGCTGTGCCGGGTAGTGGCCGATGCGATGCCCGAGGCCGACGCGCTTCAGGGCGGCTTCGGCTAGGTCAAACGCATCGGGGCGACCGGCGAATTCGAGCGGCAGCGCCACGTTCTCGTGCGCCGTCATGGTGGGAATGAGATGGAAGCCCTGGAAAACGATGCCGATATGGTCGCGGCGCAGGCGTGCCCGGTCGTCGTCGCCCATCGGGCCCATGTCCTTGCCGACGACCTCGACCCGACCGGAGGTGGCGCGCTCGAGCCCGCCGGCTACCATCATGAGACTGGACTTGCCGGCACCCGAAGGCCCCACCACGGCCGCAATCTCGCCGGCTGCGATGTCGAGAGTGATTCCACGCAGGATATTGACCGTGCCGGCGTCACTCGCCATGTCGAGGTGCACGTCGGTCAAGCGAACGATGGGAAGCGGCTCGGCCAAGCGGGCTCCTGGGACAGGTCTTATGAAACTGCAAACTCGATATGGTGGTTTTACGGCAGCGGTCAATTCACGGATCGCGGCATTTCTGGCGCTCGTCCTGTGCCTTGCGGTCGCGACGGGTGCGGCAACGGTGCATGCACAAACCGAGCCGGTGAAGCTCGCCATCCTCGGCGACAGCCTCGCCGCCGGCTACGGCCTCGCCCCGGCGCAGGCCTTTCCGACCCGGCTGCAGGCGGCATTGAAGGACAAGGGCCGCAACGTCACCGTCATCAATCATGGCGTCTCGGGCGACACCACGGCCGGCGGGCTGGAGCGGATCGACTGGATGATGGCCGACAAGCCCGACATCGTGATGGTCGAATTGGGCGGCAACGACATGCTGCGCGCCCTCGATCCGGCCAGCACCGAGCGCAATCTCGACGCCATCATCGGAAAGCTGAAGCAGGCCGGCGCCACGGTCTGGCTGGTCGGCATGCTGGCGCCGCGCAATTTCGGCCCGGAATACGTCAAGCAGTTCGACGGCCTCTTCAAGAAGCTCGCCGACAAGCACGGCGTGCCGCTCTATCCCTTCTTCCTCGACGGTGTGGCCCAGGACCCCGCGCTCAATCAGCCCGACGGGATCCATCCCAACGCCAAGGGAGTCGACGTCATCGTCGAGCGCATCCTGCCCTTCGTGACGAAGAATCTCGACGATGCCGCGTCTGTTCGTCGCCCTGCCCGTCCCTGACGAGATCGCCGACGCGCTGGCGGTGCTTCAGTCGGGCGTGCCCGATGCGCGCTGGGTGCCGCAGGAGAACCTGCACGTCACCCTCTGCTTCGCGGGCGAGGTCCAGGGCGGAACGATGCGCGATTTCGAGGAGGAGCTGGCCGACATCGCCGGGCCGCCCTTCTCCGTGACCGTCGCCGGCGTCGAGCAGTTCAGCAGCGGCAAACAACCTCGGGCTCTGGTCGCGTTGATCGAACGCAGCGAGCGACTCGACTGGCTGCAGCAGAAGGTGACGGCAGTCGCCCGCAATTGCGGCATCGAGGTCGAGCGCCGCAAGTACCGCCCGCACGTGACGCTGGCGCGCTTTCCGGTCGGCGCCGAGACCGGCCATCACATCGCGCAGTTCATGGCGAGCCACGGCACGTTTCGTCTGGAACCGTGGGTGGCCGAGCACTTCACGCTCTATTCGAGCCGCACAGGGAGAGGTGGGCCGATCTACACGGCCCAGGCGGAGTATCTGCTGACGTTCTGATCATAAAAGAAAAAGGTCCCTCACTTCGTTCGGGATGACACCTTTTCTTGCATCAGCGCACTGCGCCGATCTCAACAAAATTGTCATCCCGAACGAAGTGAGGGACCCTTCGCTTTCTCTCCTCACACGAACGTCAGCAGCCGCCGCGGATTTCCAACCAGGATCGCGTCGATCTCGGCCTCGCTGTAGCCGCGCTTCTTCATCATCGGCACGACGTTGCGGAAGATATGGCCGTAGCCGTGGCCGCCGAAGCTGGCGAGGCGGGTGCGGTAGCAGATGTCGTGGCTGATCACGACGCGCTCGAGATGGCCCGCAGAAATGAGCGCCCGGATCAGCTTGAGCCGCGTCGCGTCGTTGGGCATGTCGATGTCCGACAAGCCGTAATAGCTCGACTCCTGTCCGAACAGGTCGAACTCCACCGTGATCCCCGAGTCGGCCAGCTTCAGCAGGCGCGGCTCGTCGAAGATGGTGCGGTCGATGTGGCTGATGACGATGCGCTCAGTCGGGAACCCTGCTTCCTTCGCGAAATCCGCGATCTCCTGCGGCTGGTCGGGATCGCGGCCGGGATGGACGTTGATCGCGGCGCCGGTCTCAGTCGCGGCGATGAACGCGCCCCGCATCACGCGCTTCTCGGTGTCGGTCCACGGCGACTGACAGCCGATCTCGCCGATCATGCCGGCGCAGACGTCGGTGCCCCAGGCGCCGTCGTGGATCTGGCCGATCATCTCGGCGGCGAAGTCCTCGACCGAGCGATCGTGGTTCTTCGGATCCTGGTA
Organism: Rhodospirillaceae bacterium CCH5-H10; assembly: GCA_001557035.1. Taxonomy (GTDB): domain Bacteria; phylum Pseudomonadota; class Alphaproteobacteria; order Reyranellales; family Reyranellaceae; genus Reyranella. Next base: position 28,544 of record LSKJ01000328.1, on the reverse strand, counting down.
GTCGTTCACGTAGTAGCCGCAGCCCATCACGAGATGAACGCCCGTGCCGGCCGCGATGCGGCGCAAGCCGTTCGGATCGGGCGAGAGGCCGCCGCACGACAGTTCGACGATGGCGTCGCCGCCCTCGTGCTTCATCATCGCCACCTCGCGGGTGGCGATGTCCTCGAGGTCGAGCATGTACTTGCGGCCGGCCCGCTTGATGCCGCGGCCGTAGTTGATCTGCCAGGTATTCTCCAGCGTGATCTCGGGACCGAGATCGTTGTCGGAGCGCGTGCCGGGCGGGCGGATGTCGCAGAGCACGTGTTCGTGCATCAGCGTGCGGCCCAGCTTCCCGGGCTCGATCGGCCCGAGAACGGTCTGGATCTTTCCCTTCAGGTCGGGACGGCTCATTGCGGCTCCAGCTTCGCGGCCTCGACGACCTTCTTCCACTTCGCGTACTCGGCGGTCATGTGCTTGGCGAGGTCTTCCGACGATCCACCCAGTTCGGCGGCGCCGGCGTCGCGGATCTTCTTGATCACGTCCGGCTGCTTGGACGCCTTCACCAGTTCGTCCGAGAGCTTCTTCACGATCTCCGGCGGCGTGCCGGCCGGCGCGGCCACGTACCACCAGGGCGCGGCGTCGAAGCCCGCGAAGCCCTGCTCGGCGATGGTCGGCGTGTCCGGCAGCGCGAACCAGCGCTTGCCCGAGCTCACGCCCAGCGCCCGGAGCGTTCCGGACTGGATGTGCGGCAGGTAGGGCGGCAGGTTGTCCATCGTGCTGGGAATGTGCCCGGCCAGCAGGTCCTTCAGCACCAGCGAGCTGCCGCGATAGACGACATGCTCGACCTTGAAGCCCGCGAGCGACTGGAAATACTCCATCGCCAGGTGGCCGGTGCCGCCGATCGCCGGAGAGCCGAAGCTCACCTTGTTGGGGCCCTGCTTCTTGCAATACTCGACATACTCCTTGGCGGTCTTGACCGGCATGTCGGGATGCACCGCGAGCACGTTCGCGACCTCGCCGAACAGCGCCACCGGCGCGAAGCTCTTCACGCTGTCGTAGGGCATGTTCTTGTAGAGGAACTGGTTGGTGACGGCCGTGCCGACGGTGCCGAGCAGCAGCGTGTAGCCGTCGGCCGGGGACTTGGCGACGATCTCGGCCCCGACGTTGCCGCCGGCGCCGCTCTTGTTGTCGACCACGAAGGTCTGGCCCCAGACTTCCTGGAGATGCGCCGAGGCGATGCGGCCCAGAAGGTCGGTCGTTCCGCCCGGCGCGAAGGGCACGACCACGCGGACCTGCTTGTTGGGATAGGTGGACTGCGCCCAGCCGTGGCGCGCCAGCATTGGAGCAGCAAGCGGCGCAAGGGCGGCACCCGCGATGAGAGTACGGCGTCCGATCGTCTTGTTTATCTTGGTCATGGCAAAGCTCCCTGATTTCAGGCGACTATATCGCCCGGCAATTGGGAGATAAATGTGACCGCAGGATTGATTGGCTACTCGGATCGCATATCGGTACGCAGTGGCGAGAAAATCGCCTTCAAGGTCTCGAGTGCGGGCCCAAATCCCTATCACGCCATGCTGGTCCGCATCGTGCGCGGCGATCCCAATCCCGGTGGACCGCCGCCCAAGCTTGAGGACCTGTCCGAACTGTTCGACGGCCGCTTCGCCTCGCGCGTCCAGCATGCCTGGCCCGGCTCCTACGGCCTGGTCGAGACGGCGAAGGATGCAAGGCTGCCGGCATCGCTGCAGGTCGAGGCGCTGATCTGGCCCACCCTGCCCGAGGACGGGCCGCAGACCGTCGTCTCACGTCGCGATCCCGCCACCGGGGCGGGCTTCGCGCTGGTCCTGACGCCCGACGGCATGGCGCTGGAGACCGGCAAGGATCGCGTCGTGGTGGGCAAGAAGCTGCGCGGACGCACCTGGTATCGCGTCTGGGCGAGCGCCGATCCCGACACTGGAACGCTGCGTGTCGGCCAGCAGCCCCTGGCGCGCGCCTTCGGCACCGACGACGAGGGCGAGGCGACCGGCAAGGCGTCCGGCTCGGCGCTGGAGGCTGCGGCGCCGGTGATGATCGGTGCGGAAGCCGCGACCGACCGGCCGGCGCAGCGCTGCTTCAACGGCAAGATCGAGGCGCCGCGCATCCAGGGTTTCGCGGCCTGGGATTTCACGCGCCGCATGGATTCGATGGAGATCGAGGACACCGGGCCCAATGGCCTGCACGGCACTCTGGTCAACCTGCCGACCCGCGCGATGAAGGGCTCGGCCTGGACCGGCGCCGAGCGCGACTGGCGCCGCGCGCCGCATCACTACGCGGCGATCCATTTCCACGACGACGACCTGCACGATTGCGGCTGGCTCGACGATTTCAGCTTCACGATCCCGAAGGACATGAGGAGCGGCATCTACGGGATGCAGCTCACCTGCGGCACGCAGCGCGACGTCATCCCCTTCGTCGTGCGCCCGCAGGTCGGCAAGCCGCAGGCCAAGGTCTGCTACCTCGCCGCGACCTTCACCTATCAGGTCTATTCCAACTTCTCGCGCGGCATGTACGACGATGCCTTCCGCAAGCGCGTCGCCGACTGGAAGGCCTATCCGCACAATCCCGACGAGCATCGCGACTACGGCCTCTCGACCTACAACCATCACCGCGATGGGTCGGGCGTGGCCTATTCCTCGCGGCTGCGGCCCCTGCTCACCTGGCGGCCGAACTATCTCAGCTTCAACGACGAGGCGGGCTCGGGCCTGCGCCATCTGCCGGCCGATACGCATCTTACCGGCTGGCTCGACCGCATGGGCGTCGCCTTCGACGTGATCACCGACCACGACCTCGACGAGAAAGGCGTCGAGCTGCTCTCGTCCTACAAGGTCGTGCTGACCGGCTCGCACCCCGAGTATCACACCGAAGGCACGCTCGACGCGCTGCAAGCCTATACCGAAACCGGTGGCCGCCTGATGTATCTCGGCGGCAACGGCTTCTACTGGCGCGTGGCGTTGTCGCCGAAAGTGCCGGGCGCCATCGAGGTGCGGCGCACCGAGGGCGGCATCCGCACCTGGGCCGCCGAGCCCGGCGAATATTACCATTCGTTCGACGGCGCCTATGGCGGCCTGTGGCGCCGCTCCGACCGCGCGCCGAATCTCCTGTGCGGCATCGGCTTCTCGAGCCAGGGCACCTTCGTGGGCGATTCCTACCGTCAGTCACCGGCAGCGCGCGACAACACCCATGCATGGGTGTTCGAGGGCGTGAAGGACGAGTTGTTCGGCGGCTACGGCTTCTCGGGTGGCGGTGCGGCGGGCTTCGAGCTCGACCGGCTCGACCATCGGCTGGGCAGTCCCCTCAACGCCGTGGTGCTGGCCTCTTCCGAAGGCCACGACCGCAGGAACTTCGTCGTCGTGCACGAGGAGCGGCTGGGCTTCACCACGACCATTCCCGGGCAGACGCTGGAGCAGCTCATCCGCGCCGACATGACCTATATCGAGAAGCCCAGGGGCGGCGCGGTCTTCTCCGTGGGCTCGATCACCTATTGCGGCAGCCTGCCCCACAACAAGTTCGACAACGATGTGTCGCGGCTCACCTTCAACGTGCTGAACCGTTTCGGCGAGCTCGGCCTCAAATGGCCCTTTTGACCTGCGGCGTCAGCCGGGCCAGCAGGCCGCGCGTGGCGGATTCGATCAAGCCGATCGCCCGCTCGTAGTCGTCCGTGGTCCCGCCGAAGGGATCCGGAATATCGAGGATGCCGAGCGGCGGGGCATAGTTCATCAGCAGTTGCGGCTTGTCGGCGAAATCGCGCGGCGCCAGCCAGCGCATCTCGACCAGATGTCCTCGGGTCATCCCCAGGACATGGTCGAAACGCTCGATGTCCTCGCCCGTGATCTGGCGGGCGCGGATGCCGGTGATGTCGTAGCCGCGTGCGGCCGCCGCATCGATGGCGGGCTGGGTCGGCGGCTGGCCGACATGGCTGGCGCCGGTGCCGGCCGAATCGATCTCGAAAGCCTCTGCGAGCCCCGCCTTGGCGGCAAGCGACCGGAATACGCCTTCGGCCGTGGGGGAGCGGCAGAGATTTGCAGTGCAGACGAACAGGATGCCGATGGTCATGGTCGCCGACCCTAGCACGGCGCTAGATTGAGGGCATGCATCAGGATTTCTTTCCGCCGGGCATCGCCATCCTGACCGGCGCCGGCATCTCCAAGGAAAGCGGAATCGATACGTTCCGCGACGCGGGCGGGCTGTGGAGCCGGGTCAATCTCGAGGAGGTCGCGACCCTGGAAGCCTGGCACCGCGACAAGAAGAAGGTGCTCGACTTCTACAACGAGACGCGCAGCCTGTTCCGCACGGCCGGCATCGTCCCGACCGAAGCCCACCGGGCGCTGGCGCAGCTGGAGCGCGACTACGAGGGCGAGGTCACGGTCATCACCCAGAACATCGACCTGCTGCATGAGCAGGCCGGTTCGAAGCGGGTGATCCACATGCACGGGCGCGACGGCGAGATCCGCTGCATGGCGTGCAGCACGGTGTTCGAGTCCGAGCAGGACCTGACACCGGCCTCGGTCTGCCCCGCCTGCAAGGCCGTGGGCGAACTGCGCCCCAACATCGTCTGGTTCGGCGAGATGCCGATGCATCTCGAGGAGATCTACGAGGTGCTGGAGCGTTGCGGCCTCTTCCTGGCGATCGGCACGTCCGGCGAGGTCTATCCCGCCGCCGGCTTCGTCCTGCATGTCCGCCGTCATGCGCCACGTGCCCGCACCGTCGAACTCAATCTCGAACCGACCGACAACAAGAGCCTGTTTCACGAACATATCTACGGCCCGGCGACCCGGACCGTGCCGTCCTACGTGGCGCACGTGCTGAAGCACGGCTGGAAATAGAAACAGAAGAGACGGAGGAAGACATGCCCGACATGATTCATGTGCCGCACGGCGCGCATCACATCGCCGCCGACGTCCACGGCCAGAACTTCTATGCGATCGACCGGCAGTTCCAGGACCTGTTGCGGCTCTACATGGAGCCCGGCCTGCGCGCGCAGATGACACCGCATTTCGAGCGGCTGGGCGAGTTGGCCGGCGGCCGCCTCGACGAACTCGCGATGATCGCGGACAAGCACACGCCGGTGCTGCAGCCGCGTGACCGCTTCGGCCGCGACGAGGACTGGATCGACTACCATCCCGCGTATCGCGAGATGGAGAAGATCGCCTACGAGGAATTCGGCATGCACGCGATGAGCCATCGCGCCGGCGTGCTCGGCATGGCGGAGCCGGCACACCCGCTGGTGAAATACGCCTTCACCTACCTCTTCGTGCAGGGCGAGTTCGGGCTGATGTGCCCGGTCTCGATGTCGGACACCTCGAACTTCACGATGAAGACCCACGCCTCGCCCGAGCTCAAGCGCCTGCTGATGGACCGCCTGCTGAGCCAGGACCCGGCCCGAATGATGAAGGGCGCGCAGCTGATGACGGAGAAGGCCGGCGGCTCCGATGTCGGCGCGCTGGAGACCGAAGCCGAGAGGATCGGCGTCGGCGCCGACGGGATCGAGCGCTGGAAGATCTACGGCCAGAAATGGTTCTGCAGCCACGCCGATGCCGACCTGGCGTTGATCCTTGCGCGCCCGCGCGGCGCGGCGGCGGGCACCCGTGGCCTCGCCATGTTCGCCCTGCCACGGCGCCTCGAGGACGGCTCCCGCAACCGCTACCGGATCGTGCGGCTGAAGGACAAGCTGGGCACGCGCTCCATGGCGTCCGGCGAGATCGTGCTCGACGGCGCCACGGCCTATCTCGTCGGCGACGTGAACCATGGCTTCAAGCAGATGATGAGCCAGGTGAACCTGTCGCGGCTGAGCCACGGGGTGCGAGCGGCGGCGATGATGCGCCGCTGCCTCAACGAGGCACTGGCCGCCGCGCGCGGCCGCCGCGCCTTCGGCAAGCCCACCTCGGAGTATCCGCTGCTGCGTCGCCAGCTCATGAAGATCATGCTGCCGACCGAACAGGCGCTGTCGATGTACGCCTTCTCGGCAGACGCGATGGGCCGCGCAGATAAGGGCGACAAGGACGCCGCGAACCTGCTGCGCATCCTGACGCCGGTCTACAAGTTCCGCGCTTGCCGCGACAACATCCCGGTCGCCAGCACCGCCCTCGAGGTCCGCGGCGGCATCGGCTACATCGAGGAATGGGTCACGGCGCGGCTGGTGCGCGACGCACAGATCGGCACGATCTGGGAAGGCACCTCCAGCATCAACGCGCTGGACGTGGTGCAGCGCGCTGTCGGCAAGTCGGGCGGCCACAAGACGCTCTCCGCCGCGCTCAAGGCAAAGTACGAGCCGAGCGGCGCCCTGCCCGGCCAGTACAAGGGCCTGCTGGGCGCCACGCTCGATCGCGTCGAGCGCTTCGTCGAAGCGGTCGCCGCCGACCCCAAACAGGAAAAGCGCTCCCGCCTCGCCGCCGGCGCTCTCTATCACGCGACGACCGCCGCCCTCCTCGCCTGGGAAGGCGCAACGCTGGGCGCCGAAGGCGGCGACGCCCGCCGCCTGCTCCTCTCGCGCCTGGTCATCGAACACCGCCTCGCGCCCCAAGACCCGCTGTCGCTCGGCGAGCAGGGCTGGGAGGAAGAAGCCATCAACCTCCTCCTCGACGACGCGCCCGTTCCCTTGGCGAAGGCGGCGGCGCTGGTGGCGGCATAGCGATAAAGGTCCCTCGCTGCGCTCGGGATGACAATCTTGGGTTGCTGGCGCACGTCATCCCTTAAGATAAAGTTGTCATCCCGAGCGCAGCGAGGGACCTTTCGCGACCGATGTCCACCTACTACGTCTACATACTGACGAACGTTAAGCGAAACGTGATGTATGTCGGCGTCACCAACGACCTGGGAAAACGCGTCACCGAACATCGCGCCGGAATGGGTGGCGCGTTCACAAGACAGTACCGGGTTCACACATTGGTCTACGCCGAAGAACATCAGCAGATCGAAGACGCGATCGTTCGAGAGAAGCAGATCAAGGGATGCGGCGGTCCAAGAAGGACGCCCTGGTCGAAGCAGCAAATCCGACGTGGGCTGATTTGCTTGAGGCAGGCATCGCCAAAGGTCCCTCGCTACGCTCGGGATGACAGTTATGGCGTTGCTGGCGCAGACCCTCCATTAGGAAAAAATTGTCATCCCGAGCGTAGCGAGGGACCTTTGGCCTAACGCTTCAAAACCTCGTCCGTGTGCTCGCCCAGCAGCGGTTCGCGATACACCGGGCTCGACGGTTCGTTCTTGAAGCGCACCACGGGGCCGAAGTGGAGGCGGCCGTTGTCGTCGGTCACCATGAAGCCGCGCTTCTGCAGGTTGGCGTCGGCGATGGCTTCGGGGAGGGTGTTGACCGGGCCGTAGCAGATGTCGAGCGTTGCCAGATAGTCCATCCAGTGCGCCAAGGGTCTGGCACGGAAGGTCTCGGCGAGGAAGTCCACCACCGGCTTCTGGTGAGCGCCGGGCCATTCGCAGAGCGCGGCCATCTCGGGTCTGCCGAGCGCCCCCAGCAGGTTCTTGATGAACTTCATCTCCTGGCCCGCAATCACGAGTTGGCGGCCGTCGGACGTATCGTAGACGCGGTAGAAGGCCGAACCGCCGGTCGTGCGCTGTTGCTTCACGTCGGGCGCCTTGTTCTCGGCGAAAGTCGTGCCGACCACGTTGGCGCAGGAGGCCATCAGCGATTCGTGCATCGAGACGTCGATATAGTCGCCGCGGCCGGTGTCCTTGCGGCGCAGCAGCGCCATCAGCACGCCCGCGAGACCGTGCAGGCCGCTGACGAGATCGGCGACGGGGATGCCGGGGATCGCCGGCCGGCCGTCATCGCCCAGGGTCAGGCTCAACACGCCGGTCATGGCTTCGAGCGCGAGATCGTGCGCGGCGCGGCCGGGATAGGCGCCGTCCTGGCCGAAGGCGCTGATCGAGCAATAGACGATGCCGGGATTCTTCGCCGCGACGGCGTCGTAGCCGATGCCGAAGCGCGCGGCGACGCCGGGGCGGAACGATTCGACCAGCACGTCCGCCTCGCAGGCCAGGCGAAACAGATCGGCGCGGCCCTGCTCCCTCTTGAGATCGAGCACGACGCTCTTCTTGCCGCGGCCCATGTTGCGGAAGAACACCGAGGTACGTTCATCCGGCGGCAGGATGTGACGGCCGGGATCGCCCTCGCCGGGCGGCTCGACCTTGATCACCTCGGCGCCATGATCGGCCAGCGACGTGGTGAGGTATGGGCCCGGCAGGAACCACGAAAGATCGACGACCTTGATGCCCTGAAGCTTCATCGCGACTTGTCCAGAAATGTGTCGTTGTCGGCACCCAGCGGCGAGCAGGCCGCCTGAGGCAAGCGCTCGCCATCGATGCGCAGGGGATTGGCGAGAACGCGCAGGTCGCCCTTCACCGGATGCAGCACGGACGAGACCATGCCGGTCTCGCGCGCAAAGGAACTGTCGAGTGCCTGGTCGAGGCGATAGACCGGCGCGGCGGGCAGCAGCCCGTTCATCGACGCGAGCCATTCCGCCGTCGTGCGGGTGCGGAATGTCACGTCGAGTTCGGCCGACATGGCGGCGCGGTTCTTCGCGCGCGTATTCGGATCGGGGAAGCGCGGATCGGCCACGAGGTCGGCACGGCCCATCACCTCGCACAGGTTCAGCCAGAATTTCTGCGTCATGCACATGATGAAGATCCAGCCGTCCTTCGTCGGGAAGGTCTGAACCGGCGCCAGCGAGAGATGGGCGCTGCGCGGCACCCGCGGCGAGACATCGCCCTCGTTCAGGTACCAGAGGCCGGGATAGGTAAGCTGGTGCATGGCGACGTCGTAGAGACACGTGTCGACGTCGCAGCCCTTGCCGGTGGTGCGGGCGCGCAGCAGGCAGCTCAGGAGACCGACGATGCCGGTGAGACCGCTCATGCTGTCGATCATCGACACGCCGACGCGCGTCGGCGGCCCGTCCGGCTCGCCGGTCAGTTCCATCAGCCCGGCCTCGGCCTGCATCAGGAAGTCGTAACCGGGCCAGTCCTTCCGCTCGTTGTCGCGGCCGTACGCGGAGATGTGCAGGCAGACGATCGACGGCTTCAGGTGTTTCAGGCTCTCATAGTCGATGCCGAGCTTCGCCGGCTGCGTGCCGCGCATGTTGTTCACGACGCAGTCGGCGCCCTTCACCAGCGCCTCGAACTGCCGCCGCCCTTCCTCGGACTTCATGTCGAGGGTCACGCTCTTCTTGCCGAGGTTCCAAGCCTGGAAATACTCGCTGTCGTTCTCGCCCAGCTTGTACGGCCCGACCTGCCGCGAGGGATCGCCACCCTGCGGCGCCTCGATCTTGATCACCTCGGCGCCGAGTTCGGCCAGGAACATCGTGCCGTAAGGACCGGCGCCGAACTGTTCCAGCGTAAGGACACGGATGCCTTCGAGCGGCTTGCCGGCCATGCTCACGAGATCGGGTTCCGCTTGACCAGCTGCCGCGCGATGATGATGCGCTGCATCTCGTTGGTGCCTTCGCCGATGCAGGTCAGCGGCGCATCGCGATAGAGCCGCTCGATGTCGTATTCCTTGGAGTAGCCATAGGCGCCGTGAATGCGCATCGATTCGATGCTGTTCTCCAGCGCCGCCTCGGACGAGAAATACTTCGCCATGCCGGCCTCCATGTCGCAGCGCTCGCCGCGATCGAAGATGGCGGCCGCATCGAGCGTCAGCAGGCGGGCGGCGCGGGCGCGCGTCGCCATCTCGCCGAGCTTGAGCTGGATCGCCTGATGCTCGCAGATCGGCTTGCCGAAGGTCTTGCGCATCTGCGCGTAGCTGGTCGCGAGCCTCAATGCGCCCTCGGCGATGCCGACGCCGCGCGAGGCCACGTTGATGCGGCCGAGTTCCAGCCCGCCCGCGACCTGCGCGAAGCCCTGGCCCTCCACCTCGCCGATCAGGTGATCGGCCGGGATCTTGTAGTCCTCGAACACCAGCTCGCCCGAATCGATCGACTTGTAGCCGAGCTTCTCCAGCTTGCGGCCGACCGTGAAGCCTGGCCCCTTGGGCGTGATGAACAGGCTCATGCCGGTGTGGCGTGGATTGGCCTCGGGATTGGTCTTCACCAGCATGGCGAAGCAATGGCCCTCGATGCCGTTGGAGATCCAGGTCTTGGTACCGTTGATGACGTAACCGTCGTTGCCGTCGCGCTTCGCGACCATGCGGATCGATTGCAGGTCGGTGCCGGCATCGGGCTCGGTCAGCGCCAGGCCGCCGCGAATTTCGCCTGTGGCGAATTTCGGCAGCCAGCGTTCCTTCTGGCGCGGCGTGCCGAACTTCTCGACGGCCAGCGCCAGCATCAGATGGGAGTTGAAAATGCCGGTGATCGCCATCCACACCGAGGAGACGCGCATCACGATTTCGGCGTAGGTGGTGGCCGGGAGGCCGAGGCCGCCATATTCAGGGCTGATCGTGGCGCCGAACAGCCCGAGTTCCTTCATCTGCTCGACGATCTCGGCCGGCCATTTGTCGGCATGGTCGAATTCCTTCACGCGCGGCGCCACCTCGCGCTCGATCCACCGGTCGATGGTGGCGAGCAGCTGCGCTTCGTCGGCCTTGTCGATCGTCTTCATTCGGTCCTCCCGGCCGGCATCATGCCCGACGGCGGGGAGCGGACAAGGCCGTGGAACCTCAGGACGAAATCCGGACCATGCCGGGGCCCTAGGCGCGGCGACACAGGTCGTGCATCATCGGTGCAATACACATTCCGTTTCAAAGGAAGACAGAGAAATGAGGAGACGTCACTTCACGGCCGGCCTGGCGACGCTGCCGTTCGTTCCGACCTTTGCCCTCGCCCAGGGCGACGACTGGCCCAACCGCAATGTCCGCATCGTCTGCCCGTTCACGCCCGGCGGCTCGCAGGACAACATCGCCCGCCGTCTCGCGGTCAAGCTCAGCGACGAGTTCGGCCAGACCTTCGTCGTCGAGAACCGCACCGGCGCCGGCGGCTCGATCGCCGCCGACAACGTCGCCAAGTCGCCGCCGGACGGTTATTCGGTCCTGCTGGGCAATATCGGCAGCCACGCACTGGTGCCGCATCTCTATCGCAAGCCCGCTTACAATGCCGTCACCGACCTCGAGACCGTGGCCTGGATCGGTACGCAGCCCAACCTTCTCTGCTGCCATCCGAACTTCGAGCACAACACGCTGCCCAAGCTGATCGCGGCAGCGAAGAAGGAGCCCGGGAAGTATTCCTTCGGCTCGTCCGGCCTCGGCACGTCTCCGACGCTGACGATGGAGCTGTTCAAGCAGAAGACCGGCTGCGACATCACCTTCATCAGCTATCGCGGCGCCGCCGCGGCCGCGGCGGACGTGCTGGCCGGCCACCTGCCGATGGTCATCTCCAACATCGATTCGCTGATGGGCCAGGTGAGCGCCGGCAAACTGAAACCGATGGCGTCCAGCGGCGCCAAGCGCTCGACGGTCCTGCCGGACACGCCCACTTTCGCCGAGACCGTCTCGCCGGATCTCGTCGTGACCTCCTGGTCGATCTGGGCGGTGCCGACCGGCACGCCGGCGAAGATCAAGGACAAGCTTCGCGTCGCGACCGAGAAGGCGCTGAAGTCCCCCGACGTGATGGAGAGTATGAAGGCCGGCGGCTTCGAGCCCGGCGTCATGACCGTTCCCGAGATCGACGCCTACATCCAGACCGAGATCAAGCGCTGGGGCGAGGTCATCCGTGCCGCAGGCATCAAGGCGGAGTAACCATCTCATCCCGGACCTGCTGGCGCCCGGTCTCGACCTGGTGTTCTGCGGCACCGCGCCCAGCCCGGTCTCGTTCAAGGCGCGCGCCTACTACGCCAATCCCGGCAATGCCTTCTGGCCGACCCTTCACGCGGTCGGCCTGACGCCGGAGCGGCTATCGCCCCAGCGTTTCCCCGAGTTGCTCGACCTCGGGCTGGGACTGACCGACCTCAACAAGACGGAGGTCGGATCGGATCACGAGCTGACGCCCGCGGCGATGGACGCGCCGTCGCTGCACGCCAAGCTTCGGCGCTTCCGTCCTGCCGCCATTGCCTTCACCTCCAAGAATGCCGCGTCGCTGGCTCTCGGCATCAAGACGCCCGCCTATGGTCGCCAGGTCGAGCTTCTCGAAGGGGCCGTGGCCTTCGTGCTGGCCTCGCCCTCGGGGCGCGCCCGCTCCTTCTGGACCCTCGAACCGTGGCAGGAAGCCGCTTCCTTCGTCGCCGAACGGCGACGTCTGCGCGAGCGTGCGGCGTGAGCATCGGCCGTCGCGCCGCGCTCGCCAGCCTGGTCGCCCTGCCGGCGCTCGCCCGAGCCCAGGGCGCGCGGGCCCAGGACACACAGACGACCCTCCGCGACCTCGCGCGTCGCGCCACGATCTATCTCTTCCCGATCTACGAGATGTATTGCGCCCGCTGGCGCGCGACGGTCGACGAAGCCAATCCGCAGCGCCAGCGGCTCAACCGCTTCCGCCACATGCCGACGCTCGCCGATCCGGGCACGCGCGACATGACGATGCCCAATGCCGACACGCTCTATTCCTCGGCCTGGCTCGATCTCACGCTGGAACCGCTGTTCCTCACCCTGCCGCCGGTGGGCGACCTCTACTACAGCTATGCCTTCATCGACCTGTTCACCGACAATTTCCTCGTCGTCAGCCATCGGCTCGGGAGCAAGGGACAGGCCACGCACATGATCGTCGGACCGGCGTGGAAAGGCGATGCGCCGGGCGACGTCACGCTGGTCCGGGCGCCGACGACATCGGTCTGGCTTCTGGGCCGCATCCTGGTCGACGGGCCCGAGGAGCTCGATCGCGTGCGCATCCTGCAGAGCCGTGTGCTGCTCGAAACACCGGACATGCGCAACGAACGGCGCATCCTCGAAACAGGCGAACTCATGCGCTTCCGCACGCAGGCGCCGCCCGAACCCGTGGCCGACTGGCCGGCCGCCCATCCCGGCGAGCCCTTCGATCTGTTCGACATCGGCATGCGGGCCCTTGGCGAAAGTCCATTGCCCGCGCGTGACCGCCCGCTGTTCGAGGCGCTGGCACCGCTGAAGCTGAAGCCCGGGCGCAAGTTCGACCGGCGCGCCTTCACCGAGACCGAACGGCGCGCCATCCTTGCCGGCATCGAGCAGGGCCATGCCGAGATCCGCGCCGCCGCCGGACACGGCCGCACGGTCGACGGCTGGACCTATGGCGAGCGGCATTTCGGCAATTTCGGCGACGACTATCTCTATCGTGCCGCCACCGCCTTGACGGCGCTCGGTGCGCTGATGCCGGGCGAAGCGGTCTATGTGACCTGTGTCGTGGATTCGGAGCGGCTGCCTCTGTCGGGCGCGGACCGCTATGTGCTCACCTTCCCCGCCGGGCGCCTTCCGCCGGTGCGCGCTTTCTGGTCCCTGTCCGCCTACGAAGTCACGCCGGAAGGTCGCGCATACTTCAGCGAAAATGCCATCGACCGCTATTCGATCGGCGACAGGACCCCCGACCTGGTTCAAGGCGCCGATGGATCGCTCACGATCTACATTCAGCGCGAACGTCCTTCGAGCGACCGGACGGCAAACTGGCTCCCCGCTCCCGCAGGACCGATGCGCCTCGTGCTGCGTGCCTTTCTCCCCGACGAGGCATTGATCGAGGGGCGCTACCGGGTGCCTCCGGTGCAACGCAACTCCTCCCCCTGACCGGCGTTCCTCCCGAGAACACGCAGGAGTCTCCATGACCGCCATCTCGCGCCGTTCCGTGGCTGCGGGCGCCGGCCTGCTGGTGGGCGCCATCGCCGTTGGTGCACGTGCCCAGCAGGTGCCGCCGCAACTGGCAAGCGCCGTTCCCGTCCCGAAGGCGATCCCCAAGCCCCTGACCATCAACCCCGAGAAGGTGAAGGGGTTGTCGCCCAATCTCCTGCGTGCCCATCACGACATGGAGTATGCCGGCACCGTGAAGAAGTTGAACGAGATTGGCGAGCAACTGGCGAAGATCGACTTCGCGGACGCGCCACCCGGGCAGGTCGGTGCGTTGAAACGCGAGGAGCAGGCCGCGCACAACGCGGTGGTGCTCCACGAAATCTACTTCGACGGGCTCGCCGAAGCGCCCACCCAGCCGTCCGGTCTCCTGGCGCAAGCTCTGTCCCGCGACTTCGGCAGTCTCGACCGCTGGAAAGCGGAGTTCGTCAGCACGGCCAGGTCTCTGGACTCGGGGACCGGCTGGGTGATCCTGGCTTATGCGCCGCGCGACAAGCGCCTCTTCAACTACCGCGCCGAAAACGATTCGATGGCACCGGCCGCCGCTGTCCCGCTTCTCGTGATCGACATGTACGAGCACGCCTACTCAGCCGACTACGGCTCCGACATCGCGAACTACATCGAGGCCTTCGTGCAGGCGATCAAGTGGACGAACGCAGAGCGCCTCTATCGCGAGGCCATGCGGGTTTAAAGCAAAGCCGGCAAATCGTCGGGCCAAGGTCTCTCCGCTCCGCGCTGCGCGCTACGGTCGAGACGACGGGAGTGTCAGGCGTTCGGCTGGACGCGCTGCGATTCTTCTTCCGCCTTCGCTTCGATCGCTTCCATGTCGTCGTCGCTCAAGCCGAAATGGTGGCCGATCTCGTGGATGAGCACATGGCGCACGATGTGCGGCAGGTCCTCGCCCGATTCGCACCAGTAGTCGAGAATCGGGCGGCGATAGAGGAAGATGCGGTCGATGTCGTTGGCGACATGGCCCGCGCCGCGCTCCATCATCGACACGCCCTGATACAGACCGAGCAGGTCGAACGGCGTATCGAGTTCCATCTGCTTCTCGATCTCGTCGGACGGGAAGTCGTCGATCTGGATGCGCACGTTGCCGATGTGCTTGCGAAACTCCTCGGGGATCGTCGCGAGCGCCTCGGCGGCGATCGCTTCGAAATCCTCCAGTGTGGGCGCCAGGCCAAAGCAGGGCGTGCGCCGAGGATTGTTGAAGACCGGCATGACTCCCCCTTATAGGACCAGCGCGCCCTCGCCAAGCGCTCCGTCGTGACCGTTTGTGGCGCTTGCTGTCAGGAGGTTTGGCGCGGTATTCGCATGATCGCCTTCCTGACCGATCCCCTTTAGGCTAACCGCCGCAAATGCTTCGTTTCCTTGTCCGCCGCCTGATCGTGGCGCTGCTCGTCGCCGCGACCGTCATGACGCTCGCGTTCGTCCTGACGCGCCTGTCGGGCGATCTCGCCATCTCGATCGCCGGTCCCAATGCCACGGCCGCCGACATCGAGGCGGTCCGCAAGGCCTATGGCCTCGACCGCCCCGTGCTCACGCAGTTCTTCGACTGGGTCGGCCGCGCCGTGACCGGCGATCTCGGCAACAGCTATTTCTTCCAGACGCGCGTCTCGACCCTGATCGCCGAGCGCATGCCGGTGACGCTGACGCTCGGCCTGACGGGCCTTTCGCTCGCGCTGCTCATCTCGATCCCCATGGGCATCCTCGCGGCGGTGCGCGAGAATACCAACTTCGATCGCGCCGTGCAGATGGTCGCCCTGATCGGCCAGGCGATGCCGTCCTTCTGGCTCGGCCTGCTGCTGATGATCATCTTCGGCCTCACCCTGGGCTGGCTGCCGATCTCGGGCACCGGCTCGTGGGAGCATTTCGTGATGCCTGGCATCGTGCTCTCCTTCTCCGCGGTGCCCGCCCTCACGCGCCTCACGCGCGCCGGCATGATCCAGGCGATGAGCAGCGACTATATCCGCACGGCCCGCGCCAAGGGCCTGTCACGCGCCTCCATCCTGCTGAAGCATGCGCTGCGCAACGCCGCCATCCCCGTCGTGGCGATCGCCGCCGTGCAGCTGGGCTTCATGCTGGGCGGTTCGATCGTCATCGAGCAGGTCTTCGCGCTGCACGGTGTCGGCTTCCTCGCCTGGGAGAGCATCGCCAAGAACGACTTCCCGGTGGTGCAGGCCGTCGTGCTGGTCCTCGCCGTCATCTATGTGGCCCTGACGATGGTCTCCGACCTGCTGAATGCGGTGCTCGACCCGAGGCTCCGGGCATGAGCGCCACTGTCACCGTCAATGCCGGCCCGCGCCGGGGCTGGAGAAGCGCCGGCACCTGGATCGGCGCCGTCATCGTCGGCATTGCGCTGTTCTGCGCCATCTTCGCGCCGCTGATCGTGCCGCACGATCCGTTCGCGCAGGACCTCAACCGCCGCCTGCTCGTGCCGTTCTGGATGGAGGGGCACAATCCCGACTTCATCCTCGGCACCGACCAGCTCGGCCGCGATTATCTCTCGCGCCTGATCTGGGGCTGCCGCATCTCGATGCTGATCGGCGTCACCGTCACCATCGTCTCGGGCCTGATCGGCATCACCATGGGCGTGCTGGGTGGCTTCTTCGGCGGGCGCATCGACGATGCCGTGCTGTTCGCCATCACCACCCGCCTTTCCATTCCGGTCGTCCTCGTGGCACTCGCCGTCGTCGGCCTGCTCGGCACCTCGATGACGCTGCTGGTGCTGACGCTCGGCCTGCTCCTGTGGGACCGCTTCGCCGTCGTCGCGCGCTCGACCTCCATGCAGGTGCGCAACCTCGACTTCGTGGCGGCCGCCTGGTGCGCCGGCTGCTCGCGCTTCCGCGTTCTGTCGCGCGAGGTGCTGCCCAACATCGCGAGCCACCTCGTCGTGGTGGCGACGCTCGAGATCGCGCTCGCCATCCTGCTCGAGGCGACGCTGTCGTTCCTCGGCCTCGGCGTGCCGCCGCCGCTGCCCTCCTGGGGACTGATGATCGCCGAAGCCAAGGACTACATGTTCTTCAGCCCCTGGGTGATCGTGATCCCGGGCGTGGCGCTGTTCGTGCTGGTGCTGGGCATCAACCTGCTGGGCGACGGGTTGCGCGACGCTTTCGGAACGCGGTCCCGCTCGTGAGCGCGCTCCTCGAAGTCGAAAAGCTCGAAGTGGGGTTCGGCGGCAGCACCTCGGCGGTGCGCGGCGCCTCGCTCACGGTCGAGCGCGGCGAGACCCATTGCCTGGTGGGCGAATCGGGCTGCGGCAAGTCCGTCACGGCACTGGCCGTCATGAACCTGCTGGCGCGCGGCGGCCATCGCACCGCCCAGCGCCTCAGCTTCCAGGGCGAGGATCTGCTGAAACTCGACGATCGCGGCATGGCGCGCCTGCGCGGCAACGCCATGGCGATGATCTTCCAGGAGCCGATGACCAGCCTCAATCCGGCCTACACGATCGGCTCGCAGATGACCGAGGTGATGCGCCGGCACAAGAAGGTGAGCCAGCGGGTCGCCATCGACCGCGCCGCCGATCTGCTGGGCCGCGTCGGCATCACCGCGCCGGGCCTGCGCCTCGGCCAGTTCCCGCATCAGCTCTCGGGCGGTCTGCGCCAGCGCGTGATGATCGCCATGGCGCTGATGTGCGAGCCGCAGCTGCTGATCGCCGACGAGCCGACCACGGCGCTCGACGTCACGGTGCAGGCCCAGATCCTGCGCCTGCTGGCCCAGCTGCAGCGCGACCTCGGCCTCGGCCTGCTGCTGATCACCCACGATCTCGGCATCGTGGCCCGCGTCGCCCATCGCGTCTCGGTCATGTATGCCGGCGAGGTCGTCGAGAGCGCCGCAACCGCGCAGCTCTTCGCCGATCCAAAGCATCCCTACACGCGCGGTCTCCTGCAGTGCGTGCCGGTGCCGGGCAAGCAGCGGCAGGATGAACCGCTGGGCTCGATCCCGGGCACCGTGCCGCGGATCGGCCCGGGCTTCGAGGGCTGCGGCTTCCGCGACCGCTGCACCTTCGCCGACGCGACCTGCGCCCATACCGTGCCGCACCAGACGGCGGCGCCAGGCCACGACTATCTCTGCCGGCTGGCCCCATGACCGCGACTCCCCAACCCGCCATCGAACTCAGGTCCGTCGGCAAGACCTTCCGTGTCTCGGGCGGCATCCTGGGCAAGGATCGTCGCGTCGTCGCCGTCGACGGCGTCTCGTTTGCCGTGCCGCCGGGCGGCGTGCTCGGGGTCGTGGGCGAATCGGGCTGCGGCAAGTCCACCCTCGCCCGCCTGATCCTGGGCCTGCTGACTCCCGACTCCGGCGACATCGCGGTCGAGGGCCAGCGCATCGTCGACATGGATCGCAAGGCCCGCGCGCGGCTGATCCAGCCGGTGTTCCAGGATCCGTTCTCTTCGCTCAATCCGCTGACGCGCATCCGCGACATCGTGGCGATGCCGCTTCAGGCGCAGGGCACCTTCTCGCGCGCCGAGATCGCCAAGCGGGTCGACGAGATGCTGACCCGTGTCGGACTGCCCGGCGAGATGGGCAACCGCCTGCCGGCCGAGCTGTCCGGCGGCCAGCGCCAGCGCGTCGCCATTGCGCGCGCCCTCGTGCTGCGGCCGCGCATCGTGGTGTGCGACGAACCGACTTCGGCGCTCGACGTCTCGGTGCAGGCG
This sequence comes from Rhodospirillaceae bacterium CCH5-H10, assembly GCA_001557035.1. Taxonomy (GTDB): domain Bacteria; phylum Pseudomonadota; class Alphaproteobacteria; order Reyranellales; family Reyranellaceae; genus Reyranella. The sequence goes on along the minus strand of LSKJ01000328.1, from coordinate 10,202 downwards.
CAGATCCTGAACCTGCTGGCCGAACTGCGCCGCGACCTCGGCCTCACCTATCTGTTCATCAGCCACAACCTCGCGGTCGTCGAGCACGTCGCGACCGAGGTGGCGGTCATGTATCTCGGCCGCATCGTCGAGAAGAAGCCGACGCAGGCGCTGTTCCACGACCCGGAGCATCCCTACACCAAGGCCCTGCTCGCCTCTGTGCTGACGCCGGAGCCCGGCCTCGGCGTGCCCGACGTGGGTCTGGGCGACGTCATGCCCGACCCGGCCAACATCCCGCCGGGCTGCCGCTTCCATCCGCGCTGCCCGATCGCCGAGCCGCGCTGCTCGACGCAAACGCCGCCGCTCAGGCCTCGGCCCGGCGGCGGCGTGGAGTGTCTGCTGGTTCCTTAAGATCCCTCGACGAGAGATCCCTCGGCTGCGCTCGGGATGACACGCCTTCGGCGTGTCACTTCCACTTCGCGAAGTAGAAGCGCGGCAGCTCGTCGGGGAAGGTCTTGAAATCCAGCGCCTTCGAGAAGGCGTAGGTGTTCACGTAGGTGTTGATCGGCAGCCAGTAGGCCTTCTCGGTCGCGATCTTCACCGCCGCCGAGTAGGCCTTCTTGCGTGCCTCGGTGTTGGAGGTGGCGCCGCCCTCGGCGATCAGCTTCTCGAGCTCGGGATCCTTCGAGTAGTTGTCGAGCGCGCCGGCGCCGAACATGACGGGCATGATGGCCGACACGTCGTTGATCGAGTAGCTGCCCCAGCTTCCCATGTAGAGCGGTGCCTCGCCCTTCTGGGCCTTCTGGATGGCCGGCGCGACCTGGAGCTGGGTGATCTTGGCGCGGATGCCGACGGCGGTGAGATAGTTCTGGATCGCCGCGCCCCACGAGGTCGGCTGCACGTAGCTCACCATCTCGACGTCGAAGCCGTTGGGGAAGCCGGCTTCCGCCAGCAGCGCCTTGGCCTTGGCCGGATCGTAGTCGTACTTCACCGCGGCATCGGCATCGCAACCGAACTGGCTGGGGAAGCACGGTGCGGGCGGCACGCGGCTGCCGCCGCCGACCAGCTTGTCGGCGAACTGCTTGCGGTCGACGGCGTGCCAGATCGCCTGGCGCACCTTGAGGTTGGTGAGCGGATTGCCAGCGCCCGAGCGGCCGGCGGCATCGATCGAGAGATAGCCGACGCGCATCGATTCCTGACGCACGGCCTGGAGGAACGGCATCTTGTTGATGCTGTCGGTCTGGTCGGGATTGATGTTCCAGATCCAGTCGGCCTTCTGCGCCAGCACCTCGGTCACCGCGGTGGCGAGATCGGGCACGAAGCGGACATGCAGCTTCTTGATCGCCGGGACGCCCTTGGGCGAGCCCTTCCAGTAATCGTCGAAGCGCTCGAAGAAGATCTCCTTGCCCTGGTCGTTCTTCACGATCTTGTAGGGACCCGCGCCGACCGGCTTGGCCGAGAAGCCCTCGGGGCCGACCTTCTCGCGATAGGCCTTGGGATGGATCGGCGTCACCATGGCGAGATATTCGAGCGCCGCCGGCGTCGGACGCTTCATCTTGATGCGCACGGTCCAGTCGCCGGTCTTCTCGGCCTTGTCGATCCAGGCGTAGTTCGAGGGCGTCGCCACCTTGGAGGCGGGATCGGCCGCCATGTTGATCGTATAGACGACGTCGTCGGGCGAGAGCGTGCTTCCGTCATGGAACTTCACGCCCTGCCGGATCGTAAGATCGAGCGTGTTGTCGTCGGTGAACTTCCAGTCGGTGGCCAGCGACGGCTTGATCTCGAAGGTCGCGGGATCGCGATGCACCAGCATGTCCCAGGCCTGGTGCGCCAAAATAAGCCCGGTGCGCTGGCTGTTGAAATACATGTCGACGTTGGGCACGGCGTCGTTGAACAGGATGCGCAACTGGTCGGCGGCCTTCTGCGCCGACGCAGGCGAGGCGGCGGTGGCGCCCAGCAGGGCGGCCGTGGTCGAAAGCAGGGCAGTACGTCGGGTGATCTTCAAGAAAGCCTCCGGTTTGTTGGGGGGAGCCTAGGCCGCTGCGACGCGATGAGGCAAGCTTCACGCCAACTGAGGAGAGAACAGATGACCGCCAAACTCGCCGGCAAGGCCCGCACGCAGGCACTCGCCTCGATCAAGAGCTGGAAAAAGGTACGTGGCCGCGATGCGATCCAGAAGAGCTTCAAGTTCGCCGACTTCAACGAAGCCTGGGGCTTCATGACCCGCGTCGCGATGGCCGCGGAAAAGGCCGACCATCATCCCGAATGGTCGAACGTCTACAACAAGGTCGAGATCCTGCTCTCGACCCACGATGCCGGCGGCCTGTCGCTCAAGGACGTGGCGCTGGCGAAGGTGATCGACGGGATCGCCTGACGGCTAGGGCCGAGGCCCCGAGCGCACGGCCTCGTCGAAATGCTGGCGCACGCGAACGGCGGAGTGCTCGAGGAGCAGACGGGCGGCACGCTCCGCCTCCTCCGCCTCACCGGCCGAGACACGATCGGCGAGTCGTCGCCAGTCGGCCGCCGACTCCGCGCGTCCTGCCTGGGTGAGGAAGCTGCTGGCCTGGCCGCGGATGAGCTGCCACATGCCCATGCCTGCCAGCCGCTTGTACATGTCGGGCAGATGGTTGTTCCCGCAGCGCTCCGTCAGGAATGTCTGGATGCGCACCGACTGGGTCGCGAAATCCTGCGGTGACGTGTCGGGCTTCGCGGCCAGTCCTTCCAGATCGACGACCAGCGCCTCCAGCTCGGCCCGCTGTGCCGGACCGGCCTGCCGCGTGTACCGGCCCGCCGCGGTCGAGAGCAGCGCGGCGCGCAGTTCGAACAGGTCGTCGAGATCCTGGCGGGAGAACTCCGCGATGCGCGCACCCGAGCGCGGGATGCGCACGACATAGCCCTGTCGCGCCAGCGCGATCAGCGCCTCGCGCACCGTGGCGCGGCTGACCGCGTGGGTCTGGGCTAGCAGCTCCTCCTTCAGCCGGTCACCCGGCTTGAGGCGGCCCGTCATCACGTCCTCCAGCACACGCTCGGCCAGCCGCTCGGGGAGCGACTTCACGAGCTTTCCGAGCGGCGTTTCCGGAACGAGGCTGGCGTCCATTCGACGACCCCTATCTTGTCTGACAATAAACAGTATATTGACCGATTATCGGCGTACTGGGTAGAGTAGCAGCTTGGGAGAACTCACATGAACTCACTCGAAATCACCCCTCTGGGCTTTGCGGCCGGCGCCCAAATCCGCGGTATCGATCTCCGCAAGCCCCTGACCAACTCGCAGCACGAGGAGATCAACAAGGCCTGGCTCGAGCATATCGTGCTCATCTTTCCGGAACAGGACCTGACGCCGGAAGAGCAGATCGCCTTCTCCCGCTGCTTCGGCGTGCTCGACAATCACGAATCGCAGGCGCCCTCGACGCTGCATCCCGATCACCGCGAAATCCTGGTCCTCAGCAACAAGATGGTCGGCGGCAAGAAATCCGGCACCTACAATTCCGGCCGCAACTGGCACACCGACCTCAGCTACACGTCCCGCCCGGCGAAGGGCGCTATCCTTCATTGCAAGGAGAAGCCGCCGGTCGGCGGCGACACGATGTGGGCCAACCTCTATCTCGCCCTGGAGACGCTGACGCCGCCGATCCGCGCGCTGATCGAGAACCTCGAAGCGGTTCACGACGTCTCGATGGTCCGCGGCATCGAGCAGCGCGATCCCACCGTGGTTGCCGAGATGAAGCGGCGCAATCCGCCGATCATCCATCCCGTCGTGCGCACGCATCCCGAGACCGGCCGCAAGTCGCTGCTGGTCAACCAGCGCATCCGCCGCTTCCTCGGCATGTCCGACGAGGAGAGCCAGAGCCTGCTCGCGATGCTGAACGCGCACGCGACCTCGCCGGAGTTCGTCTATCGCCACCGCTGGAGCCTTGGCGACGTCGTGATGTGGGACAATCGCTGCAGCTGCCACGTCGCGCTGGGCGACTTCGACCAGACCAAGCCGCGCGTGATGTACCGCTGCTCGCTCGAGGGCGAGGTCGAAACCGGCCGCGTCGCCGACAATGCCGCGAGCGCCGACCGCGAATCGATGCTTCAGGCGGTCGCCGCGGTTTCCTGACGCCCGCCCTTGGGGCCCAAGCAAGACAAGAAGACGAACCGGGAGGATGAAGATGTTGCGTTCGAAGCTCATGGGCCTGCTTGCCGGCAGCCTGCTCGCACTTGCGTTGCCGGCTGCCGCCCAGACGCCGGCCTTTCCCGACAAGTCGATCCGCCTGGTAGTCGGCTTCCCGCCGGGCGGCGCGACCGACGTGATCGCCCGTCTGATGGCGCAAGGCCTCACGACCGAACTCGGCCAGAACGTCCTGGTGGAAAACAAGGGCGGGGCCAGCGGCATCATCGCCTCGGAGATGATCGTGAAGTCGCCGCCCGACGGCTACACGCTGCTGTTCGCGCCGAGCTCGCATGCGACCCTGGGCGCTCTTTATCCCAATCTGTCGTTCGATCCGCTGAAGGACTTCACGCCGATCGCCACGGTGGCGCGTACTCCCTATCTCCTGGTGGTCCATCCCGATCTCGGCGTGAAGACGGTGGCCGACCTCATCGCGCTCGCCAAGTCCAAGCCCAACGGCATCGCCTACGCATCCACCGGCATGGGCACGGCGCAGCATCTCGCCGGGGAAATCCTGCAACGCACCGCCGGCGTTCAGATCCTGCACGTCCCCTATCGCGGCAGCGGCGCGGTGCGCGCCGACATCCTCGCCGGCCGCATTCAGACGATGTTCGACAACGTCGCCGTCATGCTGCCCTACGTACAGCGCGGCGAGATGCGCGCGCTGGCCGTGACCGGTCCGAAGCGCAGCACGCTGGCGCCGGACCTGCCGACCCTGCGCGAACTGAACCTGGCCGCCGCCGAGATCGAGGGATGGTTCATCGTGCTCGGCCCGGCCGGCGTGCCGGAGGCCGTGGTGAAGCGCCTCAACGATGCGGTGAACAAGGTGCTTGCCCAGCCGGCCACGGCCGAGCGCCTGGCGACCCTCGGCGCCGAGCCGCTTTCGGGTCCGCCGCAGGATGTCGTCACCCTCGTCGGCAACGACCGCGACCGCTGGGGCAAGGTCATCCGCGAAGGCAACATCAAGCCGGAGTGATCACCGCGGCTGTGACAAGCGATTGTCACCGCCCTGTAACCTCTGGAAATCGGACGGCGCCTTCCCAGATGGTGATCGCTTAATGGCGTTCACCTACGGAAGGTTCAGCCCCCATGTCCAAGAGTTTGTTCACGCTTGCTGCGGCGTTGGCCGCGGTTGCGCTCGTGCCCGTTCATGCGGCAAGCCTGCCCAGCATCCACGATGCGTACGGCGAACAGGGCTACGATTTTGCCAACTCCACCGAGGAATTGCCAAACGCCTCCCAGCTCGCGAGCGGCCGTATCGTGGCGATCGATCCGGCAGCCGGCCGCATCACGCTCGACTATCGCCCGTTGCCGCTTCTTCCCGAAGGCGGGGTCAGGATCTTCACCGTGGAAGATCCTGCCAGCCTGAAAGGCCTGAGCGCCGGCGATCGCGTCCGGTTCGAGGTCGAGCGCGAAGGCCGGGGCTTCGTCGTGACGCGTCTCGAAAACAGCAACTAGTCAGGACGCGAGCCGCTTGCGGGCGTGGCGCAACAGTTCGCCGTCGCTCGGCTCGTCCATCGCCTCCACCCCGACCAGCTTCTTTGCAAGCTGCTCGGCGTGGCCGACGCGGACATACTTCTCGAAGTCCTGGCGAGGCCCTTGCGGGCCGGCGATCATCCAGCCCTCGACTTCGGTCAGTTCGGCAAGGATCGCCTCGAAGTATTCGCGATCGTCGCGAACCCGTCCGTTGCCTTCGGCCTTGACCTCGCACTTCTCCACTTCACCGGCGCCAAAGCGATAGATGTGGGCTTCGTCCGCATTCAACCAGACGGCGGCGTGCGGCGCGCTCATATGCCCCTCCCGCGTTCCTCGGCACCCTGATTGTGCTCGCCGCCGGGCTGGGCGATCTCCTTGAGGGCGTTGCCGACCTTGCGGCCATCGCTTTCGTGCGAGGCCACGTCGGCCAGCGACAGAATGCCGACCAGCCGCTTTTCACGATCGACCACCGGCAGGCGACGGACCTGAAGTTCGCCCATGTTCCTGGCGACATGCGCAGTGTCTTCGTCGACGAAGCAGTACTTCACGTCCTGGCTCATGATCTCGCGCACCGCCGTCCCGGGCCCCTTGCCCTCGCCGATGGCGCGCACGGCGATGTCGCGGTCGGTGATCATGCCGACAAGCCGATCCTCGTCGCCCACCGGCAACAGGCCGGCATCGATTGCCAGCATCATCCTCGCCGCGTCCTCGATCGTGTGATCGGGGCGCGCAACGCACACATCGCGGGTCATGGCATCGCTCACTCGCATGGCCTAGTTCCTTTCACTGTTGGGTTCACTTGGGGAACGCCGCGCCGAAGAAGCCGGTTGCACCCCTTTCCATCCCGCGAAAGGCATCGCTTATTTGAGTGGCCCTCCACGTTTCATCGGCCGATGCTTTGCGCAATCAACCGGAGGAAATCAGCGTGGCGCAACGGCGAACATTCATACTTGGGGCTCTTGCCACGGTCGCTTCGGCGACCGGCTTCGGGGCGCGGGCGCAGGCTTTTCCAACCAAGCCCGTTCGTTTCATCGTGCCCTTCGCAGCCGGCGGCAATGCCGACGTGACGGCGCGTCTCGCCGGCGAGGGCATGGCGCGCAAGCTCGGCCAGCCCGTGATGGTCGACAACCGGCCGGGCGCCGGTGGCGTCGTCGGGCAGGAACTGGTGCTGCAGGCGCCGCCCGACGGCTACACGATGGTGATCGCCGCTTTCGGCACGCTCTTCGTTTCGCCGCTGATGGCCGGCAAGCCGTCGATGGTGCCTTCGTTCGCACCGGTGAGCATGTTGAGCACGGTGCCGATGATCGTCGTCGTGCCGGCCAACAGCCGATTCACCGATTTCCAATCGCTGCTGGCGGCGGCGAAGGCCAAGCCCGGCACGATCAGCATGGGTCACGCCGGCAACGGCACGCCCAATCACACCGACATCCTGCGTATCCAGGAGAACGAGAAGGTCAGCTTCTCGATCGTGCCCTATCGTGGCTCGGGGGTTGGGCTGAACGACGTGCTGGCCGGGCAGATCGACAGTTACGTCGACCAGCTCAGCAGTTCGCTGCCTCACCTGCAGTCAGGCAAGCTGCGCGCCCTCGTCGTCATCGGCGAGAAGCGCACGCCCGAACTGCCCAACGTGCCGACACTGGCCGAGGTCGGTTGCACGGCCTTCGACGGCGGCACCACGCTCGGCATCTTCGTGCGGAAGGACACGCCGGCGCCGATCATCGCCACGCTCAACGCAGCGGCAGCGGCCGCGCTCGAGGATCCCGCGATCAGGCAGAAGTTCGTCGATCTCGGCGCGACGGTGCGTCCGTCGACGCCGCAAGGTTTTGCCGACTTCATGAAGACGGAAGAGGCCGGGATCGGCGATCTCGCGAAGAAGGGACTGTTGAAGCCCGAGTAGTCGGGCTACCGGGTCTTCGCCTTGCCCTGGCCCTTCGGATCCCCTGCCTTGCCTTCGGCTTCGGCGGCTTCCAGGGCGCCGGCTTCCCCGGAGTCGAGGGCACGCGCGGCCTCGCGGGCGGCATCGTCGACTTTGCCCTTCTTCAGGAACTCGGCGGTGCGCTCGTTGTAGTCGGCGGTGGCGGTGTAGCTGCCCTCGCCCTCGATCTTGCTGCTGGCTTTGGACTTGTCCATGGCTCGCTCCTTCGTTGTCCTGACCGGGCAACGCAGAACGGCAGCACAGGTTACGTCAGCAGGCCGATCTCGCGATAGAATCGTGCGACGCCGGGATGCAACCTTTGGCGTCCCGGCACCACCGCAACCGTGTTGGCGGCCGTCGTGTCGACGAGTTGCGGCGGCGGACTGCCGGCCTGCTGCACGGCATACAAGGCCTTCGCGACGCGGTAGGCCGCCATTTCATCGAGGCCGGGTCGCGCCAGCACGAAACTCCAGGAGCCGACGGACGGGATCGCCGCCGTCTGTCCGGGAAAGCTGCCCGCCGCCTGCGTCACCGGCTTGAGGAAAGTGTGCTTGCCGAGGATCCGCTGGATCTCGGCCGCGTCGGGCGCAATGAAGCGCGCGCCGTCCTTGCTGTTGGCCATGGTCATGAATCCGGGCCAGCCATTGCCGCCGCCCCACAGTGCGGCGGCCCGGCCGTCGAGCACCATCGCCGGGCCGTCGCCCGCACGTTCGAGATAGATCGGCTGGAAGTCCTTCGCGGCATCCAGCCCGAGACCGTCCATGGCATAGCGGCCGAGGATCACCAGCCCCGAGCCGCCGGCGCCCCAGGCAATCGGCTTGCCCTTGAGGTCGGCGATCGTGCGATAGGGCGAATCGGCCCGCACGACGAACATGCCGGCCGTCGGATACATCGCCGTCAGCACGCGCAGGTCGGCCGGCGCACGACCGATCCCTTGCAGCGATTCGTGCACCACCTCGCCCTGGACCAGCGCGATGTCGAGCGTGCCGGCCTCCAGCATGGGCACGTTCTCGGTGCTGCCCTTGGTGTTGACCGCCTCGATCTCGAGTGTCGGATCGAACCGGCGCACCGCTTCGACGAAGGCCGCACCATAGACCGGGAAACCGCCCCCGGGCGTCGCGGTGCCGAGACGGACCTTCATGGCCTGTGCTCCCGCCGGCGCTGCCGAAAGCGCGAAACCGGCGGCCGCCGCAGCCTGCAGCGCCGCACGCCGGCCGAGAGAAGAGTTTGTGGTGTAATGCCCGTCATGCGAGTGTGTCGTCCGAGCCGGGAGAGATGACATGCCAGACCGTCCTGAACTCATGGCCATTGGCGACTCCATCTACAACGGTACGCGCTCGCTGACCACCAATGCCGAACTCGCGGCATTGGCCGTGCCGGCACAGGTCGCGCGGGCGTTCGGGTGGGACTTCAGGACACCCTCCTATCCCCGTGACGTGCTGTTCGACCTGGAAGACCTGTTCCGCTCCGGCCGCTTCGATATCGACGGGCTGAAGCGATCGGTTCTGGACAACGCGCAGGCGTGGCTCGACCAGGGACGCTGGTCGGCCGACGATTGCTTCGACAATCTCTCGATCGCCCAGACCACGATCGCCGACCAGGCCGCGCTCACCTACAACAACAACGTCTCGAAGATCGCCGGATTGATCGATGCAGTGCGCGACGCCGAGGGCTTCGATTTCGTCGGCGTGCTGCCGGCGCTCTACGAAGCGGTCAACGTGAGCTTCCTGCTCAACCCGTCGAACGATCCGGCGAGCGAATTTGCCGACAGGACGCCGCTCGAGATCCTGGCGCAGCGCAGGCCGAAGCGGCTGCTGGTCAACATCGGCATCAACGACGGCATCTGGACGATCTGCCTGATGGCGACGAAGGACCAGTTCGCGCCCGAGGCCATCGCCACCGACATGCACGATCTCGGCGTGCGCCTGAACGACATGCGGCAGGCGGGACAGATCGACCGCGTCTACCTCAACCTGCTGCCCAAGCCGAGCTGCGTGGCCAACCTGATGCCGCGCGTCGATCCCGGCGCGCTGCCGCGCGGTGCCGACTATTTTCCCGAGTATCTCGGCCGGCTGGGTCAGATCGGCGGCCTGAGCGGGGCCGAGATGAAGGCGCTCGACGAAGCCGTGCGCGATCTCAACCGGCGCATCTCCGACGATCTCGCCGAGACCTTCGGCGGCGAGGGCCTCGCCTTCATCGACGCCTACGGCATGATGGAGCTGCACGACAACAAGCACTATCGCGAGAGGCGCGAGCACGAGATCTGGATCAAGGACTGGCGGGTCAACAACGTGCCGTTGCAGCGCTGGCCGCACAAAGGCGGGCTCTACGGGCTCGACAACCTGCATCCCACGGCTGTCGGCTACGCGATCCTGGCGCAGGCGGTCTGCCGGCGGATCGAGGAGACGGAGGGCCTGGCCCCCGTGGCGCCGATCGATCTCGCGGCGGCATTCCGCAGCGATTCGCTGCTGACCGACATGCCGCGCCGGCTCGACATCAGCCTGCTGCTGATCAACCTCGTCGTGGCCTTCGCCGCGCTTGCGCGCCGCGGCGTCTAGGACCTTTCCGGTCGAGGAAGAATCACCACTGCAAAGACCACCTCACCCTGAGAAGCGCTCCCCCCCCGAGTACCTCGGGGTAAACTCCGGAGCGCGTCTCGAAGGGTGGGCACGCGCACCG
>LSKJ01000033.1 GCA_001557035.1 Rhodospirillaceae bacterium CCH5-H10 | reverse complement strand
GAGCCGTTAAGCCCGCAACCAATGCCTTCCCCCGCCATCCCGGCGCGGCCCGCCTCCGGTTCTGCTCCCCCTCCGGCCCCCACGATCGCCATCGTGCTGCTGTCCGTGGCCGCCTTCGCGTCGGCCGCCAACATGCGCGTGATCGACCCGTTGCTGGTGCAGCTTTCGGCATCCTTCGGCGTCACGGTCGGCGCGGCCTCGGTCGCCGCCACCGCCTTCCTGTTCGCCAACGGCGTCTTCGTGCTGGTGCACGGCCCGTTCGGCGACCGCTACGGCAAGATGCCTGTGGTCGCCATCGCCTGCATCGGCGCAGCACTCTGCTGCCTGCTGAGCGCCGTCTCTAACTCGCTGGGCATGCTGACCCTGGCGCGCTTCCTGACAGGCGTGACCGGCTCGGCGATCATCCCGCTCGCCATCGCCTGGGTCGGCGACAATGTGAGCTACGAGAAGCGGCAGGCCACCCTGGCGCGCTTCCTCACCGGCCAGACGCTCGGCCTGATGACCGGGGCGGCACTGGGTGGCGCCATCGGCGACTGGCTGGGCTGGCGCTCGGTCTTCTGGGTACTGGCCGCGATCTACATTCTAGCCGGCGGCGCTCTGTTCGTCGTCATGCGCGCCCGGCCCGACATCGCCCGCCCGGGCGAGCGGGCAGCCGGCTCGATGATCGGCCAGATGCTGGGCGTCCTGAAGAGGCCCTGGGCCCGCACCGTCATCCTGGTCGTCGCTCTGGAGGGCGGCGTGTTCTGGGGCGCCTTCACCTTCGTCGGCGCCGACCTGCACCAGCGCTTCGACCTGGGATTCGCCGCCATCGGCCTGGCCGTCGCGGCCTTCGGCGCGGGCGGCTTCGTCTATGTGATGGTGGCGCACCATCTGGTACGCATCCTGGGCGAGCGCGGCCTCTGCACCTGGGGCGGCACCGGTCTCGGCATTGCCTTCGCGGCCATGGCGCTGGCGCCGACCGCCGAGGTCGAGTTCGCCGCCATCGTCCTGTCGGGCGTGTCGTTCTACATGCTCCACAACACGCTGCAGACCAACGGCACGCAGATGGCGCCGGAAGCCCGCGGTGCCGGGATGGCCCTGTTCGCGCTGTGCCTGTTCGTCGGCCAGGCGGTCGGCGTGCCGATCGCCGCGCCCATCGTCGACCGCTGGGGTGCGCCGCCCGTCTTCTGGGTGGCCGCCATAGTGCTGCCGCTGCTGGCCTTCTGGTTCTCGGCCGCGATCGGCCGGCGCGCTCAGTTGACCGGTGAAACGCGCGCCTGATACGGCGCCTCGAGCAGCTTCGACTCCTCGGACGTCAACGAAATCTCCGTCGCCTGCGCCGCCGACGTGAGCTGTTCGAGACCGGTCGCGCCGATGATCGGCGAGCCCATGTACGGCTTGTGAAGCAGCCAGGCGAGAGCCACCTGGGCCGGCGTGCAGCCCTTGTCCTTCGCGATCTTCTTCAGCCGCTTCACGATCTCCCAATCGCAGTCGCGATAGGTGCCGTCCTTGACGACCGTGTCGTTCCTGGCGCGCTCGGTCGAGCCGCCGCCGTCCTTGCTGCGGTTGCCCGCGAGGAAGCCGCGCGCCAGCGGCGAATAGGGAATGAGCCCGACGCCCTGCTCCTGGCAAAGGCGGTTCATCTCATGCTCTTCCTCGCGCTGGATCAGGTTGTAGAGGTTCTGCATGGCAATCGGCCGCGCATAGCCCTTCCAGTCGGCGACCATGACCATCTGCGCGAACTTGTAGGCCGGCATGGTCGAGCCGCCGATGTAACGGACCTTGCCCGAGCGCACGATCTGGTCGAGCGAGTACATCGTCTCCTCGATCGGCGTGTGCGGATCGAGGCGATGGACCTGGTAGACGTCGATGTAATCGGTCTGCAGGCGCTTCAACTGAGCATCGACCGAGGCCATCAGGTGCTTGCGGCCGGTGCCGACGTCGTTCTGGCTCTCGCTCATGCGGATGCCGACCTTGGTCGACAGCACGAAATCCTCGCGCTTCGCCATCTTCATGAGCGTGGCGCCCATGATCTCCTCGGAGCGGCCGAAATTGTAGGTGTCGGCGGTGTCGAAGAAGGTTATGCCGACATCGAGGGCCCGCTTGAAATAGGCCGGCGCCTCGGACTCGTCGAACTTGCCCCAGCCGCGACGCCCCTTGGCGCCCCACGAATTGCCGCCGAGGCAGATCCTGCTGACGATCAGGCCCGAGCGGCCAAGCGGTCCGTACTTCATCGATACCCCCTCCAAAAAGCTGCGGCACCGGTCGCTTCCGACCGATGCCGCCTATCCAAGCTCTGCTCTTGTGCGGGCTCCTAGCCCAGCACTTCCTTGTTCACGACGTTGGCCGCATTGGTCCTTCCGTCGAACACGCTCAGGATGTTTTCGACGGCGGTGACGGCCATGCGGTCGCTCGCTTCCTGGGTGACGCCGGCCATGTGCGGGCTGAAGAACACGTTCTCCAGGGTGAACAGCTTGTTCGCGGGATCCGGCGGCTCCTTGTCGAGCACGTCGAGGCCGGCGCCGCGCAGCTTGCCGGTGCTCAGCGCCTCGTAGAGCGCGTCCTCGTTGACGATGCCGCCGCGCGCAGTGTTCACCAGGAAGGCCGTCGGCTTCATCAGCCCCAGCGTCTCCTTGTTGAACATGTCGATTGTCTCGGGTCCCTTCGGACAATGGATCGACACGTAGTCGACCTCCGGCAGGATCGCCTTGAGATCGGTGACCTTGGTGGCGCCGGCCTTCTCGATGTCGGCCTTCGAGATGTTGGGATCGAGCACATAGGTCTCCATCTCGAACGCGACGCAACGCTTGACCGTGCGCGAGCCGATGCGGCCCATGCCGATGACCAGCACCTTCTTGCCCGCGACGTCTGACGGCAGGTCGCTCAGCCGCTCGGCCCAGGCGCCGGTGCGGACCCAGCGGTCGGACTTCTTGGTGAGGCGCGCCGCGGCAAGCAGCATGTACATCGCATGCTCCGCCACCGAGACGGAGTTGGCGATGCCGGTCGTCATCAGCGGGATCTTGCGCTTGTTCAGCGCCGGGATCTCGACGGCATCGAAGCCGACGCCGAGGCGGGCCACCACCATCATGCCGGGTGCCGCGTCGAGTTCGGCCTGGCGAAACGGCGTGGCGCCCAGGGTCACCGCGTTGGCGTCCGCGAGCTTGGGATGCAGCGACGACACCCGGTCGTCGGTCAGGATCTCGTAGTCGACATCGTCGCGCGCCTTGAGGACGGCGATTCCCGCCTCCGGCATGCGGCCGACGATCAGCACTTTCTTGCGGTTCTTGCCAGTGTTCGGGCCCGTATTCATCGTTTCCCCTGCGGTCTTGTCATGCAAACGGGCGCGATCCTAAGGCCGGCTGCCGCGAGAGGCTAGGGCAAGTAGTTGAGGGGCAACCGCGTGGTGGACTTGATCTCCTCCATCGCGAACATCGAGGTCACGTCGGACAGCTCGATCTTGGCGATCAGGCGCTTGTAGAAGGCGTCGTAGGCCTCGATGTCGGGCAGCGCCAGCCGGATCAGGTAGTCGATTTCACCACTCATGCGATAGCAGTCCATGACCTCGGGGAACGAGGCGATGGCCTTGGCGAAGCGGGTCAGCCACTGGGCGTTGTGCTGCGCCGTGCGAACCGCCACGAACACGGTGACGTGGGCATTGACCGCCTTGCGGTCGAGCAGCGCCACGCGCGAACGCACGATCCCCTCCTCCTGCAGGCGGTTGATGCGCCGCCAGCAGGGAGTCGTCGACAGGCCGACACGCTTCGCGACCTCGGCCAGCGGCATGTCGGCGCTGTCCTGCAGGCAATCCAGAATCTTCTTGTCGAAGGAATCCAGTGTGAATTTTCCAGCCATCGGCTTTCTCGCGAAATGTGATTCTCAAGTTAGGCCATCGTGACGCAAACCTAGCAAGCCGTTTCCGTGCGGCGCCGGTACAATCACCCCCATGATCCGCCGCTTTACCGAACACCCCGCCTCGGTCAACGAGACCTATCTCCAGCACATGGGGATGGCTTTTGGCTTCGGCAGCAAGATGCTGGTTGGCTCGATCGCCTGTTTCCTGCACGGTCTCTTCCCATGGGTATGCCTCACCCGCGGAAGCGACACGATCCGTACTCTCCATCATCGCATGGTGAGCCATCGCACGGTGCGTCCTGCCAAGGACGACACCACGGTCGTCGCGGCGGGCGACTAGCCCCGCTCTCCAGCTTCGTTGGTTGGCTCGTCGCGACGATTACCGTCGCGGCGTTTCCTGCGTCTGCACAGGACCGTGCCCTGGTGCCGGTCACGATCGACGGCGCACCGGTGAAGGTGGCCACCATCACCTACAAGCCGGCGGGCAACGGGCCCTTCCCGACCCTGATCTTCCACCACGGCTCGACCGGCCGCGGCACGGATCCGGCCGCCTTCGCGCGGCCCTACAATCCGACCACGCTCGTCCAGTGGTTCACAGACCGCGGCTGGGCGGTCATCCTGCCCTCACGCCGCGGCCGGGGTGGATCGGAAGGCCTCTACGACGAGGGCTTCTCGATAAACCGGGCGAATGGTTACAGTTGCGACGAGACGCTCGCGCTGCCGGGTGCCGACCGTGCCTTGCGCGACATCGACGCGATCACGCCGGTTCTGTTGGCCCAACTCTTTGTCGATCGCACTCGCGTCGCAATCGGGGGACAATCGCGCGGCGGCATCCTGTCCATCGCCTGGACGGGCCGCCAGCCGACCGTGGCGCGCGCGGCGATCAACTTCGTCGGTGGGTGGATGGCGGACGCCTGCTCGACCGCGACCTCCATCAACCAGAACCTGTTCCGACGCGGCGTGCCGTTCCCTCATCCCTCGGTCTGGCTCTACGGCGACAACGATCCATTCTATCGGATCGCGCATTCGCGTGCGAATTTCGCGGCGTTCCAGGCGGCCGGCGGGCGCGGAACCTTCCATGAGTATGCGCCACCGCAAGGCCTGAACGGCCATCAAATAAATTCCGCGCCAGCCCTTTGGAGTGCGACGATGGAGACCTACCTCATGGAGAGAGGGCTGCCGGGACGTCCTCGATAGAAACCGCAACCCCTTCCCGACATGATACGTTTTATGCGGGGGAGCGAACAGAAGCGGAGGCTCAAATGGAAACACCATTGCGGATCAGCTACCAGGGTGGCACTCCCAGCGAAGCGCTCAATGCGCTCATCACCGACCATGTCGAGACGCTCGAGAAGCTCCATGGCCGTCTGACCTCCTGCCAGGTGATCGTGCAGGTGCCCGAACGCCATCACCGCACGAGCAACCTCTTCAGCGTGAACATCCACATTGCGCTGCCGGGCCACATCGACGTGAACATCGATCATAAGTCGCACGACGACGAACGGTTCTCCGATCCCACCTTCGCGGTGAACGATGCGTTCCGCCGCGCCAAGCGGCAGATCAAGGAGCGCGCCCGCCGGCAACGCGGCGACGTGAAGAATCTCCACGAGCGCGTCGACCGCACGCTGGATCGCCCGGAGCCCTAAGCCCTAGCCTGAGAGTCTTCCGAGCAAAATAGAATCACCTCCCCATTCAAATGAGGAGGTGTCGACGTCTTACGTCGACGGAGGGGTCATCGGCTTTGCGACACCCCATGACCCCATCGCCCCGTATGACGGGGCACTTCCCCCTCTGAAGGGGGAAGA
>LSKJ01000327.1 GCA_001557035.1 Rhodospirillaceae bacterium CCH5-H10 | reverse complement strand
CTGCCGGTCAGGCGTTATGCCAAGCCTCGTGTACATTTCCCCGGACAGCCCTGCCGTCTTGCGGGGGAGGCCGGGAGGGGGAAGGCAACAGACGAGATTATTCCTCGGAAGAGTTCAGACTTATGGCTCTCCCCCTCCGGCCTTCGGCCACCTCCCCCGTTTGACGGGGGAGGTACGACTCTCACCTGATCCGGACCGGCAGCGAGCGGATGCCGCGGATGAAGTTGGAGTAGAGGCGCACCGGCGGTCCCACGACTTCGATCTCGAGGTCCCGCTTCAGCAGCTCTTCCCACAGGATCCGGATCTGCATCTCGGCGAGGCGGTCGCCGACGCAGCGATGGATGCCGGCGCCGAACGACAGATGATGCCGCGCCTTCGGCCGGCCGACGACGAAGCGCTCGGGCTCGTCGATCGCCGTCTCGTCGCGATTGCCCGAGACGTACCACATCACCACCTTGTCGCCGGCGCGGACCTGCTTGCCGCCCAGCTCGCAGTCCTTGCGCGCGGTGCGGCGCATGTGGATCACGGGCGTCGCCCAGCGGATCGTCTCCGATACCAGGCTCGGCATCAGCGCGGGATCGGCCTTCACCTTCTCGACCTCGGCCGGATTGTCGAGCATCGCCATCAGGCCCGAACTCATCGAGTTGCGGGTCGTGTCGTTGCCGCCGACGATCAGCAGCGCGAAGTTCCCGATGAACTCGCGCGTCGGCATGTTCTTCGTCGCCTCGCTGTGCGCCATCATCGAGATCAGGTCGAAGGTCGGCGGCTTCGCCACCCGCTCCTGCCAGAGTGCCGCCATGGTCTCGGCCATGTCCCTGAGTTCAGCCATGCGCGCTTCGTTGGTCCTGACGATCGCGTCCTCGGCCTCGATGTTGCAAATCGCCACGTCGGACCAGAAGGTGAGCTTGCGACGGTCCGCCTGCGGGAAGTCGAACAGGGTCGCCAGCATCATGGCGGTGAGTTCGGTCGAGACGCGGTCGGCCCAGTCGAAGGTCTCGCCGCGGGGCAGGCCGTCGAGCACCTGGGCGGTGCGCTTGCGGATCAGCCCCTCCATGTTGGCGAGGTTGGACGGCGCCACGATCGGCGCCACGGTCCTGCGCTGGGCCGTGTGGCGCGGCGGATCCATGCGGATGAAGTTGGGCAGTTCCTCGCCCTGGGGCTGGTCGGTGATCTGGATGCCGCCCAGTTCCGAGGCCGAGGAAAAGGTCGCCGGGTCGAGTTCGACCTTCGTTATGTCGGCATACCGGGTAACCGACCAATATGCGCCAAACGGGCTTTCGGGGTGGTAGTGGACCGGATCCTCCCGCCGCAGCCGCGCAAAATGCGGCCCCCAGCTATCCTCTCGATACAGGCGTGGCTGGCTGACATCGACATGCATGGCGCGCTTCCTCTCACGGTCGCCAAGGCGACCTGCGCACCGCGTGCAAGTCAAGGCGATTAGTCGCCGTTCCCCCCGATTTGGCGCGTTGACAGTGTCGATGCGTCGGCGCAAACCCTCGCCGCGCCGCCTCCCTGGCGGCGTTGCTCATCATGGCCCCAGCCGAACCGTCCCAAACCCAGACCAGCGCCGACGCCGCGCCAGCACCGACCTCCCCGCCGCACCACCCGGCGGGAACGGCGCTCGTGGTCGGCGCGCTGGGCGTCGTCTTCGGCGACATCGGCACCAGCCCGCTCTACGCACTGCGCGAGACGTTCCTGCACGGCAGTGGCATGGCGCCGACACCCGAACATGTGTTCGGCGTTCTCTCCATGCTGTTCTGGGCGGTCACGCTCACCGTCACGATCAAGTACGTCGCCCTCATCATGCGCGCCGACAACAAGGGTGAGGGCGGGGTGCTGGCGCTGGCCACCCTGGCGTCCCGGGGGCTGAACGGGAGGGCCCCGAAGGTCCGGATCGGCATCATCGTCCTGGCCGTCATCGGCCTCGCCCTCTTCTATGGCGATGCCATGATCACGCCGGCGATCTCGGTGATGAGCGCCGTCGAGGGACTGTCAGCGGTAACGCCGGCCTTCACGCCGTTCGTCATCCCCCTCGCCCTCGTCATCCTGGTCGGCCTCTTCGTTCTGCAGTCCCGCGGCACGGCCGATGTCGGCCGCCTGTTCGGCCCGGTCATGTTCGTCTGGTTTCTCGTCCTGGGCGTGCTCGGCGCGTGGCAGATCGTGAAGAATCCGGTGGTTCTGGAAGCGATTAACCCGATCCATGCCTATGAGCTGGTCACCGACCAGGGGTTCGGCATCTTCTGGGCCTTCGGTTCGATCGTGCTGGCCGTCACGGGCGCAGAGGCGCTCTATGCCGACATGGGCCATTTCGGCCGCCGGCCGATCCGGATCGGCTGGTTCGGCATCGTCATGCCGGGTCTCCTGCTCAACTACTTCGGCCAGGGGGCGCTCATCATCGAGAACCCCGCCATCATCCATCAGGTCTTCTTCGAGCTGGTGCCGAGCGACTACATCATCTTCCTGGTGATCCTCTCCACGCTGGCGACCGTGATCGCGTCGCAGGCGGTGATTACCGGCGTGTTTTCGCTGACCCGTCAGGCGATCCAGCTCGGCTACCTGCCGCGCATGGAGATCCACCACACGTCCGAGACGGCGATCGGCCAGATCTACATCCCGAGGGTGAACTGGCTGTTGATGTCCTGCATCATCGCTCTCGTGGTCGGCTTCGGATCGTCCGGTGCGCTGGCCGGTGCCTATGGCCTCGCCGTGACCGGCGCGATGCTGGTCGACGCGGCGCTCGCCATGGCGGTGGCGATCCTGGTCTGGCGCTGGTCCTGGCCGCTGGCGGCCGCGGTATTCGGTTTCCTGGCCATTCCCGACCTGGCCTTCTTCATCGCCAATGCGCTCAAGATCCCGGACGGCGGCTGGCTGCCGCTGATCGTGGCGTTCCTCATCTATTTCACGATCACGACCTGGCGGCGCGGCCGCAAGATCGTGGCGGCGGAGCTGAGCGAAGGCTCGCTGCCGCTCAAGCAGTTCCTCGAGCGCATGGAACGCGCGCCGGACCGCGTGGCCGGCACCGCCGTCTTCCTGACCGCCGACGCCGGGCACACGCCGGCTGCCTTCCTGCACAATCTCAAGCACAACAAGGTGCTGCACGAGCGCATCATCATCCTGCAGGTCGACACCATGGACGTGCCCGTGGTGTCGGAGGCCAACAGGGTCGAGGTCGAGCGGCTGGGCAAGGGCTTCCACACGGTGATCGCCCATTACGGCTTCACCGAGCAGCCCGACATTCCCGAGGCGCTGCGTGCCTGCCGGCCGCACGGCATCGCCTACGACGAGATGGAGACCTCGTTCTTCCTGGGCCGCGAGACCCTGGTGCCGTCGCAGCATTCCAGGCTCGGCCGCTGGCGCCGCGACTGGTTCATCTCGCTCTCCCATTCGGCCTCGGCCACCAAGACCTTCTTCCGTATCCCGCCCAACCGCGCTATCGAACTCGGCAACCAGATTCAGATCTGAGGCCGCTCGCCATGCCGCGTTCTCCGCTCGTCCTGCTGCCGGGCCTGCTCAACACACGCCGCGTCTACGATCACCAGGTCGAGGCGCTGGCCGACATTGCCGATTTCACAATCCCCGAGCTCTGGCATCACGACACGATGGCGGCGATGGCCGAGGCGACGCTCGCCCTGGCGCCACCGACCTTCGCCCTCTGCGGCTTCTCGATGGGTGGCTACGTCGCGTTCGAGATCTTCCGCCGCGCGCCGGAGCGGGTCGAGCGCATCGCCCTGATGGATACCCAGGCCGGCCCCGATTCGCCGGAGACGGCGGCGCGCCGGCGCGGCTTCATCGAGCAGACCCGTATCGGCCGCTTCCATGGCGTGCATCCGACCCTGCTGCCGCAGCTCGTTCATCCCTCGCGCGCCGCCGACACGGCCATCACGCAACCCCTTCTCGACATGGCGACCGAGGTGGGCGGCGACGGGTTCGTGCGCGAGCAGCAGGCCATCCTGGGCCGCGCCGACAGCCGTCCGCTGCTGGTCGACATCGAGGTGCCGGCGCTGGTCGTCGTCGGACGCCAGGACCTCGTCACGCCGCCGGCGCGCGCCGAGGAAATCGCCACGGACATCGCCAACGCGCGCCTCGTGGTGATCGAGGAGTGCGGGCACATGGCGCCGCTGGAGAAACCGGCCGAGGTCTCGGCCGCCCTGAGGAGATGGTTGACGCAATGAACACGATCTACGCCCGCGAGGACGATCTCGGCGCCGACGAATACATCGACGTGGTCGCCAAGTCGGGCCTGAACCGCCCGATCGGCGATCGTGCGCGCATCGAACAGATGCTGAAGCAGGCCAACCTGATCCTGACCGCGCGCCAGGACGGCAAGCTGGTGGGTTTCGCGCGCTCGCTCACCGACTTCTGCTTCTGCTGCTACCTTTCCGATCTCGCGGTCGACAAGGCCTGCCAGGGTCAGGGCATCGGAAAGCGCCTGATCGAGATGACCCGCACCGAGGCGGGCGGCGCCAACACCACGACGCTGCTGCTCTCGGCACCGACGGCGATGACCTATTACGAAGGCATCAAGATGCCCAAGGCCGACAACTGCTTCCTGTACCGCCGCCAGCAGTAACGACGGCTATCGCGTCGATACGCCGGCTTCGGTGACGACGGCGTCCATCGGCACGTCGTAAGTCTGCGGATAGATGGTGCGGAGGGCGAGGCGCTCGTAGCCCACGCCCAGGATGCGCGGGCGGCGCGGCAGGGCGGCCAGCGTTCGGTCGTAGAAGCCGCCGCCATGTCCCAGCCGGTAGCAGGCCGCGTCGTAGCCGACGACGGGCGCGATCACGACATCCGGCGTCACGACCGTTCCCCCGGCCGGCACCGGAATGTTCCAGACACCGGGCCGGAGCGGCTCGCCGCGGCTCCAGGTGCGGAACTCCAGGGGCGAACGCGGGGCGACGACCACCGGCAGCGCCGCGATCGCACCGCGCATCGACAGTCCCTCGATCCAGAAACGCAGGTCGGGCTCACCGCGGAACGGCAGGTAGGCGGCAACGGTCCTCCCGGACAGGTCGCCGAGCAACCGGTCGAGCTCACGCGCGATCCGCTCCGAGAGACGGCGCCTCTCCTCGGCGGGGATGGCCAGCCGCAGCGCGATCAGCCTTTCGCGCTCGACGGTGCGCC
Source organism: Rhodospirillaceae bacterium CCH5-H10 (assembly GCA_001557035.1). Lineage (GTDB taxonomy): Bacteria > Pseudomonadota > Alphaproteobacteria > Reyranellales > Reyranellaceae > Reyranella. The sequence goes on along the minus strand of LSKJ01000327.1, from coordinate 1,619 downwards.
AGCGCTTCAGATCCTGCTGCTGACGGGGATCCTCGTCGGACAGCATGCCGGACGCAGGATCGACGAGATGCATCATGCAGGCCGGCGAGCCGTCTTCGTCATCCGGCCCGTCGCGTCCGGCATCGCTGTCGTGGGCGATCATGCGATCACCGCGTTGGCGAGCCTGATATTGCCCCGCGTGGGAGGAAGGCATGTGCGCCGGGTCGTCATGTCATGGCCTTGCCGTGAAAGACGCGTTTCCTGTCAGGGACCGCGTTGGGCGGCGAGCGCCCTCTGCAACTGGGCATCGAAGCCGCTCAGCGTCTGGTCGAAGGGCCCCGCCTCCGTTCCCTGCAACTGGAGCTGCACCGTGATCCGGCGACCCGTGCGCATCTGCTGCAGCAACTGGCCCGACTTGTAGTCATCGAACTGGCAGATGCCCTGGCCGCAGATGCTGGTCGAAATGAAGGGATTGGAATCGACCTGGACACTGGCGCGCACGCCCTGCCCGTCGCCGACGACCGAGATCTTGTTGTAGGCCGCCGAGTAACGCATCACGAGGAACTGGCCGAGCAGGCTGTTGCCGTCGATCGTGGCCTGCACGCCGCAATCCTTGCCGCCCTCCATGGTGCAGGACGTCACCCACTTGTCGGGCGGCTGGTCCTGCCCGACGGCGGCCTGCGAAAGGCTCAATGCGGCGGCCGCGACACCGGCGGCCACGAATACGGATCGCATCATCTTTCGCCCAGCTCCTGCGTTTGCCAATAATTCAGGGGCCACCTATGTAGCGCTGCAACCACACGCTGACAAAGGAACCCTTCGCATGTCCGAGACCCTGAAACTCGTCGCGTTCTGCGGCAGCCTGCGCAAGGCATCGTTCAACCGCCTTTCCCTGCAGGCCTTCGTCGATCGACTCCCCGCCGGCACGTCCTGCGAGACGATCGAGATCGGCGACTGGCCGCTCTACGACGCCGACGTCCAGGCCAAGGGCTTCCCCGACAAGGTGCAGGCCGCGCAGAAGGCCATGCTGGAGGCGGACGGCATCGTGCTGGTCAGCCCGGAATACAATTACGGAATCTCGGGCGTCCTGAAGAACGCCATCGACTGGCTGTCGCGCATGACCCCGCAGCCCTTCGCCGCCAAGCCGGTCGCGCTGTTCGGCGCCTCGATGGGCGTGCTCGGCACCGCGCGCGCGCAGTACCAGCTTCGCCAGACGCTGGTGTTCCTCGATGGCCGTCCGGTCAACAAGCCCGAGGTCATGATCGCCCAGGCGCAGAACAAGTTCACCGACGGCAAGCTCACGGACGAGGCCACGGGCAAGTTGCTGGGCGATCTCGGCGCCGCGCTGGCGCTGGCCTGCCGCCAGGCCAAGGCGGCCGCCACCGTCAAGTAAGGCGATGACGCAGAACATCTACGACACCGCCGAATTCTTCGCGGGCTACAGCCGCCTTCCACGCTCCGTGGACGGTCTGGCCGCCGCGCCGGAATGGCCGATCCTGCAGGCGATGTTACCCGCCATGCAGGGTCTGCGGGTCGTGGACCTGGGCTGCGGCTTCGGCTGGTTCGCGCGCTGGGCACGCGAGGCCGGCGCGGCCTCGGTGCTGGGCCTCGACGTCTCGGAAAACATGCTGAGGCGGGCG
>LSKJ01000326.1 GCA_001557035.1 Rhodospirillaceae bacterium CCH5-H10 | reverse complement strand
ACAGCCCTGCCTTCAGAGGGGGAAGTGCCCCGTCATACGGGGCGATGGGGTCATGAGCGTCGCTAAGCCTATGACCCCTCGGTCGACGTAAGACGTCGATACCTCCCAATTTGAATGGGGAGGCGATCCATTTCGCTCGGAAAGGCCTTAATCGGCGGCCATGTCCATCGTCGCCAGGATCTTCGGCGGCGACATCGGCAGGCTGTAGAAGCGGCGGCCGAGCGCGTTGTGGACCGCGTTCGAGATCGCGCCGAGCGGCGGCACCAGCGGCACCTCGCCGACACCGCGCACGCCCTGCGGGTGCTTCGGATTGGGGATTTCGAGGATCACCGAATCCAGCATCGGCAGGTCGGAACTGACCGGCATGCGGTAGTCGAGGAAGCTCGGGTTATCGAGCTTCCCGTCCTTGTTGAAGATGTACTCCTCGCTCAGCGCCCAGCCGATACCCTGGGCGGCGCCGCCCTGGATCTGGCCTTCGACGTAGCTCGGGTGGATGGCGCGACCGACGTCCTGGAAAGCCGTGTAGCGCAGCACGCGCACGATGCCGAGATCGGCATCGACCTCGACGTCGCAGACATGCGTTGCGAAGCCGCCCTCGGCGCCGGTCGTGTTGAGCTGCTGGCCGGCGCCGATCGGGCCGCCGGTGGCGCTCGCCTGCGCGGCGATCTGGCCGAGGCTGAGCGGCTCGAACTTGCCGGCATTGTCGCCGGCCGGCCGGGCTTCGCCATTCTCCCAGACGACCGCGTCCGGATCGATCTTCCAGATCTTGGCTGCACGCTCTCGAAGCTGGGTGATGACCTTTTCCGTCGACTGCGTCACGACCATGGCCGACGCGTAGGTGACGCGGCTGCCGCCCGTCAGGTTGCTGAAACCGATGACGCTGGTGTCGCCGATCAGCACCGAGACCTTCTTGTAGTCGATGCCCAGGATCTCGGCGGTGATGTTGGCCG
>LSKJ01000325.1 GCA_001557035.1 Rhodospirillaceae bacterium CCH5-H10 | reverse complement strand
CGTCCCGCTCCACGGCCGAGCCGCCCTCGCAGCACACCTTCGTCAATCCCGCGGACACCTATGCGCGCGCCCGGGTGGCGGACAATTACCTGTCTCAGGTCCTGCGCAAGATCGTGGGCTTCCGCTACCAGTCGAACACGCAGCGGCGTCAGGGCGTGACGGTGGTGCGCATCGTCATCGCGCGCGACGGCCGCCTGCTCGATGCCACGGTCATCAGTTCGAGCGGCGAACCAGAGTTCGACAACGGCGTGCTGGCCGGCGTGCGCGCCGGCGCGCCCTACACGCCGCTGCCCGACAACATCAAAGGCGCCAGCGCGCCGTTCGACCTGCCGCTGGTCTCGATCCGGCGCTGAAGCTCAGCGTTCGTAGCCCATCAGCTCGAAGGTCCCGCGGCAGGACTCGTGGATCGCCTTCTTCTGACGGTCGTTCAGGATTTCCGCCGCCGGTCGGCGGTCGGCGCGCTGCACCGTCTTGGCGCGCGGGAGCGGGCCGTCGAAGCGAAGGCCCGACTTCGCCAGCACCGCCTGGAACGAGCCGGGCAGGTCTTCCTGGCGGATGATCTCGTCGAGGGCGAGCTTGCCGTCGATCGTGTAGAGGTCGCGGTTGTCGATCTCTTCGCTGGCGATCAGGTCGTCGAGCACGGACTGGAAGTCGGCGGCGGGCCTCCCCATGAACCACATCTTCCAATAGGCCTGCGAGACCGCCTTCTCGTAAGGATGCCGTTCGATGGTCCACTTGTGGGCCTTCTGCCAGAACGCCTCGCCGAGCATCTGGCGCGCCAAGCTCGCCGGCATGTGGTTGTAGTACTCGTTGCCGGTGGGATGCCCCTTCATCATCTCCTGGTAGTCGGCTTCGTCGCCTCTCTCCAGGACGCCCTCGGGGGCACCCGCCGGCGCCGGGCCGAGGCGGAAATTCTGCGGTCCGCGCCAGCCGTGGGCCTCGCGGATCTTCTCGTCGTCGGGATGGATGGGCGTGATGATGTCGGCCGCGCCGCACAGGCTGCTCAGCACCAGTTCGATGGCCGTGCCCGCGGTCTTGCGGGTCTTGATGAAGATGAACTGGTGTTCGAATGATGCGATCATGCCTGGCATGCCTCTCTGCGCGTCTTCCGCCTGCCGCCTGAGGTCCGGGCTGCTCCGGACCGTGGCGTTACTGCTGGCGAAGCTCAGCCTGTTCCTGGTCGCGGCGCAAGCGATGGCGCAGGACGGCAAGGACAATCTGCAGAACACGTCGAACGATCCGCTGACGCCCAAGATGGCGTTCGAGTTCCACAACTATGCCCAGCCGGTGCTCACCGACCGGCCGGCGAGCGGCGCCGACCAGGGCTACTTCCGCTTCGTCCTGCCGCACGCCTCCTTCGGCATCGACCAGATGATGCGCGCGTCGATGCCCGTGGTGGCGAGTTCGTGGGATCCGGAGCGGGCGATCAACGGCGTCGGCGACTTCACGATCTTCAACCTCGCCGTCCACTATTTCGGCGACATCAAGACGGGCATCGGCCCGCTGCTGGTCGTGCCGACGGCGAGTTCTCCCGCGCTCGGCACCCGGAAATGGCAGGCCGGCGTCGAGGCGGTGGTGAGCGCTCCGCATTCGTGGGGTCTGACGACGATCCTCGCCTCGTGGCAGCAGACCCTCGACGGCAGCAGCCTGCAGACTGTGACGGCGCAGCCGCTGCTGTTCTTCAATCTTCCCGACCGGTTCTATCTGCGCTCGACGGGGATCGCGTCGTTCACCCTCGGCAGGAACGCCGTGGTGCCGGTGGGACTGGGCCTCGGCCGCGTGTTCGAGCTTCCCAACGGCGCCAGCATCAACACCTTCGTCGAGCCGCAATACTCGGTGATCCAGAACGGCCCGGGCGTGGCGGCCTTCCAGGTCTTCGCCGGCCTCGTCATCCAGTTGCCCGTCCGCTTCCGCTGAACGCCGGGACCTGGCGAGGGTGGCAGCGGGGTGCGCCGCGCGCGCACCCCGGGCCACGATCAGGCGACGGTCAGGCCGACATCGACGTTGCCGCGCGTCGCATTCGAGTAGGGGCAGATCTGGTGCGCGGCGGCGACCAGCCTCTCGGCGTCGGCGCGTTCGAGGCCCGGCACCTCGACCTTGAGATCGGCGGTGATGCCGAAGCCGCCTTCGGAGCGGGGGCCGATTCCGACGGTCGCCGTCACCTTGGTGTCGGCCGGGACCTTCAGCTTGAGCTGCTGGCCCGCGACCTTGAGCGCGCCGATGAAGCAGGCGGAATAGCCCGCCGCGAAGAGCTGCTCGGGGTTGGCCCCCCCGCCGCCGGCGCCGCCGAGTTCCCGCGGGGTCGCGAGCTTGACCGAGAAGGTCCCGTCCTCGGTGCGGGCCTGGCCGTCGCGGCCGCCGATGGCGTAGGCGCTGGTGCGGTACTTGACGTCAACCGACATGATCGAACTCCTTTGCTTATTTCGATATTGGATATCGCGATATCTATATGGTCACCATCCGCCAACCTGTCCAGAAAATACTTATCGCGATAATTTTTTCTCTTTGATAGGAACGCGGCAGGAGGACCCATGTCCGCTGCCCTGCCCCTCGACAGCCAGCTCTGCTTCTCGCTCTACGCCGCCAGCATGGCGATCCAGCGGACCTACAAGCCGCTGCTCGACGGGCTCGGCATCACCTACCCGCAGTACCTCGTCCTGCACGCGCTGTGGGAGGAGAACGGCCGCACCGTCGGCGGCATCGCCGACCGGCTGGCGCTGGAATCGAGCACGGTCACGCCGCTGGTCAAGCGCCTGGAGGCGGCGGGCTTCGTCACGCGCGAGCGCAATCCCGACGACGAACGGCAGGTACTGGTGCGCCTCACGGAGCGTGGCAAGGCGCTGCGCCGGCAGTGCGGCTGCCTGGCCGAGGCGGTGATCCGGCGATCCGGCATGAAGGCCGAGCATCTCGCCACGCTCAATCGCGAGGTCCAGAAGCTGCGGGACGCCCTTGCGGCGGAATGAGGCTCCGCGCGATCGGAGGCCCGTCCACGCGAGACGTTACCGCCGCCTTTCCGGGAGCAGAACGAACAGGCCGGCGCCGCCCGCCATGACCGCCAGGACGAACCAGGTCAGCGCGTAAATCAGGTGATGATTGTTGAACGCGACGACCGTCAGCCCGCCGCGGGGACCGCCCGGCCCATCTGACGAGCCGTCGGCATCGACGAAATACGGCGCGACGTCGGCCAGCCCGCGCGCCGCCGCGATGGCCGCGACGTCGCGCGCGTACCAGCGTCCCGCGGCGGGATCGTTGCGGCGCAGGAAGCCGCCGGGTTCGCTGATGCGCAGCAACCCCGTCACCTGCATCTCTCCCGCCGGCGTGACGGCCGACGACGCACCGGGCGCGCGACGGTCGCCCGCGACGAAGCCGCGATTGACGAGAATCGTCATGCCCTGCGGTGTGACCAACGGCGTCAGCACCCAATGGCCGCCGCCGAGTTCGGTCACGGCCTGCACGAGGGTCTCGCGATCGTGCAGGAACCGGCCGGTGAGGCGAACCCGGCGATAGGCGTATCCGGCCGCATCGACCGACGGCCACGTCTCGGGCCCCGGCGCCGGCACGGGCTCGGCATGGATGCGCTGCTCGACGCGGTCGATCAGCTCCAGCTTCCACGCCCGCCGCTCGAGCTGCCACACCCCCAGCGCGGCAAAGCCAGCCATCCCCGCAAGCGCCAGCACGACGAGGAGGCTTCGGGCGAACCAAGAGCGAAGTGCGGGAGCGCTCAAGGTATCGGCCTTGCGTTTTGGATGATCATGATGGCCGTCATCCAGCTTTACGCACCTGCCTAACCATTCGGATAGAGCATGCATCGAGCGGCACGACCGCTCCGTAGAAGGGAGGGATAGCACTGCCTTTAAGCGCCCTCTTGATTACAACGAAGACGGCTGCAGAGCTATGATTGTGCTGCTGGACGTCATCCGGGCTATGGAACATGCTCCGAGGGCGGCATCCAGCTAGACGCCCTAGCGCAGAACATTTTACCCCAGAGACCGCAATAAGACATGTATTTCTGCCATTGCACCTACATCTTTTGACAGTAGCCCACGTTTTCACTCGTCGTCATGCGGCGACTTCATCCAAACCATCCAAAAGGTATTTGGACGACCTTCGCGAGAAAGTACCAAGCGGGGAGTACCAAGAGCCTCCTTCAATTCCGCGCCCATTTCATCAGCACTCTCGCCAATAGTTCCATATCCAAACATCGCTCCAAGATTCGCCCCGAACTCCCCGTCGAATGAACTTTGAATCGCCTCAGTCAACAAGCCATCCCCTTCAGCCCGATCAATCACCAACACTAAACAGCCAGATGGGATAGCCTTCCTTAGCTTCTTCACCATCCTTGCCAAGCCTTCAAGCTTAACCTTATTTTCTGATAGGACATAATTGAGAACGACAATATCAGCACCGTCAAATGCCGCGTTAAAAGAACTCCAAGAAGCCTCATCAAAAACATCTAGAGCCAAGAACGACTCAGAAATCTTCGGAGGCTTTTGACTATGGGTGTTGGCTACGGCCTTCAGATGACGCGCGACTATCCTGCGAATGACCGTTAGGCAATTCGCCCAAGCCGGAACTCGATCGATGACCAAAAATCGGATTCGTCGGGGCCAATCCTTCCTATAGTGACCACACAGAATTGCAGCAAGTCCAACCAACTCGGTGCCTGGCCCTCCCCCCACCGCCACAGCACGCAAGGTGCGGCGACTAGTCGATTTTAGCTTCTTCGAAACCGCAGGATTCGAATAGGCACTCTTGAACATGTATGCGTTCGCTGCACCCTGCCGATAGATATAGCCGATCTGCGCGTACACGCTCTCGTAGTTGAGAACCGGCGACACCGACCAATACTGCTCGCTCTGCTCATCCGCAGCTTTCTTGCTTTTGCGAAGAATAGCGGCGCGACTTGTGGTCTTAGTTTCGACCTCAGATCCGATCAGGGTCTCAACGGTCTCACGAATAAGTTGGAAAAGCATGGTCTCCAGCAAGCCTCCCGATCACGCCACGGCTGACGAAGCCGGAAAGCTTGTCCCCAATGCGATAAAAAGTGACGGGATAGCCCACCCCAAACATCTCAAGAGGCATCTTAAGATGGCCCAAACGAAATGAGCACGAACTAGACTGAAGACTGACCATTACTTGAGTGCACTAAGTGCTTTGAGATATTCGTCAGCAGCAATCTTATCTATGATACCCTTTAGAATTCGGTCCAGATTTCGCCCGTCGCGATAATCTGCCGGCGCCACGAACTGCACACGTCCGTCCTCGATGAGCTTTTCAGATCGCTTCTTGGTCTTGCGACTGTGTGGACGGTAGACTGCTATCGCATGCCCTCCTTGATCTCTCACAAGCCGAAAGCAAGGAATATCGGTCTCGCCATCTCCGATAAATACCATCCGGCTAAATGGTACAGCCCTTTCCTCCTGCGGAACGTACTCGTTTATCTTGGTATGATCGAATACGTCCAAACTCCCCTTGTTAATCCGAAACAAGAACTGCGTCTTTGTGGTGTAGTTCAAGGCCATCGCAGGCCAACTAGCGGCGTTGTTATTGTCGTACATAAAAGAAGAGGCAAACACTCTCTTGAAATGCTTGGCAACGCGGGTGCCCTGCACCATCTCCCGAAGCCCCGAAGAAATCACGTAATGCTCAATCCTAATGCCACTCTCTCGTCCATATCTGTTGATTCGCTCGAACCAACTTTCTACCCCTTCAAAAAGCTTTAGATTTCGGCCATAGCGACGAATGTCCGCCAATCGAAGCGACACGTTTTCATCCCGAGCCTTTTGTATCATCAAGTGCATGTAAACTTGGATTTCGTCTGCCTGATGTTGCTTGGCGACCTCTTTTACCTTTCTCCAAAACCTTGACGTAGACATCCTCACATTCGGGATAAAGTTGTGCTCTTGCATGTTTCCCGGAGCAAGAGTTCCATCAAAATCATATGCGATAGCAACGGTCGGGAGCTGCCGAGGCATAGCCAGCTTACTTTCGCTTCAGAGGAAGGTCGTACCTACTGTGAATCGCTACACTTCCATCACGATCGCGCAGTACGGCCTCGCCCTGCGCACTCCGCGCCCGCCTACGCGCAGTCGACCAAGCGTCAGCCTTTGAACTGTAGGTATCAGCACTACGCCGGTCGCCTTCACGTTGCACTACCCAACGGGGTCCATCTGGCCAAACAGTGTATGCCTTGCTCACTCAGTTTCCCCCAAGACTCTAAGGAAGCCTTTCAATAAATCAGAAGCACCGCAAGGGGCCTACCCCAAATGGTTGTGGACTTCCGGTCACTCTCTTATCTCCGCAGAGTCAAGGCAATTCCAGTACAAGGGCAATGCGTGAGCTCTGGCCCTGATAGGATGTTGAGGCACGCACTACTGAGTCGCAGCTGTTTTCGGGCGAGACCAAACCCAACAGAAACTTCGTCTTCTTGGTTTCAGTGCTAACGCGTGGAGAGTGCCGGGATCGCCGGGCTACCAGCCATCCTAGTCGATGTGGTTTCTTAGCCGCGCTGGCAAGCGGGGAGATTAGCGTACGCGTTCTTGCATCGTGGCGGGGTATCGCTCGATTTCCGCCAGCCAGGCCTTTATCAACAGCAACAACGAGAGAAGCGTGCGGCAGTCGAGTTCGACTATCCGACAAGCGCTAAGGGCACTTCAGGCTCCGCTCATCATATCTATGGTACAAAATAATGGTGAGAACAGCCGCAAGCATGCGCTGATGCGACTCCTCCACATCGTCGAAATGTAATTGGCCGAGCTTTATGGCGGCGCGGATTCGGCCCGCAGCGGCTAGCACTAGTTGTTTCTGATCTACGTCGTGGAAGCCACCTTGCTCAAGAATGCTCTCGTAATCGGCGCCCACCCATCGCCCATTAATTTTTCGGATCGGCCATTTGAGATGTTCAATTACATAGGCAGCGAGGCTGTCTTCTGTCTTGTGATGCTGATTTGGAAGCGGGGACGCACTGAGGTCATCGATTAGGAGATTCATGAGCTCGGCAAAGCTATTGTCCTCTGGCTCGTACCTACTCGCATCGTGATCCCACGTCAGTTCCCAGTTAAGGGTTATGTGACTCAGAGGACGAAGCACCAAGTAGTCTAGCCGTTCACTCCAAGCAAAGAACTTCCGGATTTTCTCTGGTCTGGGCCGCACAACAGGCTCCCTTTCTCGCTGCGTTTAGAAAGAGAGAACAACCATAACTAGATTTCAACTTCTTCATGCAGAGAAGAGCGTGCGTAGGCGAATCAAAAAGCGAGGCAGGACCTTCGCACCGCTCAAATCGGTCGAAATGTTTCTGTATTCTTCAATACTTACTACACCACCCGAAAATTCCTGAACTGCCAGGGGTCGGACTTGTCGAGGTCCTCGGGGAAGAGCTCGCCACGGCCCTGCAGCGGGGTCCAGTCGCTGTACTTGCCGACGACCGGGCCGAGATAGGGCATACAGATCTCGAGGTTGCGCTGGAAGTCCATCTCGTCGGCCTCGACGATGCCCTCGTTCGGGTTCTCCAGCGCCCAGATGATTCCCGACAGGACCGGCGCCACGACCTGGATCGAGGTCGCGTTGTTGTAGGGCACGAGGCTGCGCGCCTCGTGGATGTCGATCTGCGAGCCGTACCAGTAGGCGCCCTTCTTGTGGCCCATCAGCAGCACGCCCAGCTCGTCGCGGCCCGACGTCACCTCGTCGACGATCAGGCGCTGGCGCTTCTGCTGCTTCAGGTTCTTTCCCGCCAGTTCGTGCATCGACATGATCGCCTGGTCGCACGGGTGATAGGCGTAGTGCACGGTCGGGCGATAGACGGCCTTCTTGCCGTCGTGCACGGTCAGGTAATCGGCGATCGAGATCGATTCGTTGTGCGTGATGACGAAGCCGTGGAACGGCCCCTCGATCGGCGTCCAGGTCCGCACCTGCGTCAGCAGGCCCGGCCGGTTCAGGTAGATCGCCGCGTCGCAGCCGAACGTGTGGCGCTTGCCGTCGGGCGGCATGGTCTTCTCGTGCGTGCCCCAGCCCATCTCGGCCGGCTGGCCACCCTCGGAGACGAAGCCGTCGATCGACCAGGTGTTGACGAACTCGCCCACTTCCTTCGGCTTGGGCGAAACCTGTGTGTCGCGCTCGGCGATGTGGATCACCTTCACGCCCAGCCGCTGGGCGAGCTTGCCCCAGCCCTCGCGCGTGGTCGGCACGGCCGTCTTCACGCCGGTGTCGCGCGCCAGGTTCACCAGCGCCTGCTTGGTGAAGTGCGAGACGAGGCCGGGATTGGCGCCGTGCGCCACCACCGCCGTGGTGCCGCCCTTGTGGCGCGCCTTCAGCTTCAGCATCGTGTCGCGCAGCGCGTAGTTCGAGCGGCGCGAGACCGACAGGTTGGGGTCGGAGTAGCCGCCCGGCCACGGCTCGATGCAGGTGTCGAGGTAGAGGACGCCCTTCTTCTGGCAGAGTTCGATCAGCGCGGTCGACGCGACCTCGACCGAGAGGTTGACCAGGAAGTCGCCCTGCCCCAGCCGGTTGTCGAGGGTCGCGCGCAGGTTGGATTCGGTCAGGCGCTTCTCGACGTACTCGATGCCGAAGCGCTCCGCCTCCTTCTCGCCGCCGCGCATGTCGTCGGTGATGATGGTGATCTGTTCGGGCTTGATGTTGATGTGCCGCAGGATCAGCGGCAGCACGCCCTGGCCGATCGAACCGAAACCCACCATGACCATGCGGCCATGGAAATCGAGGTACTTCTTCGTCGAGGGCTTGCGCGCAGTCTTCTTCGCCATTTCAGCGTCCCCGTTCCATTCGTTCGCAGTCAGTAAAAACAGCAACGGGGCCTTTCTCAAGGCCCCGTCGTTCCGTACGCCCGAATTGTGTCAGTTCAGATGCAGACCGCCCTGAGCGGCGCGAAGCCGTTGAAGGCGACCGACGAGTAGGTCGTCGTGTAGGCGCCGGTCGAGAGGATCTCGACCTTGTCGCCCGGCTTCAGCGACAGGGGCATCCTGTACTCGGTCTTCTCGTAGAGGATGTCGGCCGAATCGCAGGTCGGGCCGGCCAGCACCACCGGGCCCATGCGCGTGCCCTCGCCGGGCGTGCGCAGCCGGTACTTGATGCTCTCGTCCATCGTCTCGGCGAGGCCGGAGAACTTGCCGATGTCGAGGTAGACCCAGCGCTTGCGGTCGCCCGCCGCCTTGCGCGAGACCAGCACGACCTCGCTCTGGATCACGCCGGCATCGCCCACCATCGAGCGGCCGGGCTCGAGGATCACCTCGGGCATGCGGTTGCCGAAGTGGCGCACCAGGGCACGGGTCACCGCCTCGCAGTAGGCGTCGATACCGCTGACTTCGGCGCGATAGCGCGCCGGGAAGCCGCCGCCCAGGTTGACCATGCGCAGGTCGACGCCCTCTTCGGCGAGCGCGAAGAACATCTGCGAGACCTGGGCCAGCGCCTTGTCCCACTGCTCGAGGTCGGTCTGCTGGCTGCCGACATGGAAGGAGATGCCGTAGGCATCGAGGCCCCAGTCCTTGGCCTTGCGCAGCAGGTCCTTGGCCATCTCCGGCGCGCAGCCGAACTTCTTGCTGAGCGGCCATTCGGCGCCGCCGCAATCGACCAGCACGCGGCAGAACACGCGGGCGCCCGGCGCCACGCGGGCGAGCTTCTGCAGCTCCGCCTCGCTGTCGAAGGCGAACAGGCGCACGCCCTGCTGGTAGGCCCAGGCGATGTCCTTTTCCTTCTTGATCGTGTTGCCGAAGGAGATGCGGTCCATAGAGACGCCGGTCGCCTGGACCATCTCGATCTCGCCGCGGCTCGCGGTGTCGAACTTGGAGCCGGCCGTGGCTAGACGAGCCAGCACCTGTGCGGCCGGGTTCGCCTTCACGGCGTAGAAGATGTGCGCCGTGGGCAGCAGTTCGCGCATGCGCCGGAAATTGCTCTCGACCACGTCGAGGTCGATCACCAGGCACGGCGTCTCGGGCTGCTGCTCGCGGAGGTAACGGAAAATACGCTCGGTCATCGCTGGGGGGTTCCCCGTAGGATAGTCAGTCTGTCGGAATGGGATCGAACAACGACGTACGGCGCCAGGCGTGGCGCGATACGTCAGCCGATACTCGACTGAGCTAAAATCCGTTTGTGCGGCTGAGCGAGGAAGGAGGCCCGAGCAAGGGTCGGGCAAATGACATAATAGCGGGGAACGCGCCCCGCGCGGTAAGCAACCATCTCAGAAGCTCCTTCCCGGACCCGGCTAAAGCCGGCACTGCCAAAAAGAACACTTTCCGTCGTTGCGTAACCACAGAGGGCCAGCGGCACGTGCGTTGGGCGTCTTGTACGGGTGCTATCTACAACTAATCGACCTGGTTACAAGAAGAATCTACCCCGCCTCGGAAATTTCGACGTCTCTTGTGGTGGAAAAATCACAGGATGGCGTCAGACGCGTGGCACCGAGGCGCCGGGCAGCTTGATCGACGCGGCGAGCACGGTGAACGGCACCAGCGTCGCGGCGGAGGCGACGAGGGCCGTTCGGACATCGAAGAAGTTGGCGACCTTCCCCCACAGCAGCGATCCCAGCACCAGCGCGCCGAAGAAGACCATCTGATGGACCGCCATGCCGCGCGCCCGCATGTAGTTGGGCAGGATCATCTGCACCGACGCGCTGTTGTTGGCGATGACGGTGATCCAGCAGCCGCCCGTGATGGTGACGGCGATTCCCACCACGACGGGCGTCATGACCAGCGCCGCCATCATCGTGGCGGCGGCCGAGATGCCCATGGCCCAGATGGTCGCGCGCTCGGGCCCGAGCAGGCGATTGACCATGGGCATGGTGAAGGCGGCGGCCACCGCGCCGATGCCGAATACGCCGTAGAGGATGCCGAACTCGAATTCGTCGAGGCCCAGCTCGAAGCGGCCGATCACCGGGAGCAAGGTGCCCATCGCCATGCCCGGAACGAAGAAACAGACGCCGCGGGCGAAGATCGCCCGCATTTCGGCCGAGCCGCGCACGAAGGCGATGCCGGCCCGGGCCGCCTCGCCCAGGGTTTCCCGGCGCTGGGCGGCGCGCGCCTCGGCCGGCCGCTTCCAGGCCCGCATCGCGAGGATGACGCCCACGTAGGTGAAGGCATTGATGGCGAAGAGCAGGAAGACTCCGACCAGGCTGAGCAGCAGCTGGCCGATCACGGGACCGATCGTGCGCGCGAGGTTGAAGCCCGCGCTGTTCAGGGCAATGGCGGGCCGCAGCAGCGGACCAGAGACGATTTCCGGCACCACGGCGTGCCAGGCCGGTGCGTTCATCGCATTGCCCAACCCCATGCAGAAGGACAGCGCCAGCAGGTTCCAATGGTTCAGCAGGCCGAAATAGGCCAGCACCGCCATCGTCGCGGCAACCGCCATCATCCAGATCTGGCAGCAGATGATGTAGCGCCGGCGGTCGAAGCGGTCGGCCAGGATGCCGGCGAAGAAGCAGAACAGGAACATCGGCAGCGTGCCGGCCGCGGCCAGCAGGGCCACGAAGATCGGCTCCTGGGTCAGGCTGGTCATCTCCCAGGCGGCGCCCGTGGTCTGCATCCAGCCGCCGACATTGGACATCAGGTTGGCGATCCACATCGCCAGGAACGAGCGGTTGGCGAGCGGCGCGAACGCCGAGGGCGGCTTGGGAGAGCCGGAG
>LSKJ01000324.1 GCA_001557035.1 Rhodospirillaceae bacterium CCH5-H10 | reverse complement strand
GACCGCCGTGGGGCGGCGGATCGCCATCAGTGAATCGCGGGTGAGCGGCACCCTGGCGCCGCGCGAGCAGGCGGCCAGCGCCAGCCGGTCTTCCTTCTGCTCGTCGGCGAAGTGCCGGAAACTCTTAAGCATCGGATCGGCGATCTCGTCGGGGCTGGCGGCTTCCATGGCCTCGGCCATGGCGCCTTCCGCGCGCGGCGGGTCGAACATCCTGGCGCCGACTCCGGCCACCACCAGATGATCGATGCGGCCGGGATCGACCAGCGCCGCCGTCAGCGCGATGTGCGCGCCCATCGAGAAACCCAGCACATGCGCGCGCTCGACGCCGGCATGGTCTAGCAATGCAAATACATCGCGGGCCATCGCCTCGCGGTCGTATCGGGCGGGATCGTGCGGCTTCGCGCTCTCGCCATGGCCGCGATTGTCGAGCGCGAAGCCGCGAAGTCCCTTGGCGGCGATGGCGTCGTACCAGCCCATGCGCTTCCAGTTTTCAGTGCGGTTCGCCGAGAAGCCGTGCACCAGCACGATCGCCTTGCGGCCATCGGCGGGACCGAATTCGTCGTAGGCGAGGTCGAGGCCGTCGGACGTGAAATGAGCCATGACTTTCCCTAACAAGCGGCATGAATTGCGACAAGGTTGATCGCATTGCCCAAGTGTCGGACAACCACGGGCAACGAAAGGGAAACGCATGACGGAACATGGCGGCAAGATTGGCAATACGGTCCAGGATTCCCAGCCCTACTGGCCCGAGGCGCCGAAGCGTCCCAAAGGCGCGCCCAATATTCTCGTCATCCTGTTCGACGATGTCGGCTTCTCCGATTTCGGCTGCTACGGCTCGCCGATCCAGACACCGGCCATCGATGCGATTTCCAGGCGTGGCCTGCGCTACACCGGCTTTCATACGACCGCGATGTGTTCGACCACGCGCGCGGCCCTTCTGACGGGCCGCAATCACCATTCGGTCGGCGTCGGCTGCCTCGCCAACTTCGACTCCGGCTATCCCGGCTATCGCGGCAAGATCAGCCGCGAGGCCGGCACGATCGCCGAGATGCTGCGCCCGCACGGCTATCGCAACTACATGCTGGGCAAGTGGCATGTGACGCCGCTCACGGAGTCGGGCGCCACCGGACCGTTCGACGGCTGGCCGCTGGGCCGCGGCTTCGACCGCTATTACGGCTTCATGGATGCCGAGACCGACCAGTACGCGCCGGAACTGGTGCGCGACAACACGCCGGTCGATCCGCCGGGCACCTTCGCCACCGGCTATCACCTGACGTCGGACCTGGTCGACCAGGCGATCCGCTATCTCGCCGACCATGTCGCCGACAATGCCGAGACGCCGTGGCTCACCTGGCTGGCTTTCGGCGCCTGTCACGCGCCGCACCAGGCGCCGTTCAACCTGATCTCCAAGTACGACTCCGTCTTCGCCGAGGGCTGGGACGTCGAGCGCGAAAAGCGTCTCGCGCGCCAGATCGAGATGGGCATTGTGCCGAAGGGCACGCAGCTTCCGCCGCGCAACGATTCGGTGCGGCCGTGGGCCGACGTGGCCGAGCCGGAGCGCCGCATGTTCACGCGCCTGCAGTCGGCCTACGCCGCCATGCTCGACCACGCCGACCAGCATATCGGCCGCCTGATGGCGTTCCTCGAAAGCGCCGGCCAGCTCGACGACACTCTGGTCATCGTCATGTCCGACAACGGCGCCAGCCAGGAAGGCGGCCCGTTCGGCATGATCAACGCCATGGGTCCCTACAATCTGCGCCGCGAATCGCTGGACGAGAAGATCGCGCGCATCGAGGACATCGGCGGCCCCGACACGCACTCCAATTTCCCGTGGGGCTGGGCGATGGCGGCCAACACGCCGCTGCGTCGCTACAAGCAGAACACCCATGGCGGCGGCATCCGCGATCCGCTGGTGATGGCCTGGGACAAGGGCATCGCCGCGCGCGGCGAGCTGCGTCACCAGTTCTGCCACGCCAGCGACCTCGTGCCGACCTTGCTCGACGTCGTCGGCGTCAAGCCGCCAAAGGTCATCAACGGCGTGAAGCAGATGCCGCTCGAAGGCACCAGCTTCGCCAAAAGCCTGAAGAACAAGAAAGCGAAGTCGAAGGTCAAGGCGCAGTATTTCGAGATGTTCGGCCATCGCGGCCTGGTGCAGGACGGCTGGAAGGCGGTCTCGTTCCATCCGCCGGGCGGCGACTTCGCCAAGGACAAGTGGGAACTCTACCATCTCGACCAGGATTTCAACGAGACCAACGACCTCGCCGAGAAGGAGCCGGAGCGGTTGAAGGCGATGATCGAGGAATGGTGGCGGCAGGCCGAGGCGAGCAAGGTGCTGCCGCTCGACGACCGCTTCGCGCCGCGCTTCGCCGACAACGCCAAGCGCTTCCACGGTCCCCGCAACCGCTTTGTCTTCCATGCCGGCATGGGCCATGTCCCGACCGACGTGGCGCCCGACGTGCGCAACCGCACCTACACGATCGAGGCCGACGTGCAGGTCGACGGGCCGATGACCGAGGGCGTGCTGATCGCCCATGGCGACATGACGACCGGCTACTCGCTCTACATGAAGGACGGCAAGCTCGCCTACGACATGAACATCGGCGGCGAGCATCACCTGATCATGTCCGACCGTCCGGTGGCTGCGGGCAACCGCAAGCTCGGCGTCCGCATGCGCCGCAACCAGGGCCGCAACATCGCCACCCTGCTGATCGACGGCGAGCCGGCGGGCGGCTTCGACACCCAGAACGGCTTCGTGAGCTTCATCTCCTGGTCGGGCCTCGACATCGGCCGCGACCGGTCGAGCCCGGTGTCTCACTACGAAGCGCCGTTCGCCTTCACCGGCAAGCTGCGCAAGGTCACCGTGCTGATGGACGACGACCAGGTGCTCGACGCCGACAAGGCAGCCGCGGCGGCGCTGGCGCGCGAGTGAGCACCGTCGCGCCGGGTAGAGGCATCGACAGCGCCTATGCCTGGCGGCTGGCGCTGGTCTCGATGGGCTGCGTGGCGCTGGGCGGCGGCGGCATCTACCTGCCGATGGTCGGCCTCAAGGAGATGGCGGCCGACTTCGGCGACCAGCGCGCCGTGCCGTCGTTTGCCTACATGGTCGGCTTCTTCGGCATGGGCGTGGGCGGCGTCTTCATGGGCTGGCTGGCCGACCGCACCAGTCCGAGGGTGCCACTGCTGATCGCCGGTATCTCGATCGCGCTGGGCGGCTGGGTCGCCTCGCGTGGCGGCGAGATCGCGCTCTACGCCGGCTACGCGATGCTGCTGGGCTTCTTCGGCAATGCCGGCACCTTCACGCCGGCGATGAACAACGTGCAGGGCTGGTTCGAGAAGCGGCGCAACATGGCCGTCGCGCTGATCTCGATCGGGCCCGCGGTGGCCGGCTCGGTCTGGCCGCAGGTCTATCGCCTGCTGCTGCCGGAGATCGGCTGGCGCGACACGCTGCTCGTCTACGGCCTCGTGTCGGGCGCGTTGCTGCTGCTGGGCGCCCTCTATGTCCGCGCGGCGCCGACCCTGCGCGGGCCGGGCGGCCGGCGGCGCGAGGAGAAGGTGCACCTGCCGCTGCCTTCATCGACGATCATGGTGCTGCTGTCGGCGGCGGGCTTCTGTTGCTGCGCGGCGATGGCGATCCCCTTCGTGCACATGGTCGCCTTCTGCGGCGATCTCGGCTATCCCGCCGCACGCGGCACCGAGGCGGTGTCCCTGGTGCTGGTGTCGGCCATCGTCGCCACCTTCGTCATGGCGCGGCTCGCCCAGCGCATCGGTCCGCTGCCGGTCAGCCTGCTCTGCTCGGTGATCCAGATCGGCTCGCTGGTCGGTTTCCTCTACGTCCGCGACATCAACGGCATCTATGCGTTGTCGCTGCTGCACGGCATCCCGTTCATCGCCATCGTCCAGGGCTATGCGCTGAACCTGCGCTACCTCTACGGCCCGACCATCGCCGGCTGGCGGCTGGGCGTGGTGATGCTGTTCGCGATGGCGGGAATGGCGGCCGGCGGCTGGCTGGGCGGCTTCATCTTCGACGCCACGCTGTCCTACATGTCGGCTTTCCAGTCGGCGCTCGCGTTCAACCTGCTCAACCTGATGCTGCTGGGCATCCTCTACATGGCCCAGCGTCGACGGCTTGGCACCAAAGTCTTCTCCTCCCCCGTCTGACACAGGGCTGTCCGGGGAAATGTACACGAGGCTTGGCATAACGCCTGACCGGCAGCG
>LSKJ01000323.1 GCA_001557035.1 Rhodospirillaceae bacterium CCH5-H10 | reverse complement strand
GAGCTGAACAGATGATGAAAGTGATCGCCGTTTCCGTCCTCGCGCTCGGACTCGCCGCCTGCGGCGAAACCTGGGGCCAGCGCGCCGTGACGGGCGGAGGCATCGGCGCCGGCACGGGCGCCCTGATCGGCGCACTGACACCGATCGGCCTGCTGCCAGGCGCCCTTGTGGGAGGCGCGGTGGGCGCGGGCGTCGGCGCGGCGACGACACCCCGCCGCTAACGCGCCGTCGCTTCCGGGCTGAGTCAGCGCATGCGGAGGCGGCGATGCTCCGCCAGGTCGGCCGGCCGTTCGCCGGTAACGGCTGCCTTCACAAGCTTGAAGAGCTGCACGGCCTTGTTGGCCTTCACGTCCCAGTAGTCCGCCTCGGCCACCAGGATCGCGACCAGCGCCAGGTCAGGGTCCTCGGCCCCGCCCGGAAACCAGGCACCGGCCGCCGGGCTCCACAGTTCCTTCTTCTTCACCGGGTCCTCGACGATCCGTGCGGCGCCGCTGACCGACACGTATTTGTCCGAGTCTGGATCGGCATAGGCCACGTTCACATCGGGCGACGCCGTGAGGTCGGCCACCGGCTGGCCCGAGCGCGACATGAAGAACCAGATGACCCCGCCATGGTCGGCCTCGCCGTTCTGCGTCGTCATCGGCCGCGAATAGAGACGCCCGTCCGCGCCGCGCACGGTCAGCATGCCGAAGCGGATGTCCTTGATCATGTCCCAGAGCTTGCTGGTATCCACGGTCTGCGCGGTCATGGCCGGTCGTCCTTCCTTCCCTCGAGGCGTTCCCGATACAACGACCGCATGCGATGCCAGTTCCGCAGCGACCGTGAAGGCACTACGCTCGCGGCATGAAAATCTGCCTCTACGGCGCCGGCTCGATCGGCGGAATCATCGGCGCCCACCTCGCCCGCGTGAAAGGTGTCGAGGTCAGCCTGATCGCCCGCGGCGCCCATCTCGACGCCATCCGCCGGAACGGGTTGCGCCTGATCTCGCCGCACGAGGATTTCACCGTGAAGGTGAACGCGACCGACGATCCCGCGCAGCTCGGACCGCAGGACGTCGTCTTCATCACCCTGAAGACCCACCAGTATCTCGCCGTGCTCGACAAGGTGTCGCCGCTGCTGGGGCCGGAGACGGCACTCATCCCGCCGACCACCGGCGCGCCCTACTGGTTCTTCCACAAGCTCGGCGGCCCCTTCGAGGGGAGCCGGTTGAAGCGCATGGACCCGGGCGGCAAGCAATGGTCGATGTTCGGGCCGGAGCGCGCGCTGGGCTGCGCCTACTGGGCGGGCGGCGTGGTGCCCGAACCCGGCGTCGCGCATCTCGAGAACGAGGTCTGTTACCTGCCGCTCGGCGAACCTGACGGCTCGGCCTCGCCGCGCGTGACGGCGCTCAGCGCCGCGATGAACGAGGCCGGCCTAAAGGCGCCGGTGAAGTCCGACATCCGCGCCGAGATCTGGAGCAAGATGATCAACAGCCTCACCTGGAATCCGATCGCGGTGCTGACGCTGGCCGACAATGGCGGCATCGGCCGCAGCCCCGGCGCCGTCGAGATCGCGCGACGCATGATGACCGAGGCCGAGGCGGTCGCGGCGAAGTTCGGCGCGACCATGGCGACTCCGATGGAGAAGCGCATTGAGTTCACGGTCGGCCTGGGCGACCACAAGATGTCGATGCTGACCGACCTTCAGGCCGGCAAGCCGCTCGAGATCGACGCGCTCGCCGACTCCATCGCCGACCTCAGCGAGCTGGCGGGTGTGGCGACCCCGACCATCGACATGATGCTCTCGCTGTTGAAACTACGAGCTGCTTCATAGGAGCGCGCCACTCCAGTGGCGCATCAAGCTCATGAGCGCCACTGGAGTGGCGCGCTCCATGGCTACCAGCTCTCCTTCCACGGCCTGATGTCCATCTCGAAGGTCCAGGCGCTGCGCTTCTGGCGGTGGAGCTGCCAGTAGGTTTCGGCGATGTCGTCGGGATTGAGGATCGCGTCGGGGCCGGCATTGTAGCGGTCGGGGAAGTTGGACTTGATCCACTCTGTGTCGATGGCGCCGTCGACGATGACGTGCGCGACATGGATGTTCTGCGGCCCCAACTCGCGCGCCATCGACTGCGCCAGCGCCCGCACCGCATGCTTGCCGCCGGCGAAGGCCGAGAAGCCGCGGCCGCCGCGGATCGAGGCGGTGGCGCCGGTGAAGATCATCGTGCCCCGCTCGCGCGGCACCATCGCCTTCGCCGCCTCGCGCGCCGTCAGGAAGCCGGCAAAGGCCGTCATCTCCCAGACCTTGCGATAGACGCGCGGAGTCGTGTCGCGGATGTCGAAGCGTACATTGCCGCCGATGTTGAAGACGAAGACCTCGATCTCGCCGATCTCGGTCTCGATCTGGCGAAACAGCCGCTCGACCTCGGCCTCGTCACGGGCGTCGGACCCGAACGGATGTACCTTGCCGCCCTCCTCGACGATGCGCGCCACCAGCGACTGCAGCTTGTCGGCGCTGCGGCGCGTGACGACGGCGGTGTAGCCCTCGCGCGCGAAGCGGCGGGCGATCGCGCCGCCCGTCGCATCGCCCGCACCGATCACGACGCAGACCTTGTCCTTCGCCATGGCGTTTCTCCTTCGCGGTCCAATCTGTCGGGCGCGATCGGACGGCTCAAGGGAGATTACGTCATGGCCACGTTAGACAGCTTGCGCAGTTCGGCGGTCGTGAGCCCCGACCCGTCCGGTCGCCAGCCCGGCGGGCCGAACAGGAACATCCAGGCCTCGCGAGGTGACCGCGCAGACGCGAGATCCCTTGCCAGGCCCACCCATGGCATGACGTTCAGGACGAGCGGATTGTTCGACGACTTCTGCGGCGAGACCAGACCGAAGTCGCACTTCACCTCGTCCCGCTCGGCGATGTAGGTGCCGAACAGGCGGTCGAACACGATCAGTACACCGCCGAAGTTGGCGTCGAGGTACTCCGGGTTCCGCGCATGGTGCACCCGATGGGCCGACGGCGTGTTGAGCACATATTCCAGCCAGCCGAGCTTCGGGATCCAGTCGGCATGGATCCAGAACTGGTAGAGCAGGTTCAGGAACAGCGCCGTCAGCACCGTCTGCGGCGTGAAGCCCAGCAGGACCAGTGGCAGGAAGAAAAACGACGTGCCCGTAAAGCGGCCGATCCAGCCCAGCCGGTAGGCCATCGCGAAGTTGAACTGGTTGGGCGAGTGATGGACCGAGTGCGAGGACCAGAACCAGCGCACCGTGTGGCTGGCGCGATGGAACCAGTAATAGAAGAACTCCAGCCCGACGAAGAGCAGCAGCACCGCCCAGACGCTGTCGAGCGACTGGGTGAACAGCCGATACTCGTACATCCAGTCGAGCCACGGCGCGGCCAGTGTGTAGGGGATGAACGCCAGCAGGCGGCGTCCCGCGAGGTCCGCAAGCGAGCAGGCCCACGACTTCCAGTCATAGGCCTGGGCGCGGGTGCGCGACTGCCAGATGCCTTCGATCAGCGCCGCGGCCAGAACGAGCGGCAGGATGACGAGATAGAGAGTGGCGAGTGCCTGCACGACAGCCTCCTTGTTTGCTGTCGGTGAATATATGAGCGATGCTCATATTCCTTTACTCGCCTTCCCCCGTCCGGTGCCGCCATGGCCGCTCGCCGCCAAACCGTTGAATCCAAAAGAAGAAAGCCGCGTCAGGCGCGCGCGGCGCAGACCGTCGCGTCGATCGTCGAGGCGGCGGCTCAGATTCTGGAAAAGGGCGGCCTGGCCGCCTTCACCACCAACGCCGTGGCCGAACGGGCCGGCGTCAGCATCGGCACGCTCTATCAGTACTTCGCCGACAAGAACGCGCTCGTGATGGCGCTGGCCCGCAATGAGATGGAAGCCGCTCTCGCCGACGTCGCGCGTGCGCTGCAGGGCGAGATCGATCCCTCGGTCGAAGGACGCATCCGCGCCATGGTGCGGGCGATCGTCCATGCGTTCCGGGGCCGGCAACGGGCGCGCAAGGCGGTGATCCAGGCGATCCTCTCGCAGGACGGCGGGATCACCCTGATGGCCCCCGTCGCGGCCTTCATCGCCCGCGCCGGCGAGACGGTCGGGCGCGGCCCGAACTCGCTGCTGGGCCCGCTCACGCGCGAGCAGGTGTTCGTCGTGTCGCGCAGCCTCATGGGCGTCGTGCGCGCCGCAGTGCTGGAGGAACAGCCGTTCCTGGCCAGCCGCAGTTTCGAGGACGAGATCGTGCGGATGATCGTGGCCTACCTCGACGCCGTCTCCAGAGTAGCCGGTCGCCAGCCCTGAGCCATCGTGCGGGCAAACGCGGCGACCTCGTCCTGCCATTCCCGGCGGTTGGAGTCGGCCGAACTTTCCGTCCTCCTGCCGGAGAAATCGAGATGCACGCCGCTCTCTTGCGGAAACAATCGTCCGGTCAGCAGCCGAGCGTAGGTCTCGGCGGAGCGGCGCGGCGTGCTGGCGCCGGGCATCGCCCGCGCCAGCAACGGCAGAACGGTCGACCAGGCCCAGCGTTCGAAGGCGGGACGGTCGCGCGCCAGACCCGTGCCCGGCATCAGGCCGGGATCGAAGGCGAACCAGCGTGGACCTCCGGCCGGCGTGCCGCGTGCAAGCGCATAGACATGCAGGATGGCGACGAGCTTCGACGTGGCATAGCGGTCCATGCCCTGTTGCTTGGCGGACACGCTGTCGTCGAGGTCGCCACGAACCACCCGCTCGATTCCGGGATAGAGACCGCCGCGGAAACCGAACAGGCGCGCCCCGGTATCGGCGGGATCGTGCGTGCCGCTCGCGGTGAAGACGACCGGCGCGCCCGGTTCGAGGAACGGCAGCAACCGGCCGATCAGCAACGCGTGCGCCAGCCAGTTCGCCTGCAGGGTCTCTTCGTAGCCGTCGATCGTCATTCGCCGGGCACCCACGTTCTGGAGGCCGGCATTGGCGGCGAGGGAGGCGATACGGCGTCCCGCAAGGCGGGCCGTCACCGCATCGACAAATGCGGCCGTCGAGGCGAGCGAGCAGAGATCGAGCGGCAGGATGGCCAAGCGATCTGCGTCCGCGACGCCGCGCAGCGCCGAGGCTTCCGCGGGCCGGCGGGCGCCCACGATGACATGGCTCGCCGGTTCGGCGAGCAGGAAGCGCACGAGTTCGAGGCCGATCCCCGACGTGGCTCCGGTGACGAGATGGATGGCGGTCATGTCTTTGACTCCGGCTGACGTCCATTGAAAATGGAAACCCGCCTGCCGACCGTCCATTCGCATCGGAGCCGCGCCGTGCCGACCGCCCTGAAACCGCGCAAGAAGCCCACCCAGACGCGCTCGACCGTGACGGTGGACGCCATCGTCGAGGCGACCATTCGCATTCTGCGGCAGGACGGATGGGCTGCCTGCACGACGACGCGGATCGCGGCGCTGGCCGGCGTCTCGGTCGGCTCGCTCTACCAGTACTTCCCCAACCGCAACGCCATCGCCGTCGAGATCATCCGTCAGCGCACCCGCACCTACCTGGCCGCGGTCCTCGCCGCCGACCTCGCGGGCGCCGCAACACCCGGCGAGGCCGTCGATCGCGCGATCGCCGCCTTCGTGATCGAGAAGCGCAAGGGGCTCGACGTCTCGCTCGCCCTGCGCGACGCGCTGCCGGAAGTGCAGGGTCGCCAGACGATCATCGAGGAAGCGCGCCGGTTCGTTCCGGCCCTTCAGGCCAAGCTCGCGGTCGCTGGCACGGGAATCGCCGAACCCATGCGGCTCGCCGTGGCTCTTGCCGCCGTGGAAGGCGCCGTGTGGGAGATGATCGAGCAGGACAACGCCGCGATCGAGCGGCCCGAGGCGATCGCGTCGCTGTCGAGCGTGTTCAAGGCCGCGGCGGGCTTCAGCCCAGCGGCAGCGGGACGTTGAGCAGCACGCCGAACTCGCGCGCGAGGTCGCAGCTCACGCGCGCATGAACCTTGCCCTGCTTGTCGAAGAAGCGGCCCGACTCGTGCACCGGGAACACGCCCTCGTGCCAGATGCCCGGGTGGATGTAGATGCCGACGCTGCCGTCCGACCAGAAGGCCTTGAAGGTTTCGGGCTGCAGGTCGTCGCCCGGCAGCGCCACCGGTACGACGAACGGCTTGCCGTCGAGCGGCCAGAAGAGCTGGCCGCCGTCGGGATGATAGTTGCAATGCCACAGCAGCACGCGGCCCCTGCTCAGCTTCACGCCGGGCTGGGCCTTCTCGGGCAGGTCGCGGAAGCCGATGACGTAATGACCGCCGACCGCCTCGTTGCGGCCGATGAGTTCGTTGCCGCGCCATTCGCAGGCGAAGATGCCCTCGGTCGTGCCGCCCTCGATGCCGGTGCCGGCATCGAGCTTGCGCGAGCCGTTGAGCGGCCACGGCACGATCTCGATCTTCTGCTTCTTCGGGTCGCGCACGACTTCGCCGTATCCCTTGATCGTGTCGCGGTTGGCGCGGATCAGCGGGACGTCGAGCAGCCGTAGTCCGGGCGGGATATCGGGATTGAGGTAGTCGAAGACAACGCCGTCGCTCATCACGCCAATCCTACGCTGCCTTGCCCAGATCCTCGCCGGCCAGCGCGCGTTTGATCAGCTTCACGACGTTGTCGCGACCGTAGAGCTTGATGAAGGCGCCCATGCGCGGCCCCTGCTCGCTGCCGAGCAGCACCTCGTAGAGCGTCTTGAACCACTGGCGCAGCTCTTCCTTGGCGAAGTGACGCTTGCCGGCCTCGTAGACCTCTTCCTGGATGGCCTCGGCGGTGGCGTCCTCGGACATGCCGCGCAGCGTATCGAGCAGGTCCTGCAGCGCCGGCCGCTCGCGGTCGGTGGGCAGGCGGAACTTCTTCGAGGACTTCACGAAGTCCTGGTAGTAGGCGACCGCGCCGGCCAGCAGCCGGTCGAGATAGGGTGCGTTCTCCGGCGTCGCGCCGGGCACGTAGCGGCGCAGGTATTGCCAGAGGACGTCCTTGTCCTCGGTGTTGGCGACGCCCGCGAGGTTCAGCAGCATGCCGAAGGTGACGCCGGCCGCCGAGTTGGCGGGCACCGTGCCGTCGTGGATGTGCCAGGCCGGATTCTCCAGCGCGCGCGCCGGCTCTTCCTTGGGCAACTTTTCGACCAGCGAGAGATAGTCGTCGATGGCACGCGGGATCACGTCGAAGTGCAGGCGCTTCGCGCGCCGCGGCTGCTGGTGCATGTAGAGCGCCAGCGATTCGGGCGAGGCGTAGCGCAGCCATTCCTCGACCGAGAGGCCGTTGCCCTTCGACTTCGAGATCTTCTTGCCTTCCTCGTCGAGGAAGAGCTCGTAGTTGAAACCCTCCGGCGGCTTGCCGCCCAGGATACGCACGATCTTCGCGGAGAGTTCGGCCGAGGGGATCAGGTCCTTGCCGTACATCTCGTAGTCGACGTCGAGCGCGAACCAGCGGCCGGCCCAGTCGGCCTTCCACTGCAGCTTGACGTTGCCGCCGGTCACCGGCGTCTCGACCATCGAGCCGTCCTCGTCGCGATAGACGATCGTGCCGGCGTCGGCGTCGGTCTTGATCACCGGCACCTGCAGCACGCGGCCGGTCTTCGGCGAGATCGGCAGGAAGATCGAATAGGTCGCGCGACGCTCCTCGCCGAGCGTCGGCAGCATCACCGACTGTACCTCGTCGTAGTGGCGCAGCATGGCGAGCAGCATCGTGTCGAACCGGCCGGACTTGTACCACTCGGTCGCCGACTGGAACTCGTATTCGAAGCCGAACGAATCGAGGAAGGCGCGCAGACGAGCGTTGTTGGCCGCGCCAAAACTCGGATGTTCGTTGCTGAAGGGATCGGGCACCGCGGTCAGCGGCTTGCCGAGATGGGCCGCCAGCATCTCCTTGTTCGGGACGTTGTCCGGCACCTTGCGCAGGCCGTCCATGTCGTCGGAGAAACAGAACAGGCGCGCCGGCACGTCGGAAAGGCGGCGGAACGCCTGCCGCACCATCGTCGTGCGCACGACCTCGCCGAACGTGCCGATATGCGGCAGGCCCGACGGGCCGTAGCCGGTCTCGAACAGCACATAGCCTTTGCCCGGCGCTTTGCCGCCGGTGCGGGCGACGAGCTTGCGGGCTTCTTCAAATGGCCACGCGCGCGCGGCCTCGGCAAGTGTGCGATCGATCTGGGACATGGATCGGCGAAACTAGGTGCGAGGGCGATTTGCGTCAATTGCACCAGCACCCCAAAGTGCCGCGCCTGCCATGCACAGAAGCCCTCTCCTGCTCAGTCTCGGCGGCCTGCTGGCGATGGCCGCGGCCATGGGCGTGGGACGCTTCGTCTACACGCCCATCCTGCCGCCGATGGTCGAGGCCATCCCGCTCACCAAGTCGCAGGCCGGCCTGATCGCCTCGGCGAACTTCGTGGGCTACCTCGCCGGCGCCGTGCTGGCGGCGGTGCGCCTGCCGGGCAGCCGCCGGTTCTGGCTGCTGTCTTCGCTCGCGGCGACTGCGATTTGTCTCTTCGGCATGGGCCTCGCGACCGCGATGCCGGTTTTCCTCGTCCTGCGGTTCATGGCGGGCGCCGCCAGCGCCTTCGCGCTGATCTTCAGTTCGGCGCTGGTGATCGACCGGCTGACCGCGACTGGAAACGGCGCGCTCTCGGCCGTGCATTTCGCGGGCGTCGGCGTCGGCATCGCCGCCTCTGCGGCGGTCGTGGCACTTCTCCTGAAAGCGGGCGCCGCCTGGACGACGCTATGGTTCGCGAGTGCGGCCCTCGCCGCCGCGGCGAGCCTCGCCGTCGCCTGGCTGGTGCCGCGAGACGAGCCGACCGCGCAGCCCGCGCAAAAACCGGACGGCGCGCGCCTGACACCGGACTTCGCGGCGCTGCTGGGCGCCTACGGGCTGTTCGGCTTCGGCTACGTCATCACCGCCACCTTCATCGTCGACCTGGTGCGCGGGACGTCGTCGCTCGCCCATCTCGAACCGTACATCTGGGTCCTGTTCGGTCTCTTCGCCGCGCCGTCGGTGGTGCTGTGGACGGCACTTGGCCGGCGCTGGGGCGTCCTGCGCATCTATGCCGTGGCCTGCGTGGTCGAGGCGATGGGCGTCGCGGCCAGTGCGCTGTGGCTGCATCCGGCGAGCATCCTGATCTCGGCGGTGTTCGTGGGCGGCACCTTCGTCAGCCTGACGGCGCTCGGCCTCGTCGCGACCCGTTCGGGCGGCGGCGACCCGCGCGGTCGCATCGCCCTGATGACGGTCTCGTTCAGCGTCGGCCAGATCCTGGGGCCGGCCTTCGCCGGATACGTTTACGAGGCGACAGGCAGCCTTGCGACGCCGCTGCTGGCCGCCGTCGCCGCTCTGCTTCTCGCCGCCCTCCTGTCGCTGGCCGCCGACGCCAGACGGCGAGCCTTCAGCCCTTCCAGGTGAAGGGGAAGAGCTGCTGGCGCACGAAGCCGTTGGGCATGTAATCGCCCAGCACACCGTACTTGCCGGGGAAGCGCCGGTCGGACTTCACCGCGGTACCGAAGATGTAGTCGATGAACGCGAAGTGGGCGGCGTAGTTGCGATCGATCGCCTCGCGCTCCGAACTGTGATGCCAGTGATGGAAGTCGGGCGTCACGATCAGCCACTTGAGCGGCGCCTTGCCGAAGATCGCCGGCAGCCGGACGTTGGCGTGATTGAACACCGCCTGGAAGCCCACGATCACGATGTAGACGTCGGTCACGGCCTGGCTGAAACCCAGTACGTAGAGCACGCCCAGGATCGACACGCGTGTCGTCAGCAGCTCGAACAGATGCAGCCGCGAGCCGGCCATCCAGTCCATGTACTCGGCGCTGTGGTGCACGGCATGGAAGCGCCAGAGGAATGGGATCTCGTGATAGGCGCGATGCGTCCAGTACTGGACGAGGTCGGCGACCAGCAGGACCAGGAAAAGTGCTGCGAAGAACGGCAGGCCGCCGACCCACTTCTGCAAGGGCGCCCACACCAGCCAGCCGAACAGGCTGTGGATCGCGAAGTTCACGATCAGCAGCGCCAGCCCGACCAGCAGATGGTTCACGATGAAATGCGTGAAGTCGGTCTGCCAGCCCGGCCGGAACACCGGCTGGTCGCGATGCAGCGGCACCAGCTTCTCGATCAGGATGAAGATCATGCTCGAGCCGAGCAGGTCGAGGATGAACCAGTCGAGGCCGATATAGGGCGTGTTGTCGGGGAAGTCCGACACCGGCACGCGATGGCCGCCCATCCCGGCCGCCAGCGCGATCAGCGCCAGCGCGGTGGCGTTCAGCCAGCGATTGCGCCGCTGGACCAGGTTGGCGATCGCCATGCCGCCCGCGATCACCATGCCGACCAGCAGCACCTGGCGCAGCAGGCCGACATCGTACTTCTTGCGCAGGTCCGGCGTCGTCAAATACTCGGGGAAATGGAACGCCAGCACCGCCAGCACGGCGAGCCCGCCCAGGGTGAGTGCGATGATGCCGGTGATCTTGCCCCTGCCCACCTGCAGGGCCCCGGACTGGTGAAACACGGCGGTGGTCTTCTTGACGACGGGCGGTGGTTTCATGGCGCCTGATTCTAAGGGCAACCGACGGTCGCTGCACCGGACAATTGGCCTGTGCTATTCACCGAGCGGTGACGATCCCCGCGACCTCTTCCTGGCCCGCTCTGGTCGCGACTTCGCGCGGTGCTCTATGGCGCGCGGCTGACGGAACGGTTGAGCGCCTGTCGGGCGCCGATGCGAGCCTGCGGGCCGCCGGCCACCTGCCGCTGGTCTGTCACGCGCCCGCCGTCGCGGCGCGGCTTGGCCTTGAAGATCTTCCGGCATACGACCTGCTCGAACTCTTCGCCTTCGTGCGACCGGCACGCTTCTGTCTGCCGACCGTGCGCGGTCTTTGCGAAGCCCTCGATCTCGCCGTGCCGTCGACGCAGGAGGACGAACTGGCCGCCCTGCCCCGGATCGCCAGCGCCTTGATCGACGAACTCGACGACATGGCGGCGCTGGCCTCGCCCGAGATGAAGGACACGGCGCTCGCCATGGCGCGCGGCCGATGGAACTGGGGCGACGCGGTGCTGGCCGCGCTCGGCATCGATGCGGGCGCGAAGAAGGCGCGACCGGGCGCCGGCCTCGACGTCTGGAAGACCTTGTCCGTCTGGGAGGAGCCGCCGCCCGCGCCACCGCCCGGCAGCCAGCCGGTCGAGCCGCGCGAGGCGCGGCTGCGGCTGGCGCAGCTCATTTCGGCGGGCGCAAACATGGCAGAGGCACGGCCGACCCAGAGCGACTATGCCTCGGCCGCCAGCCAGGCCTTCGCGCCGCGCGAGGAAGAGGACAAGCCGCATGTCGTGCTGGTCGAGGCCGGCACCGGCGTCGGCAAGACGCTGGGCTATGTCGCACCGGCCAGCCTGTGGGCCGAGAAGAACGGCGCGCCGGTCTGGATCTCGACCTACACCCGCAACCTGCAGCGCCAGATCGACACCGAACTGGACCGTCTGCATCGCGATTCGGCCGAGAAGCGGCGGCGTGTCGTCATCCGCAAGGGCCGCGAGAACTATCTCTGCCTGCTGAACTTCCAGGAAGCGGTGATGCGCACCGGCCTGGTGCCCGAGAACGCAGTTGGCCTCGGCCTGCTGGCGCGCTGGACGCTGGCCAGCCGCGACGGCGACATGATCGGCGGCGACCTGCCGGCCTGGCTGCTCGACCTGGTGGGACGCAGCCGCGTGCAACGTCTGGCCGACCGGCGGGGCGAATGCATCTATTCGGCGTGCGAGCACTACCGGAAGTGCTTCGTCGAACGCACGATCCGCCGCGCGCGCCAGGCTGACATCGTCATCGCCAACCACGCGCTGGTGATGATGCAGGCGGCGATGGGCGGGCTCGACGACGCCACGCGACCGCTGCGCTACGTGTTCGACGAGGGCCACCATCTGTTCGATGCCGCCGACGGCGCATTCGGCGCGCACCTGAGCGGCGTCGAGGCCTCGGACCTGCGGCGCTGGCTGCTCGGCGCCGAGGGACGTCGCGGCAGTCGCGCGCGCGGGTTGGAGCGTCGCGTCAGCGATCTGCTGGGCGAGGATGTCGAGGCGCAGAATGCCCTGCGCCGCCTGCTCGATCTCGCGCAGCAACTTCCTTCCACCAACTGGCAGACGCGACTGGCCGACGGCACGGTGCTTGGCCCGGCCGAGGAGTTCCTAGCGCTGGTGCGCCAGCAGGTACGCGCGCGATCGGCCACCGACGGCCAGGGTTTCGGCCAGGAATGCGACGTGCGTCCCCTCAATCCCGGGCTGATCGAAGCGGCCGACCAGCTCGCCGAGG
The DNA here is from genome assembly GCA_001557035.1 of Rhodospirillaceae bacterium CCH5-H10. GTDB lineage: Bacteria > Pseudomonadota > Alphaproteobacteria > Reyranellales > Reyranellaceae > Reyranella. The sequence goes on along the minus strand of LSKJ01000323.1, from coordinate 2,119 downwards.
CTCTGGAAAAGATGCTGCAGCCGGTGCGACGGCTGCGCCAGGCGCTGCGCGCGAAGCTCGAAGGCGAGGCCGACAAGCTCGACTCCAGCCAGCGCTCGCGAATCGAAGGATTGGCGCGGTCGCTCACCAACCGCTGCGAACTCACGCTCGAATCCTGGCGCGCCATGTTGCGCGGCCTGCACGACGATGCCGATCCCGCCTTCGTCGACTGGTTCGGCTTGGAGCGCGTGCAGGGCCGCGAGTACGACGTCGGCATGTACCGCCACTATCTCGATCCCGCCGAGCCGTTCGTGAATTCGGTGATCCGGCCCGCCCACGGCGCGATCATCACATCGGCCACGCTTCGCGATTCGCTCGGTGTTCCAACGGCCGCCAACGACGAGGATGCCACGCGCCAGGCCGACTGGACCGTCGCCGAGGCGCGCACCGGCACGAAGCATCTCGCCGTGCCGGCCATCCGCGCCGCGATGGCCTCACCGTTCGACTATGCCAATGCGACCAAGGTGCTGGTCGTGAACGACGTGAAGCGCGACGATGCCGACCAGGTGGCGGCGGCCTATCGAGAGCTGTTCCTTGCGTCGGGCGGCGGCGCGCTGGGCCTCTTCACCGCGATCGGCCGCTTGCGCTCCGTCCACCAGCGCATCGCGACAACGCTCGAAGAAGCCGGACTGCCGCTCTATGCCCAACATGTCGGCGGCATGGACGCAGCGACCCTCGTCGACATCTTCCGGGCCGAAGAACATTCCTGCCTGCTGGGGACCGATGCGGTGCGCGACGGCGTCGACGTGCCCGGCCGCTCGCTGCGCCTGATCGTGTTCGATCGTGTACCCTGGCCGCGCCCCGACATCCTTCATCGCGCGCGCAAGGCACACTGGAAAGCCGCCGGTGCGGGGGCGAACGGATACGACGACATGCTGGCGCGCTTGCGTCTGAAACAGGCCTATGGGCGCCTCATTCGTCGCAGCGACGATCGCGGCGTGTTCGTGATGCTCGATTCTCGTTTGCCCAGCCGGTTGCTGAGCGCCTTTCCGCCCGGTGTCGTCGTCGAGCGTATCGGTCTTGCCGACGCGGTGGCCGAAACGCGGCGATTTCTGGAAAGTTGAGATCGCGGCAACGATTGCTGTTGCGGCCAGTTTCTCCTGCATCGAACCAATCAAGGAGGAACTCATGAAGAAGCTCATTGCGATCACCGCGGCGACCCTTCTCATCGGCGGCTCTGCCATGGCGCAGAGCGCCGGTGGTGGCGCCAGCGCGGGCGGCAGCGCCGGCACGAGCGGTGGCGCAACCAGCGGCGGCGCCTCGGTCGGTGGCGGTGCGACGACGACCACGACGCCGGGCGGCGGCTCGGTCGGTGTCGGCGTGGGCGCAACCGGCAGCGGCACGGCCCCGGCGCCAGGCGGCAGCACCAGCTCGATGGGCGTCGGCGCCGGCACCACCGGCGGCGGCTCGGTGAACCAGGGCATGGCACCCTCGCCATCCGGATCGGGTGGCGTATCGGGTGGCGCGACCGGCACCACGCGCTAACACGGCAACCCTTGAAGGCGGCCCGCTCCAGTGAGAGCGGGCCGTTTGCTTTGCTCCTTGGCCATCAGCCTCGAGCTCGCCCATAATCCGGCGGAAGGAGCACTCGTGATGGCGCAATCGAGGATCAAGAGCGGTACCGTCCGCCCAGCTGCGCATCACGCTGCGGATGTCGTCGGCATCCAGGTTCCCGCAGGCCGCATCCACGCCCAGGGACAGCACTGGCAAACAGTGCTCGAAGCGGGTTCGAGCCCGATGATCTACCGGGTGTACAACGCGCCCCCGCGCACGCTGGCCGATCCCGGCAATACGATGCTGGTGGAAGTCGATGGGGCGAAGCGCGTGCTGAGGGTGGGAGTCGGCACGTCGCTCGACGTGCGCGCCAAGAGAATCCGCGTAAAGGCCGGTACCGGTGGCGCGGCTTCATCCGTCGAAGGCTGGTACGTCCTCGTATCCTGAGGGGTGCGGCGGCAATTCCGGTCCCGCCCCGGGCCGCAATGGCGCGGCTGGGACTGCATCTGATACAACCATCTGACTTGAAACGGCTTTTCCAGCCCAGGCCCGGGACGACATGCGCCTTTCGACCAAGCTCCTGCTC
>LSKJ01000322.1 GCA_001557035.1 Rhodospirillaceae bacterium CCH5-H10 | reverse complement strand
CCAGCACATTCAGCTGCGGATGCGCCTGCACGAGGTCGCGATACTGACGTCCCAGCTCGAGCGGATCGCCGGCGTCGAGATCGGGCGAGTCGTTCAGTTCCCGGTGGCTGCGGCGCGAGGCATTGGCGCGAAGCCCGCGGATGCGCCGCGTCCAGGCCTGGTCCGATCGCAGAACACTCTCGAAGTGGCTGGGGTGGGCGCAGTTGATCATGTAATGGGCCGGGCCGTTCGCGGTGGCCTCGTCGACCCGCATGATTGCGTCGGACAGCGTCTGCCCGGTCGGCAATCGACCATCGGTCTCCAGCGTAAAGGAGAGCGCCAGAGGCATGCCGACTTTTTGTGCCGCCCGCGCGATGCCGATGGCCTCATTCGTATTGGTCATGGTGATGGCGGTCACCATGTCGGCGCCGGCCTCGGCAAAGGCCGAGACCTGCAGCGCGTGATAGCTCTCTGCGGCGTCCTCCGGCATGACCTCGCCCGCGACGTAGCCGTCGCCGCGCGGGCCGATGCAGCCGCTGACCAACATCGGCGAGGACGGGGGCTCGTGGGCCTTGCGCAGCTCATGCATGAGCCCGATCGCCTCGGCGTTGAGCGCGGCGACGTCCGTGGCCGAGTAGCCGAGCCTGGCACCCCAGTCCACGCTCGCTCGCCAGGTCGGGCTCTCGAGGATGAAGCCGGTGCCATGCGCGCGGGCGATCTCGATGTAGCGCTCGTAATACCGGATCAGGAGGGGGCGGGTCGTCGGATCCCGCAGGAGCGGAAAGGCGGCGAACAGGGGAAGGTCCAGCCCGTCGTGGAAGATCAGGCAGGTTTCGATGCCGCCATCGGTCAGGAAGAGGGTGCCGGCGGCCTGGGGCAGGCTGTCGCGATACTTGCCAGCCGAATTCATCTCGCTTCCTCTCGATGACGGAACAAACGGAAGTTTAAATCGTTATAATTCAGCTAGATAACGGACGTTGTTGACTTTTGATGCGAGAATAATAAAGATCGGCTTATAAATCATTAGATCGACAAGAAAATTGATTTCTCGCGACCGATCAGGTCGTGCCTCCTCTTTATTCGAGGTCTGAAATGAAAATTGCTGCCGTTGCTGTTCTCGCTCTTCCCCTGGCGCTCTCGGTTTCCGCTTGCGGCGACACCTGGGGCGAACGTGCCGTCACCGGTGGCGGCATCGGCGCCGGTACCGGCCTTGCGGTCGGCGCGATCGCCGGCTGGCCGCTTGTGGCGCCTGTCCTCGTGGGCACGGCGGTCGGTGCCGGCATCGGCGCCGCCACGACGCCGAAGAAGTAGCGTCAACCCAGCAGCAGTTTGAGCTTGCGCTCGAAGACGCGAAGGACGTCTTCGAGCGTATCGCCGTGCGCGAGCTTGCGCGGGCCGTTGTAGACGATGTAGCCGCTGCCGCTACCGCCCCCTGGCACCTTGGCGATCGCGAACAGCGGCTGCTCGGCGGTATGACGGAAGATGGAGAAAACGGCCATGCCCGGCCGGAAATCGATGGCGTAGTCGCGCCATTCGCCCGAAGCCACACGCATGCTGTAGAGACCCAGAAGCCGCGACAGTTCCCGCTTGTCGAATGAGACAATCCGGCGTCGGGCGCGCTGATCGGCCAAACGGTACAAGTTGTTCATGCCACCGTGACTTCGAACATGTCAGTCGTGTGAATACTTGCAGAACCGCCGGTGGGGGTAAAGCGTCGCCCCGACCCCATTCCGTTGTTTGCCAAAGCGAGGGTAGGGGGCTATGAACCGCCGCTGAAGCTGTTGATATTTCGCGATATTCCGGGAGCACTCTGTGTCCGACTCCGCCGCGTTCCATGAAATCGACGAAGCCGTCCGCAAGGACGAGATGAAGGAATGGTGGAGCCGTTACGGGACCTGGGTCGTTGCCGGTGCCGTCGCCGTGGTCGTCGGCGTGACGGGATTCGTCGGCTGGCGGCAATACGAGCAGTCCCAGCGGGCCGCGGCCAGTGCCGCCTATTCGGCCGCGCTGGCGCAGATCGCGACCGATCCGGCGGCGGCGCGCGCCGAACTCGAGAAGCAGGGCGCTAATGCGCTCCAGCCGTACCGCTCGCTCGCGGCCCTCGCGGCAGCCCAGCTTCTGCCGACGCTGGAGGAGCAGGTAACCGCGCTCGCGACCGTGGCGCCGAAGCTGTCGGCTTCCGAACTCAGCGACCTCGCGATGGTGATCGCGGCCTACAAGAGCATCGATACCCCCAAGGCCGAGGAGATGGTCGGCAAGCTCGAACCCCTCGCGGGACCGGGTCGTCCGTTCGGTCTGAGCGTGCGCGAGCTCCAGGCGATGCTGGCTGCCCGCAAGGGCGACACCAAGCGCGCGAAGGAACTGTGGAACGAGATCGCCAAGGATCCCGCCGTACCCCAGGGCACGTCCCAGCGGGTCTCGGCGATGCTCAATCTCCACGGCGGCGCGGAGGCGAAGTAGTCCGATGTCGAGCGTAATGCGTGTGGCCAATCCCCGTCTTCTCCTCGCCGCCGTCCTGATGGTGAGCGCCCTCTCGGGTTGCGATATCTTCGACAAGAAGAAGACCCCGCTCCCGGGCGAGCGGATTTCCGTGTTGGGCGACCGGAAGGACCTCGAAGCCGACAGCGACGTGGCGGGCCTGCAGGTCGTGCTGCCCCCGCCGACGGTCAACGACTCCTGGCCGCAGTCGGGAGGCTTCCCGAACAACGCCATGCACAACCTGGCGATCAGCGACTCGCCCCAGGTCATCTGGACGGCGGACGTCGGCTCGGGCAGCAGCGGGACGCGCATTCTCACCACGCCGCCCGTCGTCGCCGAGGGCAAGGTCTTCGCCAAGGACGCCCAGGGTACGGTCTCGGCTTTCAACGCCGATACCGGCGCCTTGCTGTGGCGGGTTTCGCTTTCGCCGGAGAAAGCCCGCGACTCCGACGAGTTCGGCGGCGGTCTTGCCTACTATGGCGGCCGGCTGTTCGTGACGACCGGCTTCGCCATGGTCTATTCGCTCGATCCGGCGACCGGCAAGGAGGACTGGAACTCGACCGTCAGCGCACCGGTGCGGGGCTCGCCGCTGGTGTTCGGCGACCGCGTCTTCGTCATCGCCATCGACAACAAGCTGCATGCGCTGGCCGCCTCCGATGGCTCCGATCTCTGGCAGTTCGCCGGCCTCCAGGAAACGGCCGGTTATGTCGGCGGCAACAGTCCGGCCGGGTCCGGCGACTACGTCGTCGCGCCCTTCACCTCGGGCGAGCTGGTGGCGCTGCGCATCGACAACGGTCGTCCCGTCTGGAACGAATCGCTGATCGGCGCGCGGGCCGACATCCGCGCCTTCGGCAACCTCGCCGACATTCGCGGTCGGCCGGTGATCGACCGCGGCCTCGTGATCGCGATGGGTTCGGCGGGACAGATCGCCGGTATCGATCTCCGCTCGGGTCAGCGTCAGTGGGACCGCAACATCGGTGGCAGCCAGACGCCGTGGACGGCGGGACGCTTCCTGTTCCTGATGACCGGCAATGCCGACATCGTGGCCATGGTCCGGGACACCGGCAAGGTCCGCTGGGTCACGCCGCTCACGCGCTACGAGGACGCGAAGGCCCGCACGCCCGTTCTGTGGGGCGGTCCGGTGCTGGCGGGAGA
>LSKJ01000321.1 GCA_001557035.1 Rhodospirillaceae bacterium CCH5-H10 | reverse complement strand
CCCCCGCCGAGGCCGCGGCAGCGGCGGCAGGCCGACCCGAGGCGAAGTTCATCGCCGGCGGCACCAACCTGCTCGACCTGATGAAGCTGCAGATCGAAGCGCCGGCCCATCTGATCGACGTGAACGGGCTGAAGCTCGACACGATCGAGCCGACCCAGGATGGCGGCCTGCGCATCGGAGCGCTGGTGCGAAACACCGATCTGGCGGCCGATGCGCGGGTGCGGCGCGACTACGCCGTCCTGTCGCGGGCGCTGCTGGCCGGCGCGTCGGGCCAGTTGCGCAATCGCGCGACGACCGCGGGCAACCTGCTGCAGCGCACGCGCTGTCCCTACTTCTACGACACCAACATGGCGTGCAACAAACGCCGGCCCGGCAGCGGCTGCTCAGCGATCGGCGGCATCAACCGCCAGCATGCCGTGGTTGGCGCCAGCGAGGCCTGCATCGCCACCCATCCCAGCGACATGGCGGTGGCGATGCGCGTGCTCGACGCC
>LSKJ01000320.1 GCA_001557035.1 Rhodospirillaceae bacterium CCH5-H10 | reverse complement strand
ACGGAAGACACGGGCTCTTGCATCAAACGCTCACTACAACTCGAGCGGGCTGATGGCGAGTGCGACCGTTGCGGCGACGGCCACGGCGAAAATCGTGATGCCGACCGCACGCTTGCGGTGGGTCTCCCACCACAGGATCACGCCGCTGACCGACAGGAAGATCATGCTGCCGGCCAGCGTGTCGATCAACAGGATCCACGGCACGGGCATGGCCGTGCCCTTGTGCAGGTTGACCAGGGTCGAGATGAATCCATTCTGCGTGGTACGCACCGAAAGCGACTTGTTGCCGACCCAATACTCGGCCTGCACTAGATGGTTCGGGCCGCCGAAGTTCATCACCCAGCGCTCGGGTTGTTGCAGGGGCCGGGCAGCGCCCTCGCCCGCACCGCCGCCGGGAGTCCGCTCGGTCCAGGGTACCGCACGCGCCCTCTCGACCCGGGCCACGTTGGGACCACGATCGATCTTCAGCGTGTCCTTCAACCACTGGCTCATTGCCGCGATGTTGGCCGGCGCGGGATCGGGCAAGGCGATCTGGGCGTTGACCTGCTTCTGGTCGGGCAATTCGAGCTTCATCACGCTGCGATGATTGAGCCAGATGCCGCTCAGACCGAATAACAGACCGAGCAACGCCCCCCACAGCCCGAACCAGCCATGGGTCTTGCGAACCCAGCGCACGAAGGTGAGCCGGCGATTGACCCGGCTTGCGGCCGCGGCCGTGGCAACAGCCATCAGGTCTCGCTCCATTGCCGCACGAGGTTGTGATAGCAGCCGATCAGCGAGCGGCGCGCCATCTCGTCGGCATTGGTCTCGTTCAGGCGCTGGATGGCATTGTCCATGTCGTGCAGCAGCGAGCGCTGCATGTCGTCGCGGATCAGGCTCTGCGCCCAGAAGAAGCAGGCCGTGCGCACGCCGCGCGTGATCGGCGCCACGGAATGCAGGCTGGTCGCCGGATAGACGACCATGTCGCCGGCCTTCAGCTTGACGCTGTGCTGGCCGTACGTGTCCTCGATCTGCAACTCGCCGCCGTCATAGTCCTCGGGATTGCTGAGGAACAACGTGGCGGACACGTCCGTCCTGAGCTTGCGGCCGGTGTGCGGGTTGATGCGGACACTGCCGTCGACATGGGCACCGAATCTCATGCCCTCGCCGTAGCGATTGAACATCGGCGGGTAGATCTCGTTCGGCAGCACGGCGCTGATGAAGACCGGGTGGACTTCCAGTGCCGCGCCGACGATGCGCTGGCAGGCGACGGCCGTCTCGGAGCGTTCGTCGATCTGCTGATTGAATTTCACCGGCGCGCCCTGGTAGCCGGCGGTCACGCGACCGTCGACCCAGGCATTCGAGCGCGCCAGCCGCTCGCGCAGGCTGACGAGCTGCGCGGCGTTGAGGACGTTGGGAACACACACGAGCATGACGGGCGGCGGCTTCCGTCAGATCACAGGCGGTAGTTGAGCGTGATCATCCCCGTCAGTCCGGAGCCGACGACCGCACGGCCGCCATCCGAGGCGATGACGCCATCGTAGTACTTCGTGTTGAACAGGTTGTAGACGTTCAGGCGCACGTCGTAGGCCGGCTGCTTGTAGGCAGCCGTCAGGTCGACGCGTGTGTAGGCCGGCACGACGACGTAGTTGGTGTTGTTGGCGTAGCGCTGGCCGACGTAGAAGAAGCCGCCGCCGACCTCGTAGGTCTCGTTGAACGTGTAGGTCGTCCAGAGGTTGGCCGTGTCGCGCGGCGTGTTGAGCGGCACCTTGCCGGTCGTGTTGCCCTGGCCATTCTGGTAGTTCAGGCCCTGGAGGATGACGCCGTTCAGATAGGCATAGCCGCCGAAGATCTGCCATTCCGGCGTGATCCGTCCGGCAAAGTTGGCGCGTGCACCGCTCACCTGCACGTTGCCGGTCGGCGAGAAGGTGCCGTCGGGATTGGCCGTGCGGGCGTTGTTCTTGATGATCGAGAAGACCGCACCGTTGAGCGACAGGTTGCCGCCGAGCAGCTCGTATTTGACGCCGGCCTCCACGCCCTTGTTGTTCTCCGGTGGCAGGTTCTGCGTGCCCGTCGTCGAGGTGAGCTGCTCGAGCGAGGGATTGAACGAGGTGCTGTACGACACATAGTAGGACTGTGCCGGCGTCGGCTCGTAGATCACGCCGCCACGGACGCTGAGGAACGTGTCGGTCTGCTGCAATCCCGCGACCGCCGTATTGCCGGCCGTGTTGTTGCGATTGATCGAATTGGCGATCTGGGCCGCGTAGTAATCCCAGCGAAGTCCGGCGACGACCTTCAGCTCCGGAAGGAGCTGGATGGTGTCGTTGGCATAGAAGCCCGCGCCCCACGCCGACGACGACGCATAGTTTCCGAAGACCGTTGCGACGTTACCCGGCGTATTGGCGCCCACCGTATAGCCCGCCGGCGTGCAGCCGACGGAGCCTGTCGGCAGCGCGTTGCCGAAACACGTCCCCGTGCGGCTCATCTGCTGGTTGGTGTAGGATTCGTAGTTGATGTCGATGCCCATCAGCAGCGTATGGCCGACAGAGCCGGTGTCGAACCTGGACAGGACCTCGGTCTGGTTCTCGACGGTGATGTCGTTGATGTTGCGGTCGCGGCTGAGCTGCCGGACCCACAGATTGCCGAGCGGCTGGGCGCTGTACGGGACGTTGCCGGTGAGAGGCGCCGCCGCGACGAAGCGGTTGTTGTTGCCGAGCGTGCCGACGAAGCCGCCCGAGGTTTCGCGGACGGACGTATTCACCCAGACGAACTCCGTCTGGTTGCGAAGGCTCATGTTGGGCGAAAACTTGTGCTCGATCAGGCTCTGCAGGGCGATGACGTCCTGCTCGGTATAGTCGTCGTTGAAGCCCCAGGCGGTGTTGGGCGGCGCATTGAGCGGGAAGCCGTTCAGGTTCGGCACGCCGTAGTTCACCTGATCCTTGCGGTGCTGCAGGATCGCGCCGAGCGTGATCTCGGTCGGGGTCCCGATGCCGAGCTTGACCGTCGGCGCCAGGCCGAAATCCAGCACATTCGTCTGGTCGACGGTCGACGCCTTGCCGACCTGGAACATCGCCGACACGCGCGCCGCGTTGTTTTCCTGGAAGGGCGTGTTCACATCGGCCGTCGTGCGCACGAGGCCGTTGGTCGTGGCCTGGACGCTGAGCTCGGTCGCCTGCTTCTGGAACGGCTTCTTCGTCACCTGGTTGATGACGCCGCCGGTCGAGCCGCGGCCGAACAGCATCGAGGACGGGCCCATCAGGACCTCGACCTGCTCCAGCGCGAACACGTCACGATAGTACTGGCCGCGGTCGCGCATGCCGTCGAGGTAGAGGTCGGTACGGGCCGAAAAGCCATTGATGTTGATGTTGGTGCCGATGTTGCCGCCTTCGGCCGAGCCGATGGTGACGCCCGGCGCGTTGCGGACCGCGTCCTCGAGCCGCGTGACGCCCTGCGACTGCATCAGGGCCCGGTTGATGACGACCACCGACTGCGGCACGTCCATCAGATTGGCCGCGCCCAGGCGGTTGATCGAGCCACGGGTGACCTGGAAGTCCTCGCTGGGACGGCTGCCGGTCACCGTCACGGTCTGCATCGTCGCCGGCGCGCCGGACGGATTGGCCGGCTGGTTCTGGGATGGGTCCGCTGGCGGAGATGTCGGCGTCTGGGCGGTTTCCTGCTGGGCCATCGCCGCGGGGGCTACGAGCAATCCAACAAGGGCGGTTTTTACCGGTACGCGCTTCGCCATGTCTTCTCCCCAGAAGCAAACTCGCCTCCCCTCAATTGGGGAGAATGCGAGTTATTATCATGGAAAGAAAATGGCAGTGATAATGAATCGCACTACTTAAGGGGATTCAGCCCTGCAAAATCGCGACACACCAACTGCAACTAATATTCTGAAGGATGGCGCGCCCGGTTGGATTCGAACCAACGACCTACCGCTTAGAAGGCGGTTGCTCTGATCCCCTGAGCTACGGGCGCATTCAGCATCTGCGGGCTTATTGCGCTATACCTCGCCCGCCCGGTCACCTCTTGGGGACCGTTGCTGGGGACTCGGTTCTCGCTTCTGCCCGTCAGCGCGCTTCCTAGCACGGCGCCGACAGGTCCGGAAACTTGCTCCCCTGCGCCGGCTGCCGCACCTTTGCGGCGGTGGCGTGGGCAGCGTCGTACCGGGGCGGCACATACCGGCAGCTACGGGATCATCGTCCGGACTTTCAGCACCGCTTTCTGCGGCAGCGCCGGCCGCGCGACGCCTTCTAACGGCAGGCCTGTCAGATTGAGCGTCGGGATCTCAGCAGAGACGACTAAGCCAACTGAAGTGAGGGCCGACGGTGCCGGCATCTTTCGAAGCAGTATCGCCCCCAACGACCTAGGCCCGATCGCGATCTTCTTTGCTTACTGTCGTTACACAGAGGATGGAGAGCTTCCCGATCCGCACTCGTGCACTGGACGCGGCGCGGGCCTTCGCCGGGCCGAAGACCGCCAGCCTCAAAAGCTCGTTCGCTTATTCCTTCCCCTCCGCTGACCATCCCTGGCACCCCTGTTGCCGACAGACTGGGTCAACTGTTCCACCGTGCCAAGACGAACGAGAACCGGTTCAACATAGACACGCTTGAATGAAGCCTGCTCGGGAGGTTGTTCCTTTTCGTCGATCATGGCGCAATCCTCCGAACTATATGCATTCGAGACTCGTCGAACGCTGATGGGCCCTGAAGCTCGGAAGCTAAACGCTCAGCGAAGGTGAAGGTTGCCAGGCAGGGCGATCCTTGAACGGGTATGTTCCCGCTTGATCTCCGAGGGCGTCCAATTGAGGTCCGGTCACCGCTCTGGCCCGGTCCTACGGCTGCAGGCGGAGCGAGGCACGGATGCTGGGCCTGCGGCGCATCGACCACCAAGTACGCTGCCTGCGAATACTCGGGCAGGAAACCATGAGCGGGCGTAACGAGCCCCTGCACGGCGGCGAGGTCGGCTGGGCGCTGGTGCAGCAACTCGCAGCCCAGGAACTACAGCACCGTGGATGAACGAGAATTGGTCAGTGCGTCCAGCGACCGACGCGATTGTACGCGAAATTGTCGGCGTAGGCCTTGGCCCGCACCGGCCTGCTGTGCGGCTGCTCGACCGTGTACTGCCAGCCGTTCTTCTCGGCATGGGCCTTCGCCTCTTCCAGCGTCGGGAAGAACAGGCGGATCTGCTGCATCGTATTGCGCGAGCTTGTCCAGCCCATCAAGGGGTCGATCTCCTTGCGCGACGGCTCCGGCTCCAGCACCCACTCGTGGGTATTGCCCGTTCCGGACTGCATGGCCGTCTTGGCCGGCTTGAAGATGCGAACCTGCATGGCTCTCGCTACTCCGTTTTCGGGCGTGGTCGGGGCGGCCGGATTCGAACCGACGACCTTCTGCGCCCAAGGCAGACGCGCTACCAGACTGCGCTACGCCCCGCCGATACACCTCTTTGACGCGAGGGTTTCTACCAGCGGCCCTCTCCGCTCGAAAGGGCAAATTCCGGATGCTACGATAGGTCCATGTTCGATCAGACGCCCGAGCAGGGCCGCCCGGGCCGTGCCCCGTCCATAAATGTGCTCGGCGGCGTGCTGATGCCCTGCTCCACCCGGCCGGTTACCGGCTTCTACCGCGACGGCTGCTGCAATACGGGCGCCGAGGATCTCGGCCTGCACACGGTTTGCGTGGTCCTCACGGCCGAATTCCTCACCTTCTCCAGATCCCGGGGCAACGACCTCAGCACACCGATGCCGCAGTACGGCTTCCCCGGCCTCAATCCCGGCGACCGCTGGTGCCTCTGCGCCAGCCGCTGGAAGGAAGCCTACGACGCAAATGCGGCGCCCCAGGTCGTTCTGGAGGCCACCCATGCCGTCACGCTCCAGGTCGTCTCGCTCGCCGCCCTGAAACAGCACGCCTTCAGGCCGAACTAGCCGAGTTCGGCTTCGCCCCGCAGCACCGGTACGCACTGGCCCGCAATGTTGGCCCGGATGCCATCCGCCGCGCGGCGCGCGACGACCCGCAGAAGGCTCGGGCGCCCCATGACCACGCCCTGATGAATGTCGAGGCCCAGCTCCGGCTCGCTCGTCAGCGACAGGAGCAGCGCGCCGAGCGGTCCGGCGGCGCTTCCCGTCGCGGGGTCCTCGATCGTGCCGCCCAGCGGCGCGAACATGCGGGCTTGGACGCTCCCGTGCCCGGCATGGGCATAGAGGTAGAGGCCGAGCCGGCCGTTGAGGGCCGGCGTCCGCTCCAGGGCCTGACGGAAGGACGGGAAGTCGGGCGTCGCGCGTGTCAGAGCGGAGGGCTCGACCTCCGCGATGACGAACGGATTGCCGAGCGACGCACCGACGGGCTTGTGTGCGCCGACGCGGATGTCGGCCGGCTGCAGGCTGGCGCAGGCGGCGACCGTCTCGACCGGCAGTTCCGGCCCGAGCGACAGCGGCTGCGGCGCGGCGATGGTGGCGCCGACCGGTGATCCCGAAGCGTCACGCTCCACATCGATCTCGACGAGGCCCGCCAGTTCCTCGAACAGGAGCTTGCCGCCCTTGTCCCTGCCCTGCTGCGCCAGCACATAGGCCGTGCCGACGTTGGGATGGCCGGCGAACGGCATCTCGCGCGTGCGCGTGAAGATGCGCACCCGCGCGGTGTGCGCAGGATCCTCCGGCGGCAGCACGAACGTCGTTTCGCTGAGATTGAACTCGGCGGCGAGCGACTGCATCTCGGCGTCGCTCATGCCGCGCGCATCGGGAAAGACCGCCAGCGGATTGCCGCCGAAGCGCACGGTGGTGAAGACGTCGACCGTGACGAACGGATAGGTGCGCATCTCAGAAAATCCCGTCCACTTCGCCGTTTTCGGTCAGGCGGATCCGCTCCGCCGCCGGCACGCGCGGCAATCCCGGCATGCTCATGATCTCGCCGGCCATCGCCACGACGAAACCCGCACCGGCGGACAGGCGCACTTCGCGGATCGGCAATACATGTCCCGTGGGCGCGCCGCGCAGTTCAGGGTCGGCCGCGAAGCTGTACTGCGTCTTGGCGATGCAGACCGGCAGCTTGCCGTACCCCGCCGCCTCCAGCGCCTTGAGACGCCGCTTCGCCGGCCCCGCGATCGACACGCCCGACGCGCGATAGATCTCGCGCGCGATGGTCTCGATCTTCTCCGCAAGCGGCAGTTCGTCCGCATAGAGCGGCCTGAACGCGGCCTTGCCTTCATCAATGGTCTCGACTGCGGCACGCGCCAGAGCCTCGGCGCCCGCACCGCCCTTGGCCCAATGCTCGCACAAGAAGGCCTTGGCGCCCGCTGCCGCGCACTTGCTCTCGATCAGGTCCAGCTCGGCCGGCGTGTCGGTCAGGAAGCGGTTGATGCCGACCAGCACGGGCAGGCCGAACTTCCGCAGATTCTCGACATGCCGCAACAGGTTCGGCAGGCCGCGTTCGACCGCGCCGACATCCTCCTTCTCCAGCGTCTTCTCGTCGGCACCGCCGTGCAGCTTGAGCGCGCGCACGGTGGCCACGACCACCGCGAGCTCGGGCTTCAGCCCGGCCTGGCGGCACTTAATGTCTAAAAACTTCTCCGCGCCCAGGTCTGCGCCGAAGCCGGCCTCGGTCACGACATAGTCGCCCAGTGCGAGCGCCGCGCGCGTGGCGATCACCGAGTTGCAGCCATGCGCGATGTTCGCGAACGGGCCGCCATGAATCAGGACCGGATTGTTCTCCAGCGTCTGCACGAGATTGGGCTTGGCCGCATCCTTCAGCACGGCGGCCATCGCACCGGCCGCCTTGAGGTCGCCGGCCGTGACCGGCCTGCCCTCGCGGGTCTCGGCGACGACGATCCGCGCCAGCCGCTGCTCGAGGTCCTCCAGGTCGGTGGCCAGGCAGAGGATCGCCATGACCTCCGACGCCGTCGTGATGTCGAAGCGCGCCTGCCGCGGAAAGCCATTGGCGACGCCGCCCAGGCTGACGACCGTGTCGCGCAGGGCGCGGTCGTTCATGTCGAGAACGCGCGGCCAGAAAACGCGGCGCGCGTCGATGCCCAGGGCGTTGCCCCAATAAATGTGATTGTCGAGCATCGCGGCCAGCAGGTTGTGCGCGGTCGTGATCGCGTGGAAGTCACCGGTGAAATGCAGGTTGATGTCGGCCATCGGCACGATCTGCGCCTGGCCGCCGCCGGTGGCGCCGCCTTTCTGACCGAAGCACGGCCCGAGGCTCGGCTCGCGCAACGCAATGGCGGTCTTCTTGCCGATGCGGGCCAGCGCATCCCCGAGCCCGATCGTGGTCGTGGTCTTGCCCTCGCCGGCCTTGGTGGGATTGATCGCCGTGACGAGGATCAGGTGGCCGTGCTTGCGGTTCCCGAGCGACTTCACATAGTCGCCGTCGAGCTTCGCCTTGTCGCGACCATAGGGTTCGAGTGCATCTTCCGGAATGCCGAGGCGGCCGGCGACTTCCTTCATTGGCTTCTTGATTGCGCGCCGCGCGATCTCGATATCCGACATACCCGCTCCCACCACTCCATTTCAGGGGGGCGACCGTAGCGAGACTAAGGTGGCGAGCCAACAGGAGAGAGCATGAAGAGCTGGCCGAGAATCGACGGTGCCTTGAGCGACTATGTCGACACCAACTGGCTGCGCGAGCCGCCGCTGCGCCGCCGGCTGCGCGAGGAGACGGCCACCCTGCCCCGCGCCGGCATGCAGATCTCCGCTCATCAGGGCCAGCAGATCGGCCTGCTTGCCCGCACCATAGGCGCCCGGCGCGCCGTCGAGGTCGGCACCTTCACCGGCTACTCCTCGCTGTGCATCGCCGAGGCTCTTCCGTCAGACGGCAAGCTCTGGTGCTGCGATGTCAGCACCGACTACACGAAGGTCGCGCGCCGTTACTGGAAGGAAGCCGGCATCGAGAGCCGCATCGAGCTCACGATCGGACCGGCACTCGCCACGCTCGACTGGCTGCTGGCGCAGGGCCTGACCGGCCAGCTCGACCTCGCCTTCATCGACGCGAACAAGGACGAGTACGATGCCTACTACGAGCGTTGTCTCAAGCTCGTGCGAAAAGGCGGCCTGGTACTGATCGACAATGTCCTGTGGGGCGGTTCGGTCGCCGACCCCACCGACGTCGATCGCGATACGCAGGCGCTCCGCGCCCTCAATGCCAGGCTCAAGACCGACCAGAGAGTCGACATTGCCCTGCTGGCCGTCGGCGACGGCATGACATGCGCGTTGAAGCGCTGAATGAGGCTAGGCGTTGCCGAAGATCGGGTGGAGGACCTTGTCGCCCGGCTTGATGCCCAGGAGCTTGGCGCTGCCGCCGTTGATTTCGAGGACGGCGCGCACGGGGAACTGACTGGGAATCGTCTCGGTCGAATGCGGCACGGCATTGGCATGGATCGACTTGATCGTGCCATCGGCGGCAATGAAGATCATGTCGAGCGGGATCAGCGTGTTCTTCATCCAGAAGCTGACTGGCGCTTCCTTGTAGAAATCGAACAGCATCCCCTCATAGGGCCCGAGCTTCTCGCGGAACATCAGGCCGCGCGCCCGCTGCGTATCGTCCAGCGCCAGCTCGACGTCGAACTTGATGTCCCGGCCGCCGGACACCACCACGAGCGACGAGCGCTTGAAGGGGACGTCGCTACCGCCCTGCTGCGCGCAGGCGACCCCGCCGGCCAGCACGAGCGGCGCTGCGAGGAAGAGACGCCGGCCAAATGCCGGGCTTTTGACTGCTTGAACCATGGCCATGGCATAGAGCGTGGACGGCGATTTCGTCAAACCGATGACGCTTGCGTGAACGGAATCGCCTGACCATAGTGGCCTCCGCTCATCGGGGGGAGCCGCACCGCGCGGCTGAGAGGTCCGGAAGGACGACCCCGAACCTGATCCGGTTAATGCCGGCGTAGGGACTGGTGGCTCGTCGATGTCTTCTCCTGCCCTTTCCGTGCGTTCGGCGCACATCGTTCTCGACGGCCATGTCGTGGCCGAGAACCTGTCGATCGACTTCGCGGCCGGCCGCACGACCTGCCTGCTGGGCCGCAGCGGTGTCGGAAAGACCTCCCTGCTGCGTCATCTTGCCGGGCTGCTGCCTGGCACCGCGCCGGCCGGGCCGGTGGCCTACATGGCCCAACGCGACCTGCTGCTTCCCTGGCTGCCGGTGCTCGACAACGTGCTGCTGGGCCATCGACTGCGCCGCGACGAGACCGCCCGCCGCGCCGCCGAAGCGCGCGCCCGATCGTTGCTCGCGGAGGTCGGCCTGGGTGACCGTCTCGATGCCCTGCCGCAGACCCTCTCGGGCGGCATGCGCCAACGCGCGGCCCTTGCCCGCACGCTTTGCGAGGACCGGCAGATCGTCCTGATGGACGAACCGTTCGGCCATCTCGACGCCGTCACGCGCTTCGACCTGCAGGACCTCGCCGCCAGCCTCCTCGAGGGCCGAACGGTCGTGATGGTGACGCACGATCCGCTGGAAGCGCTGCGCATGGGTCACGAGATCCGCGTGCTGTCCGGCAATCCCCTCAGCCCGGGTCCGCTCATCGCACCGGTGGGCGCGGTGCCGCGCGATCCCGCCGATCCGGAACTGCTCGCCCTCCAGGCACGCCTGATCCGGGAACTGAGGCACGGCTCGTGAGACCGCTGATCACCGCCATCGGCTTGCTGGTCGCGTGGGAACTGCTGGTCTGGCTGACCGGGGTGCCGCCCTACATCCTGCCACCGCCCTCGCGCGTCGCCATCGTGCTGATCGACCGCCGCGAACTATTGATCGAGCAGGCCGCATGGACGGCAAGCGAGATGATCCTCGGTCTGGCGCTCGGCCTGTTCCTGGGCGCTGCGCTTGCAGTGCTGTTCGCTGCGTCGGCGGGCTGGCGACGCTGGGCGCTGCCGCTGGTCATCGTCTCGCAGGCCGTGCCCGTGATCGCGATCGCGCCGCTGCTCGTCCTCTGGCTGGGATACGGCATGGCCTCGAAAGTCGCGATGGCCGCCCTCGTGATCTTCTTTCCGGTGGTCAGCAGCCTCTACGACGGGCTGCGCCGTACCGATCCCGGCTGGCTCGAACTGGCGCGGACGATGGATGCCTCGCCGCGCGCCATCCTCCTTCAGATCAGGCTTCCGGCCGCCCTGCCGGCATTCGCCTCGGGCGCGCGCATCGCCGCCGCCGTGGCGCCGATCGGCGCGGTGATCGGGGAATGGGTCGGCGCCAGCGCCGGCCTCGGTTTCCTCATGACGCAATCGCTCGCGCGCGGCCAGACGCCGCTCGCCTTCGCCGCCCTCTTCATCCTCTGCCTGCTCGGACTCGCGCTCTACGTTACGACGGACCGGCTGGCGCGACGGCTCGTGCCCTGGCAACCCATTCAAGGAGACTGACCATGAACGTGATGATTCGATTGATTGCCGTCGCAACGGCGCTCTGCTGCCTCGCCCTTCCAGCGGCAGCGCAAGACAAGGTCCGTATCCTGCTCGACTGGTTCGTGAACCCCGACCACGCCGCGCTGGTGATCGCCAAGCAGCGGGGCCTGTTCGAGAAGCAAGGTCTCGACGTCGAACTGATCGCGCCGGCCGATCCCAACGCGCCGCCCAAGCTCGTTGCCGCCGGGCAGGCCGACTATGCCCTCTCCTATCAGCCGACACTGCAGATGCTGGCAGCCGAAGGGCTGCCATTGGTGCGCGTCGGCGTGCTGGTGGCGCAGCCACTCAACTCGCTGGTCGCGCTCGAGGACTCACCCGTGAAGACGATCGCCGACTTCAAGGGCCGCAAGATCGGCTTCTCCGTCTCGGGATTCGAGGAGGCCGTGCTGGGGGCGATGCTGGAAAGCGCGGGCCTCACGCTCAAGGACGTGACCCTGGTGAACGTCAACTTCGCGCTCACCGCCGCGCTGATGAGCCGACAGGTCGACGGCGTCATCGGCGCCTTCCGCAATTTCGAGCTGAACGACCTCGAACTGAACAAGGCAAAAGGCCGGATGTGGCTGGTCGAGAAGCACGGCGTGCCGGCCTATGACGAGCTGGTGATCCTGGCCAAGCGCGAGACGGTCGACGCCGCCCGCACGAAGAAGCTTCTCGCGGCGCTTGCCGAATCAACTGCATGGCTGACGGCCAATCCCGCGGAAGCCTGGGCGAGCTTCTCGAAGTACGGCAAGGATCTCGACAACGATCTCAACCAGCTGGCGTGGAAGGATACGGTGCCGCTCCTGGCCGCCGATCCCGCCGCGCTCGATCGCGCGCGCTACGCAACCTTCGCCGAGTTTCTCGTGAAGCGCGGTCTGATCAAGCAGGCGCCGCCGCTCGACAGCTACCTGCGGGAAATCAGATAGGGCGGCGCCGTCAGGCGCCGCGAATCTCGACGACCTGAAGGCCTTTCTGGCCTTCGGCGATGCGGATCATCACCTTCTGGCCCGGCGCCAGCGATTCCATTCCATGCCGCCGCAGAACGGCGGCATGCACGAAGATGTCGCCGTCGGCCGCCTCGCGCGTGACGAAGCCATAACCGCGCTCGTTATTGTACCATTTCACCAAAGCGGTGATGTAGTCGCCCATGGCGATACCGTCCGGAATGGGCGGCGGCTTTGCAGTCGTGGCGACGGCGGTCGACGAATCGACCTCGATCACCCTCATGACCTGCCACCCCTTCGGGCCGCGGACACCGGCGCACACTACGGTTGCACCGGGCTTGAGATCCTCATGCCCGGATTGGCGTAGCGTCGTTACATGCAGGAACGCGTCGCTGTTATCACTGTCGAGGGCCAAGAACCCAAAACCCTTGACGGCGTTGAACCACTTGACCTTACCACGCAGCTCAACCGTACCGACGTCCCCGCTCGTCTCTCCCAGATGGGTCGTCATTCAACGATCCCGTGTTGTTATGCGGAAATCGTAAACGTGCTTTGCGAAGGAAGCAACAGTCCTTGTGTGGGATTGCTGCCTCACGCTAGACGAAACACGTGAAGCGTCTCGGGAGGAGCCGGAAATGTTCAAGACCGACCTGTTCAAGGGCAAGAGATTTCTCATCACCGGTGGCGGTACGGGCCTCGGTCGCATGATGCTGGAGAAGTTCGTCGAGCTGGGTGCAGACTGTGTGATATGCGGCCGCCGCGGCGGCGTCCTCGAGGAGACGGCCAAGCAGGTGATGGAGAAGAATCCCGGCCGGCGGGTGGATTTCCACTCGGTCGACATCCGCGTGGCCACGGCGGTGGAGGAGATGATCGATCAGATCTGGGCGAGCGGGCCGCTCGATGGCCTGGTGAACAACGCCGCCGGCAACTTCATCTCCCAGACCAAGGACCTCAGCCCCCGTGCCTTCGACGCCATCGCCAACATCGTCCTGCACGGCACGTTCTACATGACCAACGCCTGCGGCAAGCGGTGGATCGCCGAGCAGCGCAAGGCGAGTGTCCTCAGCATCCTCACAACCTGGGTATGGACCGGCAGCCCCTTCGTCGTGCCGTCCGCCATGTCGAAGGCCGGCGTCGCCGTCATGACCCAGAGCCTGGCCGTCGAATGGGCGCGCCACGGCATCCGCCTCAACGCCATCGCGCCGGGTCCCTTCCCGACCGAGGGCGCCTGGGCGCGGCTCAATCCGCTGCAGGAGGGCAACGACACCCGCTATAACACGCGCAATCCGATGGGCCGTGTCGGCCGCCCCAGCGAACTCGCCAACATGGCCGCCTTCCTGATGAGCGAGGAGGTCGAGTACATCAACGGCGAGGTCATCGCGATCGACGGCGCCATGGGCATCATGGGCAACGGCACCTTCTCCAACATGATGTCCTACAGCGAGCAGGACTGGATTCGCATTCGCGAACAGATCCAGTCGACCAACGCCGCCGACAAGGTCAAGCGCAGCTAGCCAGGGTTGATTCGCGGCCCCTGCCGACCTGTGGCATTCGCGCCACAGGTCGGCATGATTGAGAATGGCCACCCCGCCGAAGTGCTAAGGTGGCAGTGTTCTTGGGGCTCCGGCCTCAATTGAGCCAAAGTGTCATGGTGTTTGTAAGCTCCTGAAAACGAGCAATTTCCGGGTCCCCGAGAGATCCAATCGTGCATTCCAGTAACAAGCCGGCTCCCCGCTTCATCCCGCATTTGCCCCGTCGGCAAATGCTGTTCATGGGCAGTGCCGTGGCCGGCATGTCGATTGTCCCGACGGTCTTCGCCCAGAGCATCGACGCCCGCCACTGGCAGGGCACCACCGCCGTCACGAGGCAGCCCGAGCACGTCGTCGCCACCACCAC
>LSKJ01000319.1 GCA_001557035.1 Rhodospirillaceae bacterium CCH5-H10 | reverse complement strand
TCAAGCTCGACGATCCGAGCTTCAACGCGCCGATCTTCGCCAACCTGTTCGACGATGAGGATGGCGAGGGCTCTTCCCTGATCTGGTCGCGCAGCCGCAAGAAGAACGGCGAGTAAGCTGACGCCCCTGAGGCCCCGCCCGGTCCGCCGGGCGGGGCTTTTCTTTGCTCGGGCGGCCGTGTTTTATGGAATGCCAGCGATGAGTTCGGCCCTTGCCAGCTATCGATTGTATATTCGCCCGGATTTCAAGGATTGAAGAGATTGGCGCATCCGGCTTCGCCGGACCGGGCTCTATGCGGCCGGTGAGGAGCGGTGGCGGCCGCACGAAGCCGCCCTTCGGTTGAAGCGAGGGAAGGGCGTCTTCGCCTGAAGGTTACGATCCCTTGCGGTCACGACCGCGATTTCTGAACCGGCTCCCCCAGCAGGTCGGCCGGACGCACGTTCAAAGACTCTGCCAATTGCCAGATCGTCAGGAGAGTGACGTTCTGCAGCCCTCGCTCGATTGCACTGACGTAGGCCCGATCCACACCCATGCGAACGGCGACCGCCTCCTGGCTGAGGCCCGCTGCCAGTCGATAGGCACGGACGTTGGCGCCGAACACCTTGCGAATGTCCATCCGCAGGATAGGAGGCAA
>LSKJ01000318.1 GCA_001557035.1 Rhodospirillaceae bacterium CCH5-H10 | reverse complement strand
GTAAGCGCGAATTTCTCGGCACCTTTTTCGGTTGAGTGTGCTGCGTCAAGAGGTGTCCACCAGGAAAGAGGTGGACACCAGGGCATGGAAGATGATGGGCGTAAACTTCGGGTGACGGCGGTACATCCGAGTGGGCGGCGAACGTTTGACCCTGTATCGAAGGCGCGTCTGATCGAAAGCTGTTTGCAACCCGGTGCGTCGGTTGCTCAGCTTGCCCTGGATCACGGGGTCAATGCGAATCTTCTGTGGAAGTGGATACGCCAGCACCGGCTGGCGAGGAAGGGCACGGCGATGATTGCGCCGCCTTCGACGCCGGCGTTCATTCCGGTTCAGATTGCAAGCGCCGCCGATCGGGCCATGTCGCGACAGAGCGGCGCGTTTGCGCTGGATTTGGCTGGCCCGCGCGGTGAAGTGCGTCGGTCGGTCTCTGAGAAGACAGGTCCGCTTTCCTCTCCGGCCAAGGTGAACGCGTCGTTGCCGAACGGGGTGAAGCTGACGCTGGAATGCGGTGATGTGGATGCATTGGCGGCGTTGATCGGAGCGTTGGGTCATGTTCAGACTTGGCGCTGACCTTCAGGTCTACCTGCACCGCGACCCGATCGACTTTCGGGCCGGGATCAACAGGCTTGCGGTTCTGGTCCAGGAGACGATGGCACTCGATCCTTTTGCTCCAGCGGCTTTTGCGTTCTGCAATCGCCGTCGTGACCGCATGAAGGTCCTCTTCTTCGATCGGTCGGGCTTTGTGCTGGTCCTGAAGCGGTTGACCGAGGACAAGTTCCGGTGGCCCCACCGCCAGGAAACGATCATCCGACTTACGAGCGAGCAATTGCATTGGATTCTCGACGGCATTGATATCGACGCGATGGTTCGCCACCCGGTGCGGCAGTATCAGCTTGCCGGCTGACGGCCGCGAATTGTGATATTGACGCGGCGGTATGTTTTCGATTCAAGAATCCGATGAATCGAACCGGCCAACCGAGCGTTGCAGATCTGATCGCGCAATTGGCGGCGAATGCTGCCGAGATCGCCACGCTGAAAGCCGAGAAGGACGCACTTGCGCAGCGCGTCGTCAAACTCGAGGAAGAGCTGGCGCTGGCGCGGCTGCATCGGTTTGCGCCGCGCAGCGAAAAGCACATTGACCGTATCCTCAATGAATCCGAACAGGTTGCTGATGAGGATGGCACCGACGGTGAAGAGGCCGATGTCGTCGACCTTCCGGACACAGGATTGCCACCCGGTGAAAGCGCGGCGCAGAAGAAGCGCGGACGCAGACCGCTGCCGGAAAACCTGCCGCGCGAGCGCATCGAGTATGATCTCCCCGACGATCAGAAGGCCTGCCCTTGTTGTCGGGGCCGGATGCATCGCATGGGCCAGACCATTACCGAGCAGCTTCATATCGAGGTGAAGGCGAAGGTCTTGCAGAATGTGCGGTTCAAATACGCCTGCCGCCACTGTGACCGCACCGGGATCAACACGCCTGTCGTGATTGCGCCGATGCCCGCGCAGCCCTTGCCCGGCAGCATCGCCACGGCCTCGACGCTGGCCTTCGCGCTCGTTCACAAATACGTCGACGGCACACCGCTCTACCGTCTGGCGCAGGCATTCGGGCGTGCCGGGGTTCCGGTCAGCCGAGGCGCTCTGGGTCATTGGGTGATCGGCTCGAGCGAAAGGCATCTCTGTCGCATCTATGACGCGCTGAAACTGCGGCTTCGATCGCAATCCCTTATCCATGGCGACGAGACGACGGTCCAGGTGCTGAAGGAAAAGGACCGGGCAGCGACCAGCACGTCTTACATGTGGACCTACCGAAGCGGCGAAGACAGCGACGAACCGATCGTACTGCTCGATTATCAGCCGGGCCGCGGCCAGATCTACCCGCAGGCCTTCCTCGGCGACTATCACGGCACGGTGATGAGCGATGGCTATTCGGCCTGGCGCACGCTGGCGGGGGCGACCCATCTTGGATGCATGGCTCATTCCAGACGACGCTTTGTCGATGCCCTCAAGGCAAGAAAGAAGGGTGGCGGGCCGCCGGAACAAGCGCTCCGGTTCTTCGAGCAGATCTATAGGATTGAAAGGCTGGCGCGGAACGAAAAACCGGACAAGGGTGAAACGCAGGCCGACTGCATTCGCCGCTTCCGCCAGCAACACAGCGTGCCCATCCTGAGTGCCCTCAAGGAATGGCTCGACGCAATCGCCCCGAAGGTCTTGCCCGACAGCAAGCTCGGCGACGCCGTCTCTTATACTCTGAACCAATGGGAATATCTGACGCGCTTCACCGAGGATGGCAGGATGCCAATCGACAACAACCTTCTCGAACGCGATATCAGAATCTTTGCCACCGGCAGAAAATCCTGGTTGTTCAGCGATACCGTCGAAGGAGCCAACGCCAGCGCCGTCGTCTACAGCCTGATGTTGACCTGCCGGGCCTGCGGCGTCGAACCGTTAGCGTGGTTGCGCTATGTCCTCAGCCAATTACCGCAGCGCGCCGTCAACGCCGATATCACCGACCTGCTGCCCTTCAACTTCCCCAAAGCGGCCACCGCCGCCTAAATCAAACGCCGACAGGCGGCATCAACGTGCGGGGAAATTAGCGCTTAC
>LSKJ01000032.1 GCA_001557035.1 Rhodospirillaceae bacterium CCH5-H10 | reverse complement strand
TCACCAACGTCACCAACGGCGACACCTTCTGGGCCTTCAGCCAGGCCAACGAAGTCGTGGCCGGCGAGCACGTCTCGCACCTGTGGAACTACGGCGCCAACACCTGGGGCTGGGAAGACCTGCTGGGCGGCGGCGACCGCGACTTCAACGACCTCGTCGTCCAGCTCGACTTCACCAGCGCCGCGGGACATGGATGGCTGGTGGCGTAAAATTGAATCGCGAGATGCTATGCTGGCTGGAACGCGCAATGGAGCAGAAATGATCACGCGACGCTTGGCTTGTCTCTCGGGCATCTCGGTCGGCCTGCTCGGCACTGCCGGACCGGCCACGGCCCAGGAGCTGCGCGTGCTGGACTCCGCCCCCAAGGCGGATGCCGTGATCGGTGGGCGCAGCAGTGCCTTCTACGTCCGCTTCAACCGGCCGGTCGATCACGAGGATTCACGGCTTGCCATCAAGCGGGACGGTCAGGTCGTCGAAGTCCTTCACCCGCGACTGGAATCGACGCCCGACGTCCTGTTCGCGCGCGCCCCGACCCTGAAGCCGGGCAGCTACAAGCTGCACTGGCTGGTCGGGGGTTCGCCGCAGTTCGATGGCGAGATTCCGTTCACCGTCGGTAACGACGGCTGAGCTGCCTTCGGGCTGCTTGCAACCCGTCCTACGGAGCGAGCGGAGACAGTGCCGTGCGGATCGCAGACGCCGGGATGCGCATGAAGCCGCTGAACGGATCGCCCATGTCCAAGATCAGGAACACCGCGGCGGAGGCCGAGAGCGCCACCAGGACAAGCGCCACTGCGGAAGTCGGGTTGACCGGCGAGAACAGGCAGTAGCTGGTGAACAGGGCGGTCAGCCAGAACAACAGCACGGCCAGCATCGGCGGCGACAGCGAGGACTTCGAGCGTTCATAGAGCATCAGGCGCGCCTGCGAGATCGGCACGGCGAGCTGAAGCGCCTGTGTCACGAGCGCCCTCTTGACCTGCGTATCGGGCTGCAGCGTGTGCATGGCCGCATATACCTCCCCGCCCAGGGTCCCCGGTCCGTAGGTGACGGCGCTGCGGGTGTCGTGCTCGCGCCAGATCCTCTGGATCATGAGTTCCGTGGCATCGCGCAGCTTGATGCGGATCGGCTTGGCTTCCGGGCCGTACTGGGCAAGCAGGTCGTCGAGCAGGATGAGGTCGGCCGCGATCTGGCGGACCTCGTTGCGCTGGGCCTCGTAGAAGCTGCTGGAGGAGTTGATCAGGAGACCCAGTACCAGAGCCGCGATCGTACCGACCAGGCCGGCGCCCAACCGCACGATCTCCCGGGCATGCTCGTCGAGATGCTGCCCGGGAAGCCGTCGCCGCAACTCGATGCCGATCAGGGCTCCCAGCAGCATGACCACGCAGGCCAGCAAAGATATCAGGACGGGATGCACCGAGGGCCTTTCGCGAAGCGGATGGCAAAACTACCACCTCTCCTGCGAAACACGCACGGCTCGTTTTTTGCAGTGCTTTCGCCGCGCATGCTACCGTTCGTGCAGCGCACCCCGGAGGTCGACCGATGCAGCTATCCGCCCAGGCCGCAAGCCCGCGTTCCGTCACCTCGCCCCTGATCGGCGGCGAGATCCCGCTGATCGACGTGGCCGACTATCTCGCCGGTGTACCGGGGGCCGCCGAAAAGGCCGCGGCCGAGCTGCGCTACGCCTTCGAGAATGTCGGCTTCTACTACCTCGCGGGCCACGGCGTGCCGCAGAAGCTGATCGACGATACCTATGAAGCCGCCGCGCGCTTCCACGCCCAGCCGATGGAGGCCAAGCTCGCGGTCAAGGTCGACGAGCACAATATCGGCTACATGCCGATCGCCCAGAAGGCGCCGCCCAATGCCGCCGCGCAGGGCAAGAAGCCCAGCCAGAACGAGGCCTACTTCCTGAGGCGCGAGCGCGACGCCAGCGATCCCGACGTGATCTCGGGCCGACGTTTCCACGCGCCGAACAAATGGCCGGCCGATCTGCCGGGCTTCCGCGAGACGACGCTCGAATACATCGCGACTCTGGAGAGGCTCTGCCAGAAGCTGGTGCGGCTGTACGCACTGGCGCTCGACCTGCCGGAGACCTATTTCGACGCCTGCTTCGCCAAGCCGCACATGATCCTGCGCATGTCGCGCTACCCGCAGATCGACGGCGCCGACGAGAGCGTCGAGAGCCTGGTGCCACACACCGACTCCGGGTTCATGACCCTGCTGCCGCCGAACAAGGTCCAGGGCCTTTCCATCCTGCTGCCCGACGGCCGCTGGATGGAAGCGCCCGGCATCGAGGATGCGTTCGTCGTCAATGGCGGCGACATCCTCCACCGCTGGAGCAACGAGCGCTTCCTGTCGACGCCGCACCGCGTGCGCAACGTCTCGGGCCAGATCCGCTACGCCATCCCCTTCTTCTGCGATCCCGACCACGACACCATGATCGAGTGCCTGCCGTCGTGCCGGTCGGCGGAGAAGCCGGCCAAGTATCCGCCGATCAAGTTCGGCGACTATGCGCTGTGGTTCGCCGCCCAGCGCTACGGCCACATGGCGAAGGTCCAGGCACCGTCCGAGGCCGAGATCGCACCCGGCGAACGCGCCACCTCACGCTGGCAGGCCTGATCCCGATGCATCTTCGTACGCTTCTGGCGGCCGGCTCCGCCGCCGCGCTCCTGCTCGCCTCGCCTGCCTTCGCCCAGACCAAGACCATCAAGGCGGTGATGCATTCGGACCTCAAGGTCCTCGATCCGATCTGGACCACCGCCAACATCGTGCGCAACCACGGCTACATGGTGTGGGACACGCTGTTCGCGATGGACGAGAAGCTGCAGCCGCAGCCCCAGATGGTCGATACCTGGACCGTCAGCGACGACAAGCTCACCTACACCTTCACGCTGCGCGACGGCCTCAAGTGGCACGACGGCAAACCCGTCACTGCCGAGGACTGCATCGCCTCGCTGAAGCGCTGGGGCGCGCGCGATTCGACGGGCGTGAAGCTGCTGAGCTTCGTCTCGGCGTTCGAGCCGGTGAACGACAAGACCTTCAGGATCGTGCTGAAGGAGCCCTACGGCCTGGTCATCGATTCGCTGGCCAAGCCCGGCGGCTCGACGCCCCTGATGATGCCCAAGCGCATCGCCGACACCGATCCCGCCAAGCAGATCAGCGAGTTCGTCGGCTCCGGCCCCTTCATCTTCAAGGCCGACGAGTGGAAGCCCGGCG
>LSKJ01000317.1 GCA_001557035.1 Rhodospirillaceae bacterium CCH5-H10 | reverse complement strand
GGCCGCCAAGTCGAGCCGGTGTGGACCTCGAAGCGTTCGGCGGCCTGATCGCGGAAGAGTTCCATGGCATTGCGGCGCTCGATCGAGGTCAGGCCCTCGGCGACGAGACGCTCCAGCTCGACCGAGCGGACTTCTGAGCCGTTCTGCTCCTTCTGGCTGCGCCGCTGCGCCTGCTCATTGCCGTCGAGCTCGCGCTCGATCCGGTCGACGGCGCGATGGAACAGGTTGACGGTGGACCACAGCAGGTCTTCTAGGTCCGGCTCGAGGCGGGTGTCCGTGACGGTCGAAACCAGCGCATCGAAGATGTCGATGATGGCGCCGGTGATGACGTTGGCTTCCGGCAAAGGCCGCGGGTCGGGCTCATCCTGGAAGGGACGGTGGCCGAAGAGCTGCAGCTCGGTGAGGACGTGATCGGTCGGAGATGAGCCGTGCACGGGCTCGTAGTCGGTATCGTTGTGGGCCGCCATGATGCTGTCCTTTGTCGGATCGACCGCGCCCATCGCGGCCTTCGTGGGCGTCGACAGACGGCGGGCGGAACGGGCCCGCACCGCGCTTGCGGCCGGAGCGCAGCGGAGGACGGCGGG
>LSKJ01000316.1 GCA_001557035.1 Rhodospirillaceae bacterium CCH5-H10 | reverse complement strand
CGGAGATGTGTATAAGAGACAGGCGCTGCAGCGCGCGCTCAAGGCGCGGCCCGACGATGCGCGCACGCTCTACTATCTCGGCCTGCACGAGGCGCAGAGCGGCGACTCCCGCGCCGCGATCGCGCGCTGGCGCGAGCTGGAGGCGAAGAGCCCGCCCGACGCGCCGTATCTCGGCATGCTGCGCGCCGAGATCGCGCGGGTGGCCCGCGCCGCCGGCATCGAGACGCCAACCATGCCCGGTTCGGCCATGCCGACGCCCAGCCGCGAGCAGCAGGAGGCGATGGCCCAGCTCCCGCCGGAGCAGCGCCAGCAGGCGATCCGCTCGATGGTCGAGGGGCTGGCCGCGCGCCTCGCCGACGCGCCGCAGGACCGCGCCGGCTGGCTGCGCCTGGCCAATGCCTGGAAGGTGCTGGGCGAGAACGCCAACGCCGCCGACGCCTACGGCCGCGCCGACACGCTGGCCCCAGTCGACGCGCGCATCCTGGCCGACTGGGCCGAGACGCATGTGCGCCAACTCGCACCCGGCGCCGTCCCCTCGGCCCAGGCCGTCGCCGTGCTGGAGCGGCTGGAGAAGGCCGAGCCGCGCAACGCGCTGGCCCTGTTCTACCTCGGCGTCGCCGCCGAAGCCGCGGGCAATAAGCCGGCGGCGCTGCAGCGCTGGAAGACGCTGCTGGCGCTCCTGCCGGCCGATGCACCGATTCGCGGGATGCTGGAGGAGAGGATCAAGGCGGCGGGGGGCGGCTAACGCCGCGCATCTTCTCAACTCGGTGAAGTTACGCCCTCAACTTCCAGGTGTCGGCTTGCTTATTGACCGGCCGCTGCCGAATGCGTTGGCCTGCAATTTCTGCCAGCCCGGTACATGTATCGATAGCAACGCCTTGAACAGCTTGCCATGATTCGGAATGCGAAGATGCAGAAGCTCATGGACAATGACGTAGTCTTGGAAAGTACGAGCTTCGTCATCCAAATCTATTGCCAAAGAGAGGGTTCGTGCTTGCGAGCAAGAGCCCCACTTCTTGGTCATGCGCTGCACGCGAATATGTCGTGGAGAAACACGGAGACGCGTAGCCCATGAGGCCACGCGTCGCCTCAGTCGATCAGCCGGGCTCATATCAGCCAAGAAAATACGTCTCATCGCGTTAGAATGGTTGCGAGCACTTCGACGAGTCGCGCTCTTTCGGTTGAAGCGATTTTGAGCAATGGCAGATACAACGCGGCACGCAGTTGACGGTGCTCGTCGGGGTTGACGCCTGCATTCGCGAACTTGGCGAGCTGCCGTTCACAGTCGCGAGCTAGCTCCATTGCGTCGACGGCTGCCGTTTTCAGGGCGATATCTTCGCGGAGTGTCCAATATACAGCGAAGCCTTTTGCCGAGAGACCGCTCTCCTTTGCCGCTCGTGCGGCGGCATCCTTCTCGGCGGCCAACGCGGCTAACTGATCCATGGCAGCCAGGCC
This sequence comes from Rhodospirillaceae bacterium CCH5-H10, assembly GCA_001557035.1. Lineage (GTDB taxonomy): Bacteria > Pseudomonadota > Alphaproteobacteria > Reyranellales > Reyranellaceae > Reyranella. The sequence continues at coordinate 22,393 of LSKJ01000316.1, read as the reverse complement.
TGTCGTGCGTCGTTCCTCCAGGTCCTTCAGGATGCGCTCGGCACGATCCTTCAGGGGCTGCAGGACTGGTGCGGCATCCTGATCCTCGTCGATCTCCGTCTGCAATCCGCGAACGAGGTTGAACACTTTGCCCTCGTCGGAACCCTTGTCGCGGCGCAGCGCTTCGAGTGTCTTGACATCGAAGGTCACGGCTTTGGTTAGGCGCCCAAGCCCATCCTGTGTGGCACTCTCCTCAATCAAGCGTCGTGTCTTGTAGGCGAGATCGGCAACGAAACCGGTCTGTTGCGCGTAAGCATTGCGGACGGTGGCGTAAAGCTGAGCCAAACGCTTGTAGGTGAGGATGTGATCGCGTAGCTCAGGCGACGGCGAAAGGATCTCCCACAATGCCTCGATATCCTTGTAGGCCTCGAAGAACGACTTGCGGGCTTCTGGATCCATGAACCGCCCATAGACCACGCGCTCCAGTCTCTCGTCCGCGCTGCCGTCGTCGCCAGCGTCGAGATAGTCGCGCTCGGCGGCCGCGATCTTCTGCAGGAAGTCCTCCATCAGGAGGTCGAGGTCCTCGATGACGCCACTTACTTCTTCGGAGTCGAAATGCAGGGCCTTCTTCAGCTCGCGCAGCACGCCGACGAAATCAACGATCAAGCCAACGCGCTTGCGCACGCCCTGAGCATCCTCGTAAGGTCGATTGGCGCGTGCGATGGCCTGCAATAGCACATGGTCGCGCATCGGCTTGTCGAGATAGAGGCAGTACAACACCGGCGCATCGTATCCCGTCAGGAGCTTATCGGTGACGATCAGGATTTTCGGTTGCTTGTCCGCCTTCTTGAACGCCTTGCGGACATCTGTCTCTCGCTCCTCATCGATTTGCAGCTCGGCAACTAGTGGCTGATCGGTCTTGTCCGCCGGGTTGGACGTGTAGATAGCTTCGGTCCACTCCGGCGGCAGCAGCTTATCGAGCGCTTGCTTGTACTTAGCGCAGGCCTCGCGATCTACGGCGACCACGAAAGCCTTGTAGCCAAGCGGCAGTACGCTCTCTTTGAAGTGCTCGGCAATGAACGCCGATACACGTGCGATGCGGTCGTCGGCTTTCAGGAAGGTGCGCAACCGCACGGCGCGGTCGAGGACTTTGTTCAACTCTTCGATATCGGAAATCTCTTCCGTCGCCGCCAAGGCGAAGAACTGCTCGTTGAGCTGTTCGGCCGGAACCGTCATCTCGCTTGGCGCCATCATATGCTTGATCGGCACGGTTGTTTCGTCCTCGATCGACTCCTTGATCGAGTACTTGTCTAGATAGCCCTTCTCGTCCTGACTGCCGAAGATCTTGAAGGTACCTTCGCCATATTCTGTCCCGCCGATCGGCGTGCCAGTGAAGCCCAGGATGGTGGCATTGGGCACGGCCGCCATCAGGTAGGTGCCAAGCTCGCGTGCCACCGAGCGGTGCGCCTCGTCGATGAAGACGTAGATGTTGTCGCGGGTCGAGCTGTCCTTTGCGATCTCGTCGAACTTATGGATCATCGATACGATTAGCCCGCGGAAATCGGAATCTAGTAGTGCCTGCATCGTGGCCTTGTTGTTGGCACGCCGTGTGGCGATGTCCTGCTTTTGCATCTCGCCCAGAAGTCGCTCGACCCAGCCGCTGAGTTGGCCCTCCAGCTCGATGCGGTCGACGACCAGGATTACCGTGGCGTTGTGGAACCGCTCCTTGTCTTCGAGGATCAACCGAGCGGCGGTGAGCAGGGTGAAGGTCTTGCCCGAGCCCTGCGTATGCCAGACTAGGCCGCGCGTTTTGCTCGGATCGGCGCAGCGCTCGACGACGGCGTCGATGGCGCGACGCTGGTGCTCGCGCAGGACCGACTTCTTGGTCTCGCTGTCCTCGACATAGAACAGAATCCATTGCCGGAGCGTGCGGAGGAAGTCCGTTGGCTCGAAGAAGGCTTGCACCGCAAACCGATAAGTTTCCTCTGGCGCCTGTTTCCAGCGCGCCATGCCGCGCCGCGTCGCGTTCCAGGTGACACCGTACCAATAGTCGAGCAGGTGGGTGACGTTGAAGAGCTGCGGCGTGCCGAGCAGTTCGGGCGTTTCCAGCTCGTACCGCCGGAGCTGCTTGATGGCGCGCTCGATGGCGTCGCCCGACTTCGGGTTCTTGTGCTCGACGACGCAGACCGGCACGCCGTTCAGGGCGAACATCACGTCGGCACGGTTGGCCTTGCGTGCCGGCGGCTTCAGGGTCCATTCCCAGGAGACGTGGAAGGCGTTGTTCGAAGCCTTTTCGAAGTCGACCAGCCGCACTGGCCGGTGCCGTTTCTCGCCTTCGTCGTACCAGAGGTTCTCGCCGCGCAGCCACCCGAGCATCTGGCGATTGCCCTCGATGGTCGGCGGCAGGGCCTCCAGCTTCTCCATGACTTGCCGTACGGCGTCGGTGGTCATCCAGGCATTGAACTGACGCAGCTTCGCTTCCAGTTCGTCGCGCAGCAGCATTCCGTCCTCGCCGCCGCGCTTCTGCTTGGCGATATCGGGTGCCAGCGGCGTCCAGCCAATCTCGACGGCATGGTTCACCATTGGGAACTGGACGGAACCGGCTTCGCTGATTCTTAAGGCAGTCATACCGGCATCTCTTCCGACGTCGACAGGGCTGCGAGATCGAGCTGGTCGACTCGAATCTCGCCGGTCATCAACTTGTGCAGCAAAGTCTTGAACAGCTCCTCCAGAATCTTCCGCTTGCGCTTATGCAGATCGATCTTGCGGTCGAGAGTATCGAGGATGGCGACGATCTCGTTTTGCTCGTCGAGAGTGGGAGGTAACGGGATTGGCAGTCCTCGCAGGAAAGCGCACGTCAGCGCCCCCTTCGTACTTCCACCACCTCCGCCGACCTGGCGCAGATAGTTATACTGCGTCTCCAGATAACCACGGACAAAAGAGGGGTTGGCGCGTGCAGTGTCGGTTGCAAGGTAGGCGATATGTTGGTTTATCGTCGCTCGCATCCGAAGCACGGCACAATGGCCGAGAGTTTTTCCCTGGCCGGTAATAGCTACGAGGATTGCCCCGGGTTCAACGATGGGGAGATGACACTCCCGAAGGGCCGTTTCCGTTACGAATTGTTCGGCAGAGGCTACCTCCCTGTCGTAGACCTTGGCGCTCGTGAGCCATGGAAAGGTCCCATCGGCCCAATACTCGCGGATGGATTTCTTGGGTGTCGATCCATTTCCGATACGGCCTAGAGAACCGAGGGGCACTACATTCCAGCTTGTCGGCATCGGACCGATGTCGGTTTCCTTTTGCGTTTCACCTTTGAATCCATGTGTGAAAAGCGTTCGCGTTGCCATTCGCTTGACCTGCATCGTCGAGTCGATGGCTGCTTGATTGGCTGCAATTCCATCGTGGATCGCCCATAGGAGGTTAGCGATCTTTGTCCGCTCGACTGCATCGAACGCAGGCAAAGTGAAATCACCGATATGAGCCCAAGATGTTCGCGGATGTTGAACGCCTGTGGTGCCGGCGACTGCGTGATCGATGAAACTGGGCGCATGTAGAACAACGACAAGAAAACGAGGATCGACACCTTCCTTCGGGCGTAACACTAGAAGTTCGGTTGTGCAGATTCCGCTGTCTTTGACGAGGATCGCCTTGTCTAGATAGGGTCGGAGCTTGCCGTAGAGAACATCGCCGGGCTGGAAGGTGTACTTGCCGCTTTGAACGTCGTGGGCTTCTCCCTCGCCAATTCTGGTGAAATGGCCCGACGCAACATGCTCCAATCCGACGTACACCTCGCCAGGGCGACTTTCGGGATCGACCTGCACGCCGACGAATTCACAGAGGTCAGACAGGCGATTTATAGTTGTCGCCATCACGCCAATTCTAGCAGCTTTGCGAGTACAATTCTGACGTCACGCGAGATCGCCACTTCGGCCGCTGTAATTTTGTCAAAGCGATCGAGAATGTCTTTTAAGTCAATGTCTTCGTCGCGAGCAGATGAGCCAACCCACCGGCCTGGATTAAGACTGTAATCTGCTTCTTCGATCTTCCGACGGTCGACGATGGCGATTTCGCCGTTGACCGGCTCGCCCTTGAGGAAAGCTGCAGCCAGAAGCCGGATGACTTCCTCGGGAATGAAATTCTTTGGTCGACCTTTCCTGACGCTACGTGCGGCGTTGAGGAGGACGATCCTGTCCTTGCGCGATGCCGGTTTGCGCTTCGACAGGACGACGATCACACCGGCAGCGTTAGTGTTGTAGAAAAGGTTGTCCGGCAGCAGGATCACGCCGTCGATCAGGTCATTGTCGACGAACCATTTGCGGATGTTGCGTTCCTTGTCCTCGTTCTTGGACCCCGAGCCGCGCGTGACGGCGCCGGTGTCGAGCACGACGGCCGCGCGACCACGGTCGTTGAGGCAGGCGATCGTGTGTTGCAGCCAGGCCCAATCGCCCTTGCCGGTGGTGACGCCGCCGGCGCCACGGAAGCGATCGAAGGGATCGTCGTCGAACAGGTCGGGCGGGAAGGGCTGGTTCCACATCGGGTTGGCAACCACGACGTCGAAGGTGCGCAGCTTGCCGTCGCCGGTGCGGAACTTGGGATTAATCATGGTGTCACCGCGCGCGATCTCGATCTCCATGTCGTGGATGATCCCGTTCATCTGCGCGACGGCGTAGCTCTCGGCCTGCAGCTCCTGGCCGGTGAGCTTGAGCGGCACCCTGCTGGTCGGGTCGAGCTCACGGGCGACGAGCTGCAGCTTCACGAGGAGGCCGGCCGAGCCGCAGGCATAGTCGTGGCACTCCTCGCTCGGCTGCGGGCGCAAGATGTGGGCCATGAGGAAACCCACTTCGGTCGGGGTGAAGAACTCGCCGGCACTCTGACCAGAGCCTTCGGCGAACTTGCGTAGGAGATATTCGTAGGCACGGCCCAGGAAGTCCGGCTGCACGTCGGCGAGGCCGAGGCGGTAGCGCGGATCGGAGAAGGTCTCGACCACGCCACGCAGACGCGCCGGGTTGATGTCGCGCTCGCCGTTGCGCTCGGCGGCGAAGTCAACCGCGTCGATGACGCCTGAGAGCTTGGGATTGTGCCGCACGACGGCGCGCACGGCGCGGGTCAGATGCTCGCCGATGTCCTTGGGCTTGTCGCCGTTCGGCCAGCCCCATGCCTCGCGCCCGCTGACGATCGCCCAGCGGGCTTCGGGCGGCAGATAGAAGCGCAGCAGCGAATGATCGCCTTCCGCGATCTCGAGCGCCGTGGTGCGGTCGCCGTACTTCTCTGCCAGGCGTCCTATCTCGTCGTCGAAGACGTCGGACAGGCGCTTCAGGAAGAGGAGTGGCAGGAGATAGTCCTTGAACTTGGCCGCGTCCTTCTCGCCGCGGATCGAACAGGCGGCGTCCCAGAGCATCTGCTCCATGGGTTTTGTGGTCGGTGTGGTGCTGCGGCGACGGCGGGTCGCGGACGCTGCAGCCTCAAGCGGGTCGGTCAACTCCGGATCGGTAACACCCGCTTCCGCCGCCAGGGCCTCGATCACCGCTCGGGCGGCCTTCTGCGGCTTCGCCGTGCCTCCTTCCCAGCGATTCACCGTGGCGAACGAGACTCCCAGGCGGTCGGCGAGCTGCTCCTGGGTCAAGTTGAGCTTGGCGCGAATGGCGCGCAGGATGTCTACGGGATTGCCGAATTGTGTCATGTTTGCAATATATGTTATATTGCAAATGAATGTCGAGTCCTCGAGGCCTCCTATGTCTTCGCCGGCCACTCCGAAAATCTTTCACATCGCGCATGTCGATCGTCTGCCCGCCATCGTCGCGGCTGAAAACCTGCTCTGTGACGCGGTCATGCGGGCAACTACAGGGGCCGGAACCGTCATTGGTATGAACACCATCAAGGGTCGTCGTCTGAGCCTTCCTGTTCACTGCCATCCCGGCACATACGTCGGAGAGTATGTGTCGTTCTATTTTTGTTCTCGATCTCTGATGCTTTATGTTATACACAGAGCCAATCACCCAGAGCTGACGTACCGGGGTGGGCAGGGCCCCATCGTCCATCTCGAAGCCGATCTGCACGAGGTGATCGCGTGGGCGGACAAGGAACGGCGGCGCTGGGCGTTCACCAAGGCGAACGCCGGCGCGGTCTATCGCGAATTCTTCAATGACAGGGCGGACCTGAGTCAAATTGATTGGAAGGCCATCGAAGCCCGCGACTGGGCGGCGCCGGAGATCAAGGAAGCCAAGCAGGCCGAGTTTCTTATGCACAACTCCTTTCCCTGGCACCTCGTGAGGCGCATAGGCGTCCAGTCCCAGGCGACGTACGCTCAAGTGGCAGCGGTTGTCAGGGGTGCCGCGCATCAGCCGAAGATCGAGATCAAGCCTGACTGGTACTACTGAGGTGGTCGGTATGATCGAATTCAAGACCGGGGACATTCTGACGGAAGATGCAGAAGCCTTGGTCAACACCGTGAACTGCGTCGGCATTATGGGGCGTGGGATTGCGCTGCAATTCAAGAACGCGTTCCCCGAGAACTTCAAGGCCTACGAGGCCGCCTGCAATCGTGGGGCAGTTCAGCCCGGCCGCATGTTCGTGTTCGAGACGGGCCAGCTCACCAGCCCGCGATACATCATCAACTTTCCCACCAAACGCCATTGGCGCGGCAAGAGCCGGATGGAGGACATTGACGCGGGGCTCGATGCGTTGATTGCCGAGCTGCGCCGCTTGCGAATCAAGTCCGTGGCGGTGCCGCCGCTCGGTAGTGGTCTGGGTGGATTGAATTGGCGAGACGTTCGCGGCCGCATCGAACGCGCTCTAGGTGACCTCGAAGACGTCCGAGTGATCGTCTATGAGCCGGATGGGCGGGCCACGTCGCATGCGATGAACAAGTCGCGCGAGGTTCCCACGATGACGACTGGCCGTGCAGCACTGGTCGGCTTGATCGATCGCTATCTCGGCGGCTTGATGGATCCGTTCGTGTCGCTATTGGAAGTGCACAAGCTGATGTACTTCATGCAAGCGGCAGGTGAGCCATTGCGTTTGCAGTTCCAGAAGGCACCCTATGGTCCATACGCTGAGAACTTGCGGCATGTGCTTAGAGCGATAGAGGGGCACTTCATCTCCGGCTATGCCGATGGAGGAGACTCTCCCCACAAGCAACTAGAACTCGTCCCGGGCGCGGTAGACGATTCGCGCGCAGTTCTCGAAACGGAGTCCGCTGCGCGCGCACGTTTCGATCGCGTCGCCGATGTTGTTCAAGGATTCGAGACACCGTTCGGTCTTGAGTTGCTATCGACCGTGCACTGGGTCGCCACACATTCCAGCGAACGAGCTGTCGAGGCAGTTATTGCTGAGACTTACGCTTGGAACGATCGCAAGAAGCAGTTCACGCCAGATCAGATCAAGCTCGCGCTTGAGGTGCTAACTAGTAAGGGCTGGCTCACTGCCTAGCCCGATGAGCGACACCAGCATTCTGGTGTCGCTCGGCCGTCACTTAGCTTCGGCCTCTATCTAAGCTGCCTCCTTCACCTCGACCGGCGCACTCCGGATCAGGTGGTCGAACGCCGACAGCGCGGCCTTCGCGCCCTCGCCCATGGCGATGACGATCTGCTTGTAGGGCACGGTCGTGGCGTCGCCGGCGGCGAAGATGCCGGGGACCGAGGTCTGGCCTCTGGCGTCGACTTCGATCTCGCCGCGCGGGCTCAAGGCGATCGCGCCCTTCAGCCACTCGGTGTTGGGCACCAGGCCGATCTGCACGAAGATGCCCTCGAGCTCGATCGTCTTCTGCTCGCCGGAGGTGCGGTCCTTGTAGGCGAGGCCCGTCACCTTGGCGCCGTCGCCGTGCACGTCGGTGGTCTGCGCCGAGACGATCACCGTGGCGTTGGGCAGCGACTTGAGCTTGGCCTGAAGCACCGCGTCGGCGCGCAGCTGGCTGTCGAACTCGATCAGCGTGACGTGGCTCACCAGGCCGGCGAGGTCGATCGCCGCCTCGACGCCGGAATTGCCGCCGCCGATCACCGCCACCCGCTTGCCCTTGAACAGCGGGCCGTCGCAGTGCGGGCAGTAGGCCACGCCCTTGTTGCGATACTCGGCCTCGCCGGGGACGTTCATCTGCCGCCACCGCGCGCCGGGCGACAGCACGATGGTCTTGGCCTTCAAGGTCGCGCCGTTCTGCAGCTCGACCGTGGCCAAGCCGCCCGGCGTCGCCGCGGGGACGAGCCTGGTGGCGGTCTGCAGGTCCATCACGTCGACCTCGTAGTCCTTCACATGCGCGGCCAGCGCCGCCGCCATCTTCGGCCCCTCGGTGTGGGAGACCGAGATGAAGTTCTCGATGCCCATCGTGTCCAGCACCTGGCCGCCGAAACGCTCCGAGGCGATGCCGGTGCGGATGCCTTTTCGCGCGGCGTAGATGGCGGCAGCGGCGCCGGCGGGGCCGCCGCCGACCACCAGCACGTCGTAGGGCTTCTTGGCCGCGATCTCCTCGGCGGCGCGTTCGCTGGCGCCAGTGTCGAGCTTGGCCAGGATCTGCTCCAGGCTCATGCGGCCCTGGCCGAACGGCAGGCTGTTGAGGAAGATCGAGGGCACGGCCATCACGCCGCGCTTCTCGACCTCGTCCTGGAACAGGGCGCCGTCGATCGCGGTGTGGCGGATGCGCGGGTTCAGCACACTCATCAGGTTCAGCGCCTGCACCACGTCGGGGCAGTTCTGGCACGAGAGCGAGAAATAGGTCTCGAACGTGTAGTCGCCGTCGAGGTTCTTGACGCGCTCGATCGTGTCCTGCGCCTCCTTGCTCGGGTGGCCGCCGACCTGCAGCAGCGCCAGCACCAGCGAGGTGAATTCATGGCCCATCGGGATGCCGGCGAAGCGCACCGAGATGTCGGTGCCGGCGCGCACGATGGCGAAGGAGGGCTTGCGCATGTCCTCGTCGGCCTCGGCGAAGGTCACCTTGTCCGACAGGCTCGCGATCTCCTGCAACAGCTCCCGCAGCTCGGCCGACTTCGTGGAGTCGTCGAGCGAGGCCACCAGCTCCACCGGCATGGTCAGGCGCTCGAGATAGCCCTTCAACTGCGTCTTGAGGTTGGCGTCCAACATGGGAGGTACTCCTTATCGAAGACTCGTCGTCGCGAAGGGAAGAGAGATCCCTCGACTTCGCTTCGCTCCGCTCGGGATGACGGGCTTTACAAATTCCGTCGTCCCGACCGGAGCCCGAAGGGCGGAGTGGAGGGACCTCTTTTGGAGGTCTCTCCACCCCTCCGTCGTCAGATCTTGCCGACCAGGTCGAGGCTCGGGGCGAGGGTCTTCTCGCCTTCCTTCCAGGCGGCCGGGCAGACTTCGCCCGGATGGGCGGCGACGTACTGGGCGGCCTTGACCTTGCGCAGCAGCTCCTGGGCGTCGCGGCCGATGCCGCCGGCGGTGATCTCCACGATCTGGATCTTGCCGTCCGGGTCGACCACGAAGGTGCCGCGATCGGCCAGGCCGGCTTCCTCGATCATCACGCCGAAGTTGCGGGTGATGGTGCCGGTCGGGTCGCCGACCATGACGTAGTCGATCTTCTTGATGGCTTCCGACTTGTCGTGCCACGCCTTGTGGCTGAAGTGCGTGTCGGTCGAGACGCTGTAGATCTCGACGCCCAGCTTCTTGAACTCGGCGTAGCTGTTGGCCAGGTCCTCGAGCTCGGTCGGGCACACGAAGGTGAAGTCGGCCGGGTAGAAGAACACGACCGACCACTTGCCCTTGCCCTTCAGGTCGGCGTCGGTCACGTCGATGAACTTGCCCTTCTGGTAGGCGGTGGCCTTGAACGGCTTGATCTCGGTGTTGATGAGGGACATTGGCTTGAAACTCCTAGGTTAACGCTTGGCAGACGTTACTTAGGGTCATTCTAAGATCGTTTGAAGCGCAAAATACCGAATTGAATAATCGGTAAAAGCGATTACATATTTGCCATGAAGCCCGTGCCCACCCTGCGCCAGCTCCGCTACCTCGCGGCCGTGGTCGACCGCTGCCACTTCGGCCAGGCGGCGGCGGCCTGTTCGGTCAGCCAGTCGACCCTGAGCGCCAGCATCCAGGAGTTGGAGGAATTGCTGGGCGCGCCGCTGCTGGAGCGCACCAAGCGGTCGGTCGTGCCGACGGCGCTGGGCCGCAGCATCGCCGAGCGGGCGCGTGGTCTGCTCAAGGGGGCGGAGGACCTGATGGACCTCGCCCAGGCGGCGCGCGATCCGCTGTCGGGGCCGCTGCATCTCGGCGTGATCCCGACCATCGGCCCGTTCCTGCTGCCGCGCGCGATGCCGCGGCTTCGCGCGGCCTTTCCCAAGCTGCAGCTCTATCTGCGCGAGGACCAGACGGCGCGCCTGCTCGAACAACTCGACGCCGGCGAACTCGACGCGGTGCTGCTGGCGTTGCCCTATGCGCTGGGCGATCTCGAGGTGATGGATCTCGGCGAGGACCGCTTCTCGATCGTCCATCCCGCCGGCCACCGGCCCGCCGCCAGCATCGCCGACGAGAACCTGCTGCTGCTGGAGGACGGTCACTGCCTGCGCGACCAGGCGCTGGCGGCCTGCGAACTGGAGGGTGCGCGGCGCAACGCCGGCTTCAACGGCACCAGCCTGCATACGCTGGCGCAGATGGTGGCGAACGGTCTGGGCGTGACGCTGATGCCGCAGATGGCCATCGATGCCGGCATCCTGCGCGGCCTCGACGTCACGGTGCGCCCGCTGGCGGGCGCCGCTCCCCATCGCCGGATCGGTCTGGTGTGGCGTCGCTCTTCCGCGCGCACGGAGACCTTCCGGGCGCTCGGCGACGCGCTGAAGGCCGAACTCGCGAAGTCATGAAGAAGTGCAGGTCAGCCCTGCAGGATTGACTCGACGGGTCCCACAGGCGGCCGTGCTACGTCTTGGGTGCAGAGAATAAAGGCCTGTGCGCCCGACCGCGGATCTCGCGGTCGGGCTCTTTTTTGCCTCACAGGCAGACGGCGTTACTGCTGTTGCGGCGCCGGCGCGGGCTCCGGCGTAGGAGTCGCCGGGATCGGTGTGATCCTCGGCACCGCCGGCGTCCGAGGCGCATCGGCCTGGCTGTTGATCCCGGCCGGATCGGGGCTTCGGGCGATGTCGCTTCGATCCGACGTATTGCCGGAGAAGAACATCAGGCCCACCGCCGCCACGATCGCGGCCACCACGCCGACCACGAGATACAGCCCGCGGCTCGGCGCATTCGGCGTCATGACGACATCGTCGTAGACGGGTTTGTCGAGTCTGGGATCGTAGTCGGTCATGGCACTACTCCTGCGGTGCCGTACGCGGTGTGGCCGGAGCCGGGCGCGCCGGGTTGGCGGGCAGCGGTATGGCGGCCGGACGATCGGTATCGGTCGCCGCCGGCGTGTCCGTCACGGTGCGCTCGATCGGAGCCGGCGCCTGGGCCTGTTCCGGAGCCGGGCTGTTCTGCGGATTGCCGAAGTACAGGAAGCCACCGATCAGGGCGACGCCCGCCAGCGCCGCCAGCAGCACATAGCCCGGGCGGCCGTCATCCGGCGCACGGTAGGGGTCGGCGTGGCGATTCAAGGGATCGTAGCCGGGACGGCCCGGATTCAGGTTGGGATCGTAGTCGTTCATCTGGTCCTCCTCTTGCTTGGTGACTGCACGACCAACGACTCCTCGCGCGGGATGGTTTCCACCGAGCAGGGTGCCTGCTACCCTGCCTTGCAAATTCCGGAGGTCTAACAAATGCCCGATTCCGTGCCTTTTTCCGCTCCTCCGACGCAACCGGCTCTGCTCGACGCCGCGGGCGCGGCCGCCCTGGTCGCGTCCTACGCGCCGGTCAGCGCGACGGCGGCGATCAAGGATATCGGCCGCATCGACGAACACATGGGCCGCTTCATCGCCCTGTCGCCCATCTGCCTGATCTCGACGGCCGACGCTTCGGGCAAGCAGGACGTCACCCCGCGCGGCGATCCGCCGGGCTCCTTCAAGGTGCTGGACGAAAAGACGATCGCGCTGGCCGATCGTCCGGGCAACAACCGGCTCGATACGCTGCGCAATCTCCTCGAGAACCCGGAGGTCGCGCTGATCTTCCTGCTGCCGGGCGTCAACGAGACGGTGCGCGTCGCCGGCACCGCGCGCCTCTCGGTCGACTCGAAGCTGCTCGACTCGATGGCCGTGCAGGGCAAGGCGCCGAAATGCGCCATCGTGATTTCGGTGCGCCAGGCCTACCTGCACTGCGCCAAGGCGTTGCTGCGCTCGCGCCTGTGGTCGCCGGACTATGTCCAGCCCAAGGGCACCTTCCCCTCGATCTCGCGCATGGTCGGCGACCAGATCGGCCTCAGCGAGGAAGAGAAGAAGAAGCGCGAGGCCGCCACCGAGCATGCGTACAAGGAAGGTCTATGGGCACCTATACAGTAACGGGACAGCGCGCCCGCCAGATGCGGGTGGTGCCGGCGGAGGTGCTGAAGCGCCTCTATGTGCGCAACGATACCAAGGGCCTGATCCAGACGGCCGCGCATCTCGCGCTGCTCGTTCTCGGCGGCTGGCTGGTGCTCGAGACGCGCGGCAGCTGGTGGGTGCTGCCGGCGCTGCTGCTGCAGGGCGTGTTCATCAACGCGCTGTTCGGCGCGCTGCACGAGTCGGTGCACTACGGTTCGTTCAAGACACGCTGGATGGCCGACCTGCTGGCCTTCTTCTCGGGCGCGGCGATCCTGAACAACGCGGCCTTCTACCGGCACTATCACTACGCCCATCACCGCTACACCCAGGATCCCGACCGCGACCCCGAGTTGATCACCGCGGTCACGCCCACCGGCTGGGGCAGCTATCTCTATCGCGTCAGCTCGATCCCGTTCCTGATGATCCGCGTGCGCGACATTTTCCTGTTCCCGTTCGGCTATCGGGGCGCCGCGACCTACATCCACGAGGCGGCCTGGCCCGAGGTGCGGCGCTGGGGCCGCTGGCTGCTCGCGCTCTATGCCGTGCTGATCGTGGGCTCGATCCTGCTGAAGACCGATGTGGTGCTGTGGGTCTGGTTCATCCCGCTGCTGGTCGGCCTACCCTTGCTGCGGCTCTATCTGCTGACCGAGCACACGCTCTGCCCCAACAGCGACGACGGCTTCGCCAATACGCGCACGACGATCTCAAATCCCGTCGTGCGGTTCCTGATGTGGAACCTGCCCTATCACGCCGAGCATCACCTGCTGCCGAACATTCCGTTCCATCACCTGCCCGAGGCGCACAAGCATCTGCGGCCGCACCTGAAATACGTCGCGAAGAGCTATACCCAGACGCACGGCGAGATCATCCGCAGCTTCGGCTGAACAGGAGGCGCAACATGCGGACAAGCGAGGGCATCTGGTCGGCGGATCACGTCCGGTTGCAGCGCGGCGGCACGCTGAAGCAGGCCCGCATCGTCTGGAAGACCTACGGCACGCTCTCGCCCAGGCGCGACAACGTCATCCTCTATCCGACCAGCTACGGCGCCCATCACACCGACATCGAATGGCTGGTCGACGTGCGCCACTGCCTCGACCCGAGCCGCTACTTCATCGTCATCCCCAACATGATGACCAACGGTCTGTCCTCCTCGCCGTCGAACACACCCGGTTTCCCCGAGGTCACGACCTTCGACAACGTGATGCTGCAGCGGCAGATGCTGGTCGAGCTGTTCGGCATCGACCGGCTGAAGCTGGTCTACGGCTGGTCGATGGGCGCACAGCAGGCCTATCACTGGGGTGCGCTGTTCGGCGAGGCGGTCGAGCGCATCGTGGTCAATTGCGGCTCGGCGAAGACCGCGCCGCACAACTTCGTCTTCCTCGAAGGCATCCGCACGACCCTGCAGGCCGCCGCCACGCCGCAGCAGGGATTGCGCGCCATGGGCCGGATCTATGCCGGCTGGGCGCTCAGCCAGACCTTCTATCGCCGCGAGATGTGGCGCGGGCTGGGCTTCGCCAGCCTCGAGGACTTCCTCGTGCGGTCCTGGGAGGCGAATTTTCTGCGACGCGATATGAACGATCTGCTGGCCCAGCTTTTCACCTGGCAGCAGGGCGACATCTCGGCCAACGATCTCTATCGCGGCGATCTGCAGATGGCGCTGGCCGGCATCAAGGCGAAGGTGCTGCTGATGCCGTCGGCGACCGATCTCTATTTCCAGACCGACGACAACCGGGAAGAGTTGCCGTATCTCAAGTATGGAAAGCTGGTGGAGATCCCGTCCGTATGGGGTCATCGCGCCGGCAATCCGCGCGACAATCCCGAGGATGCCGCGTTCATCGATGCCCAGGTGGAGGCTCTGCTGAATGATTGAGATGCTGCCCGCGGACGGGCTGGTGATCGTCGCCAAGCACGAATGCCATACCTGCGTGCTGGTCGAGCCGGTGATGCGGAGTCTCGACAAGGCCGGTGCGCTTACCGTCATCACCCAGGACGATCCTGCCTTTCCGTCGGGCGTCAGCCGCGTGCTCGACGACCAGCAGCTCGAACGCTCCTTCCATCTCAAGGTCGAGGCCGTGCCGACGCTGATCCGCTACGAAGGCGGCCGCGAAGTCGGCCGCACCGTGGGCTGGGATCGCGCCGAATGGACCCGCCTCGCCGGCGCGGCGGCCGAGGGCAAGGGCCTGCCGGCCTGGCAGCCCGGATGCGGCTCGCGCAGCGTCGAGCCGGGCGTTCAGGAAGCGCTGATCGCGCGCTACGGCGATCCCGGGCTTGCGTCGCGCGAGATCCCGGTCGGTGAATGGGACGATCCGATCGAGGCCTGCTTCGAGCGAGGCTGGAGCGATGGCCTGCCCGTCGTGCCACCGACCGACGAGCGCATCCTGCGCATGCTGGGCGGCACCGACCGCAAGCCCGACGAGGTCGTGGGCCTCGTGCCGCCGAACCTCGCGCCCTGCACGGTCGAGAAGGTGGCGATCAACGCGGTGATGGCGGGCTGCAAGCCGGAATACCTGCCGGTGGTGCTGGGCGTGCTGGAGGCGGCGCTCGATCCGCTGTTCGTGCTGCACGGTCTGCTCTGCACCACGCATTTCTCCGGCCCGCTGGTCATCATCAACGGACCGGCGGCCAAGGCCGTCGGGATGAACTCGGGCGTCAACGCGCTGGGCCAGGGCAATCGTGCCAACGCCACGATCGGCCGGGCGCTGCAGCTCATCGTGCGCAATGTCGGCGGCGGCCTGCCGGGCGGCATGGACCGCGCCACGCTGGGCAATCCCGGCAAGTACACGTTCTGCTTCGCCGAGGACGAATCCGATCCCGATTGGGAGCCGCTGGCGCAGCGCCGCGGCATCGAAGCCGGCAAGAGCGCCGTCACGCTGTTCCATGCCGAGGGCGTGCACGGCTTCATAGACCAGAAGTCGCGCACGCCGGAGGAGCTGACGCGCTCGCTGGCGATGGGCCTGTTCGGCGTCGGCCATCCAAAGCTTTGCGATTCGGGCAACGCCGTGCTGGTGCTCTCGCCCGAGCACTACAAGATCTTCAAGGACGGCGGCTGGAATCGCCGGCGCATCGAGGAAGAATTGTATCAGGCGCTGAAGCGGCCCGGCCGCGACCTCATCCACGGCGCGCAGGGCGTGCCGGAGGGATTGCCCGCGTCGATGGCCGACAAGATCGTCGACAAGTTCCAGCCCGACGGACTGCTGATCGTTCGCGCCGGCGGCCCCGCCGGTCTATTCTCCGCCATCATCGGCGGCTGGCCCGGACAGCGCGTGCGCGAGGAATGCCAGGCCGTCACCCACGAGATTCGCTGAAGGACATTGCCATGAATTATTCGAGCAAGCTGCGCGATCCCACCGCCGAGACCTCGCCGACCCGCCGCGCCCGTCTCGCCCCGCCGCCGTCGCTCGACGGCAAGGTCGTGGCGCTGATGGACATCGGCAAGTCGCGCGGCGCGGAGTTCCTCGACCGGCTCGAAGGTCACTTCAAGTCGGCCGGCGTCGCGACCAAGCGGTATCGCAAGCCAACCAACACCAAGGTGGCGCCGGCCTCCGTCATGCAAACCATCGCGGCCGAGGCGCAGCTCGCGGTGATCGCCTTAAGCGATTGAGGCTCCTGCACATCGTGCAGTCTGCACGACCTTCATAATCTCGACGGACGCGGGCTCCCCGGCGTCAACATCGTGACCACCGAATTCGTGGACGGCGTCACCGCGCAAAGCGATGCGCTGGGCTTCGAGCCGGCGGTCGTCTACGTCCCGCACCCCATCCAGAACCGCACCAGGGCCGAAGTCGAAGAAATCGCCGACCGCGCGTTTGCGCAGGTTATGGCGATGTTGAAGAGCGCCTAGAGTCTCAATGGAGCGCGCCACTCCAGTGGCGCGCTCCATTGAGTCTACTCCCTTCTCCAAGGGCAAACTGTCGTCCTGAGCGCAGCGAAGGACCTAGCCGAGCGATCAGAGTACTCCCGAGCGAACGTTAGATCCTTCGCTTCGCTCAGGATGACAAAGGTGTGGAGCCGTCATCCTCGCGTTGTCCCCTAATCCTTCTCCGGCACCACAGCGGGCTGCACGGAATTGTCGTTGGCCGAATCGGCATCGGATTCGACAGGTGCCGACGACTGCGGCGGCAGCGGTGCGTTGGCGATGAAGGCTGCGACGACGGCGGCGGTCGCGCGCGGCGCCTCCTCCATCGGGTTGTGACCCAGGTTCTCGAAGATCTCGAGCTTGGCGCCCTTGATGTCCTCCTGGAAGCGGAAGGCGTCGGCGACCGGCACCCAGCGATCCTTCGCGCCCCAGATGATCAGCGTCGGCACGTCCATGCGCCGGAGCGGCGTGGGGTCGAGCGGCTCCTGCGTGCGGGCGCGCTGCAGGGTCGCCTCGCGATTGCCGGGGAAGCGCTGAAGTTCGGAATAGCGGCGGATGCGCTCGGGCGTCACCATCGCAGGATCGGCATAGACCTCGGTGAGGGACCGGCGGACCAGCCCCTCCGGCTTGAAGTAGATTCCGACGTCGCCGACGACCGGTGTGCGCGCGAGCCGGGTCGGCAGCGGCGCCTCGCCGCCCTTGCGCGGGTAGCCCGCGGCGTCGACGAGGATGAGCTGGATGACGCGATCGGGGCGGGTCGCCGCGAAGGTCCAGGCAACGGCCCCGCCCAGCGAATGGCCGGCCACGACGACCTTTTCCAGGCGCAGCGTGTCGATCAGCACCTCGATGAAGTCGGCATAGGCCTCGACCGTATATTCGTCGCGAGGCCAGGCGCCAGTCAGGCCGTGGCCCGGCAGGTCGACCGAGATGACGCGCGCTTCCTTGCCGAGTTCGCGGGCCCAGCCTTCCCACATGTGCAGCGAGCCGTTCGAACCATGGATCAGCAGGATCGGCACGCCATCGGGATTGCCCTGCTCGCGGACATGGGCGCTCACGCCACCGACATCGACGAAGCGGGAGCGGTCGTTCGTGTAACGGGCGATCAGCGTCTCGGGCCGCAGGGAAGGCGCGTAGGCCCACATCGCCACGCCCGCCAGCACGGCAACGCCGAACAATGCATAGAGCGGCCAGCGCCGCGGCGGGGCCTCGTCCCTACGGCGCCGCGGCGGCATCGCCCGGCCTTTCGGGGTGGTTTTCCTTCGTCTCCGGCGACGGATCGGCGTGCAGCGAGAAGTTCAACTTGTCGAGGCCGCGAACCTTGAACTCCGGGACGGGGCTGGGGTCGATGATCTTTTTCTCGATCAGCTTCTGCAGGATCGCGCGGTTGAGATCGTTGGTCACGATCAGCCGGTCCTCGAGGCGGGCGACGAAGACGAACAGCTCGAAGTCGAGGCCGGTGGAGGCGACCTTCACGAAGCGCACGATCGGCGCCGGCACCCGCAGCACGCGGGCGTGCGCCAGCGCCGCTTCGCGCAGGATCGCTTCCATCGCGTTCACGTCGGTGCCGATCGGCACCGTGAGCTTGATCTCGATGCGGCTCGACGTGTCAGAATAGGTGCGATTCACGACCGGGTTCTGCAGGAACAGGCTGTTGGGAACGATGACGTGGGTGCGCTGGAACGTCTCGATCTCGGTCGCCCGGATGTTGATGCGGCGCACGAAGCCTTCGTGGCCGTTCACGGTCACCCAGTCGCCCGCCTTGATCGGCCGCTCGACCAGGAGGATGACGCCCGAGATGACGTTGTTGGCGATGTTCTGCAGTCCGAGGCCGATACCGACCGACAGCGCGCCCAGCACGATGGCGAGGTTGGTGAAGTCGACGCCCAGCGCGCCGATGCCCACCAGGATGGCGATCATCACGCCGGCATAGTTGAGGCCGGCGTCGATCGACTGGCGCAGCGGCATCGGTGCATCGACGGTCGGCAGCACCCGGTCGCGCACGATGCCGCGCACCAGGCGCGCCAGCAGCATGCAGACGAAGAAGGCGATGATCGCCATCCCGACGTTGCCGAGCGAGATGGTGACGCCGCCCACCTTGACGCCCCGGAGAAGCTGGCCGAACCCGTCCATGATCGCGTCGGTGTCGACGTTCCAGGTCGCGGGAATGGCGATCGACAGCAACAGGATCAGGGCGGCGTCGAACACCAGCAGCACCAGATACTGGCCGCGCAGGCTTGTATCGGGCGCCAGCCCGAGGCTGCGGCGAACCCACTTGCCCGACGGCGAATTGGGCGCCGCCGCCGCTTCCAGCAGGTCGGCGACGAGCCGGTGCAGCAGCAGGGCGATGCCGATCAGCAGGCAGGTCGTCGAGATCGCCGAATGGAGATGCGATCCGAGGGTCGCGTAGCCGACCAGCGAGAAGATGATCGAGGAGAAGACCGCGACCACCAGCACGAGCCGCGCCACCGTCCACCAGGTGCCGCCGATCATCGGTGGCAGTTCCGAGCCTTCGGGACGGGCCGCCCGCCAGGCCCGATTGGAGAGAGCGGGAAGGCTGAGGACGGCCACGACGCTGGTCAGCACGACGGCACCGACCGCGGCCACCGCATCGCGGCCGTCCCCGCGCGTCAGCGCCAGGTAGATGAATTCCAGAGGCAGGCTCACCGAGAACAGGCGGCGCAGGGCTTGCGACAGATAGTGTGCGGCATCGTCGGTCAGGGGCAGCACGCGCCACTCGGGGCGCTGCGGCGACAGGCCGGCGGAGGTCATGCCGAAGACCAGCAGCAGCAGCACGAGGCGCACGACGGCTTCCGGGATCAGCGTGTCGATCGGCGACGGAGGATTGCTGGCCAGCAGCAGCTTGCCGATGAGCCATACCGCCAGGATCGGGACGAGGACCAGGCCGAGCCCGTCGATCGCGGTGACGATGGTCTGGTCGCTATGGGCGTCGATATGCGTGCCGCCCCGCCCGAATCGGCGACGCAGCCATCGCCCGACCCACCACAGGAGGATCGTGATGACGGCCCACAGGCCAAGGGGCACCAGTTCGGGGCTGGCGGAGCCCAGCGACAGGAAACCGTCGCGGCTCCAGGTCGCCATGGCCGTGCTAAGACCCTTTACAGAGGCCACGAGCTGCGGCCCGATCTTGTTCCAGACGCCGGGCGACAGGGGCGAGGGATCGCGCCGCAGCAAGGTCCGCAACACCAGCTCGCCGCGCAGCCTGGTCATGCGTTCCAGTAGCTGGTCGGCGCGAGCGATCACGACCTCGCACTGCTTGTACCGGCTCTCCGCGACCGTGGCCTGCTCGGTCAGCCGCTCGCGTTCCGCCTTCACCGCATCGGTCTCGGGCGGCGCATCGGCGCCGGGCTTCAGCTCGAGCGGCGCCAGGAGCTTCTTGGTGTCGGCCAGGTCGCTGCGGGCCAGCGCGGCGGCGGCGAGGGCTGCTGCCCGCACGTCGGTTGCCTGCTCGCGCAGCCCGTCGATCTCGACCGGCAGCAGGTCGGCCTGATCCGTGCGCGCCGCGATGCGGTCGAGCTGGCGTCCCCACAGCTCGATGAGCTGGCCGAACGGCCGCTGCGGCGACACGGTCTGGGCCGAAGCCGCGACACTGGCGAACAGCAGCACGAGCCAAACGAGGCGGGCTAAAGATCGCATTCGGTGCGCGATTCCCGGAAACGAAGAAAGGACTTCGTGGTCCCTACCACGGGCGGCCCGGATCGGGCCATGCCGACGGCCTTCTGGCCCCGCGAGAGGGCGAAATCAGGGCGCATTTCGCTGCGCTCTCGCCGGGGCTGCTTCGCCGTTGACAGGGCCGGGACGACGCGGAACCTTGCCGCCCGAAAACGAAAAGGGAGACAGGCATGGCCGAGGGCCAAGGTTCCGTTGGCGAAGTCCGCATCAAGCCCGACCGCCTGCATGACTTCACGATGGCGATCTGCCGGGCCGACGGCAGCTCCGCCGATGAAGCGAAGCTCGTCGCCGACCATCTCGTTCTCGCCAACCTGTTCGGCCATGACAGCCACGGCGTCGGCATGATGCCGCACTATATCCAGAACACCATCAACGGCGCCTGCAAGCGCAACCACCACGCCAAGATCGATCGCGACAACGGCGCGGTGATCGTGGTCGACGGCGGCGCCGGCTACGGCCAGGTCATCGCCAAGGAGGCGATGGACATCGGCATCGAGCGGGCGAAGAAGCACGGCGTCTGCGTCGTCGGCCTGAAGAACTCGCACCATATCGGCCGCATCGGCCACTGGGGCGAGCAGTGCGCGCGCGCCGGCATGGTCAGCACCCATTGGGTGAACGTGCACGGCCACAAGTCGCTGGTGGCGCCGTTCGGCGGCGCCGAGGCCCGCTTCACGACCAATCCCTACTGCACGGCCATCCCGCGCAAGGGCCAGGAGCCGATCGTGCTCGACTTCGCGACCAGCCAGGTGGCGATGGGCAAGGTGCGCGTCGCCAACAACAAGAAGATCCAGATGGAGGAAGGCCTCCTGATCGACGCGGCGGGCAACGCCACCACCGAGCCCGGCGTGATGTACAACGCTCCCTACGGCGCCATCCTGCCGTTCGGCCTGCACAAGGGCGGCGGCCTCGCCGTGATCTGCGACCTGCTGGCCGGCGCGCTGACCGGCGGCCGCACGCACAGCCCGCGCACGATCAAGAAGGACGGCACCGACATCATCAACAACATGCTGTCGATCATCATCGATCCCGACTCGATGGGTGGCACCGCCTTCTTCGAGGACGAGGTCGACAATTTCATCGGCTGGGTGAAGTCCGCCAAGCCGCAGCCCGGCGTCGCCGAGGTGCTGGTGCCCGGCGAGCCGGAACGCGCGCGCAAGCTCGATCGCGAGAAGAATGGCGTGCCGATCGACACCACCACCTGGCAGCAGCTGGTCGACACCGCCCGCACGGTGCGCCTCAACGATACCGACATTCCCCAGATGTCCGGCGCCTGACGCGACCGGAAGACAGGAGAGACCGAGCATGGCCAAGATGAAGCTCTACTACGCGCCCTCGTCGCCCTATGCCCGCAAGGTGAGGGTGCTGGCCATCGAGACCGGCCTCGACAAGAAGATGGACCTGGTCAACGTCGCGCTGACGCCGGTGGCGCCCAATGCCGACGTCGACAAGCACAACCCGGTCGGCAAGATCCCGGCGCTGTCGATCAAGAACATGGACCTCTTCGACTCGCCGGTGATCTGCGAGTATCTCGACAGCCAGCACAAGGGCCGCAAGCTCTTCCCGCGCAAGGGCCGCGAACGCTGGATGGCGCTGCGCCAGCAGGCGATGGCCGACGGTCTGCTCGATGCCGCGCTGCTCGCCCGCTACGAGAGCTTCCTGCGGCCCGAGGAGAAGCGCTGGCCCGACTGGTCGAAGGGCCAGATGAAGAAGATCGACGGCGTGCTCGACCAGCTCGAGGCGGAGAGCAAGGCGCTCAAGGGCAAGCCGACCATCGGCACCGTCTCGATCGGCTGCGCGCTGGGCTATCTCGACTTCCGGTTCGCCAACCACGACTGGCGCCACAAGCGGCCCAAGCTCGCCAAGTGGTTCACCGCCTTCTCGAAGACGCCGTCGATGAAGGCCACCGTCCCGCCGCCGGCCTGACCGACATGACCGCCGACGAGATCATCGCCCGCCTCGGCCTGCAGCCGCATCCCGAGGGCGGGCATTTCCGCGAGACGTTCCGCGCCGCCGATCCCTCCGGCCAGAGCGCGGGCAAAGGTGGCCGCGGCGCCAGCACCGCGATCTTCTTCCTGCTGAAGGCGGGCGAACGCTCGCACTGGCACAAGGTCGATGCCGACGAGGCCTGGCATCATTATGCCGGCGCGCCGCTCGAGCTTTCGATGAGCGACGACGGCCGCGCCACGCGCCACCTGCGACTCGGCACCGACTTCGCTCTCGGCGAGACGCCTCAGATCGTGGTGCCGCGCGGCGTATGGCAGGCCGCGCGTTCGCTCGGCAACTGGACGCTGGTCGGCTGCACCGTCGCGCCGGCGTTCGACTTCGCGGGCTTCGAACTCGCCCCGCCTGGCTGGCACCCGGGCCTCTAGTGCAATGGAGCGCGCCACTCCAGTGGCGCTCATATCCTGCTGATTCTTGAGCGCAACTGGAGAGGGCGTGAAGTTATTGGCGCAGTTCGGAGGGTATCCGACGACGGAGG
>LSKJ01000315.1 GCA_001557035.1 Rhodospirillaceae bacterium CCH5-H10 | reverse complement strand
GGACGACGACCGCCGAACCGTCGCGCGAGAACGACGCGCCCTGTGACCAGCCGCCGATCGGCGCCTCACCGGTCCTGGTGAGGCTCGTGCCGTCGAGCTTGTAGAGCACGACCATGCCGTTGGGCTTGTACTGCGGCGCATCCTTGGGCCGCGTCGAGCCGGCATGCGCGACAGCCGCAATCCAGCGTCCATCGCTCGACATCATCATGCCCTCGAGATTCTCGTGACCGATGTCGGCCGTGCCGGCGATCTTGCCGGTGGCGAGGTCGATCACGGTGAGGATGCCATTGGCCTTGGGATCGCCCAGGCTCGCGACGACGGCGGTCTTGCTGTCGGGCGTCACCGACACGGCATATGGCCGCGGTGCCACGTCGAGCACCGAGGACGACGCTATGGTGTCGCCGCCGAGCTTCATCAGCTCGACCTTGGCATCGCCGTTGCGCGTTACGACACCGGTCGCACCATCCGGCGACACGGCCATGTGGCTGAGCAGCGCCTTGGCATCCATCAGCGGCACCGTCTTCACCAGCTTCACGTCCTTGCCGTCGATCGACAGGATCGAGATCGAACCCGCCATGCGGTTGGCCACATAGGCGCGCTTGCCGTCCTTCGTGATCGAGATGCCGGCCGCGCCGGGACCGGTGTTCAGCGTTCCCAGGATCTTGCGGTCCTTGAGATCGATGATGGTCACGCGATCGTCGGGCACGAGCTTGGCCGGGTCGGCCGGATCGATCTTCGACGAGGACGCGATCAGCGCGATTGATTCGTCCGGCGTGATCGCGACCGAAAGCGGCGGTCCGACGACGCTGCCCGGCACGTTGGAGACGGTGCCGACCACCTTCACCGGCAGGGAACCAAGATCGAGGATCGTGACCGTGTCGGGGGGCGGATTGGGGAGATTGCGGTTGACGCCGTTCTCCTGGACGATCTTGTGATCGTTCGAGGAGACGGCCAATTGTGCCTGCGCCTGAACGGCGCCGAAACTCAACGCTACGCAAACGCCCGCGATGACGGTGTTCCGCATGGGTGTCCCTCCACGGCCGGCTCCTTGCTGGAGCATTCGTGCCGAGGGGACCCTAACCCCTGCCCGGGGTCTGCGAAATCAATTTTCCGTCGTCAGCCCGAATGGGCTCAGACCATCCCGAGAGCGTGCTTGTAGACGTCGAGCAGCGTTTCCTGCTCGGCCCGGTCGGCGGCATCCATGGAGCGGAGCGAGATGATCTTGCGCATGGTCTTGACGTCGTAGCCGACGCCCTTGGCCTCGCTGTAGACGTCCTTGATGTCGCCACCAATGGCCTTTCGCTCCTCTTCGAGCTTCTCGATGCGCTCGACAAAAGCCTTCAGGCGGTCTGCGGAGATCGGACCGGCCTTAACCTTCTTGGAAATGTCGCTGCCGTCCGGCATGTCCGTACTCCTTGCTCTCGACCGCCGGACCATAGGGGGAGC
The DNA here is from genome assembly GCA_001557035.1 of Rhodospirillaceae bacterium CCH5-H10. Taxonomy (GTDB): domain Bacteria; phylum Pseudomonadota; class Alphaproteobacteria; order Reyranellales; family Reyranellaceae; genus Reyranella. The sequence goes on along the minus strand of LSKJ01000315.1, from coordinate 3,469 downwards.
GGACCGGTCGGCTCAATGATGACGATGTGATGAATGATGGGGATAACGGGGACGGCGCCAGGGCAGCCTCTGCGCTGGCATCGCCAGCACTAGCCGTGCTTGTGCTGGGCCTTGTTGAAAGCCTTCTTCTGGTCGCCCGAGGCTTCCTTCTGGTGCTTCGCCTTCCACTCGTCGTAAGGCATGCCGTAGACGATCTCGCGGGCCTTGGGATCGGCGATCTCGATGCCCTGCTTGCCTGCTTCCTCGCGATACCAGCGCGACAGGCAGTTCCGGCAGAAACCGGCCAGGTTCATCAGGTCGATGTTCTGGACGTCGGTGCGCTCCTGAAGGTGCGACACCAGGCGCCGGAAGGCAGCGGCCTCGAGTTCGGTGCGGGTCTTGTCGTCCATGATGCTCTCCTGAACCACGGGCTAAAGGCGTGTCCGGGGATATAGGCTCAGGCCGCAGTATAAACCAGCCGGCAGCGGCGAGTTCGGCGCATGAACCCTGCCCTCCTTGAGATGATGCGGCAGCAGGTGGCTATGCGGGCCGGCCGGCGAACGGCCGCCCGGCGGCGGGATGGGTTGATGGACCTCGAGCGTCGCCAGCGCCGAGGCGAAGATGCGCGTCGGGCTCGCCTTGCCGATCGCGGGACCCGCCGGATTGTCCATCGTCAGCAGCGGCTTGCCGACGCCGGCATCGAGCGCGCGGCGCGTCTCCGCATCGTCCTCGCGCAGCCGCACCAGCATGTCGATGTGCGGCGCGCCGATGCCGAGATCGAACGTCACCGCGTCGACCGCGTGGATCACGGTCCGGCCGCTCGCGGGGCGCGCCGAGCAGAAGGCGATCTCGCGGGTGCGGCCATTGTCGTCGATCAGGGCGAAAGCCGTGACATCGGCGAGGTCGCCGACGCGCAGGGCGCCGCGCCGGCTCGACACCGACAGCGCATCCGCATCGACGACGAGACCGGGCTCGCCCTCGTCATACTGGAACTCGCCGATCGCGCCCCAGGTCCCGACGCTCCAGCCGTTGGCCGCCTCGGCAAGATGACGCCGGACCAGATCGTGCGGCGCCTCGGAGAGTTCGATACATTTCATGACAGCGCCTTTCGAACGGCCGAGGAAATCGCCGGGGCCAGACGTCTTCCCCAGGCCTGCGCCTCTTCCGTGGTACCGATGAGGTCCTGACGGACTTCCAGCGAGCAATGCGGCAGCGCGCGCGGCTGTGCATGGGCGGTCAGCGTGTATTCGTAAGGGTCACGCGCCGAATAGGGTTCGTTGTCCCCGACCACGAGGGACTCGTCGCGCCGCAGTTCGGCCAGTAAAGGTTCGGGCAGGCGCGGATCGTCGTTCCACAGTACGCCGACGTGCCAGGGACGGTCGAAGTCGTTCATCGACGGCGTGAAACTGTGCATCACCAGCATGCAGACCTTGCGGCCACCCTCGGTCATCGCGTCGAGCAGCCGGTCGACCTCGCGATGATAGGGCCAGAAGCAGGCCTCGGCGCGGGCATCGACCTGCTCCTTTGTCAGACCCTTGTTGGCGGGCACGATGGTCTTGTCGCTGACCTCGGGCGTCGAGCCCTCGCCGCCCGGCCAGCGATTGCAGTCGATCACCAGGCGGGAATAGCCGGATGAGACCAGGGGTGCGTCGAGTGCCTTGGCCAGTTCGATTGCCGCATCGAGCCCGCCGATGTCCCAGCCGATGTGACGCGCCAGCTCGCTCGCCGGAATCCCCAGATCGCCCAATGCCTGGGGAATCGCCTTGCTGGCATGATCGCAGAGCAGCAACAGCGGTGCCTTGCCCCGCTCGTTGAAGACGGAAAACGGTGGCGGATCGCCCGGCCGGAGCAATGGTTGCATCGCGCCCCTATAGTGCGAAGATCGGGCAAATGAAAGACGCCGACGCCCGCGCCCTGTTGCGCGCCCTCTTCGACGCCGCCCTCGCCGCCGCTCGTCCCGCCACCTGCCTCGCGCCCTACATTGCCAGGCTCGAGCCACCCAGGGGCCGCACCATCGTGATCGGCGCCGGCAAGGCGAGTGCGGCCATGGCGCGCGCCGTCGAGGATCAGTGGCCGCATCCGCTCGAAGGCCTGGTCGTCACGCGCTATGGCTATGGCGAGAGCTGCAAGCGCATCGAGATCGTCGAGGCCGCGCATCCCGTGCCCGACGACAAGGGGCGCGAGACCGCCGGCCGCATCTACGAGCGCGTGCAGGGGCTGAGCGCCGACGATCTCCTGCTCTGCCTGATCTCGGGCGGCGCCTCGGCCCTTCTCGCCCTGCCGGCGGAAGGCCTCACCCTGAACGACAAGCAGGAGGTCAATCGCGCCCTGCTGAAGTCCGGTGCCAACATCGTCGAGATGAATACGGTGCGAAAGCATCTCTCGGCGATCAAGGGCGGCCGGCTCGCCATCGCCGCCCAGCCGGCGCGCGTTCTCTCCTGGCTGATCTCCGACGTGCCGAACGACGATCCGGGCGTGATCGGCTCCGGCCCGACCGTCGCCGACAAGACGACCTTCCCCGACGCGCTCGCTGTTCTCGCGAAGTACAGGATCGATCCGCCGGCTGCCGTGCTCAGGCATCTGCAGGAAGGTGCCGCCGGCCGCATCGAGGAGACGCCAAAGCCCGGCGACCCGCGTCTCGCGAATGTCGAGACGATCATGGTGGCGACACCCAAACGCTCGCTCGAAGTCGCCGCCGCCGTCGCCCGGGAACGCGGCGTGGAAGTCGTCATGCTGGGCGACAATCTCGAAGGCGAAGCCCGCGAGCTGGGCGCCGAGCATGCGCGGCAGGCCATGGAAAGAGCGAAGCGCGGCGGCAAGCCGGTCGCGATCCTCTCCGGCGGCGAGACGACCGTCACCGTGCGCGGCAAGGGTCGCGGCGGCCGCAACGTCGAATATCTTCTGGCGCAGGCCATCGCCGCCAACGGCGCGCCGGGCATCTGGGGCCTCTCGGCCGATACCGACGGCGTCGATGGTGCGGAAGACATTGCCGGCGCGATCTTTACGCCCGACACACTGGCCCGCGCACGCGCCAGGGGCCGCGATCCGCAGGCCATGCTCGACGACAATGATGGGCATGGCTTCTTCGAGCTGCTGGGCGACGGACTCATCACCGGCCCGACGCGGACCAACGTCAACGACTTCCGAGTCACCCTGATCGCGCCATGACGACCTATCCCGGTTCCTGCCATTGCGGCTCCGTCACCTTCACTCTCACTTCGGAGAAGAAGCCCGAGGAAATGCGGGTCGGCCGCTGCGGCTGCAGTTTCTGCCGCCGCCACGGCGCGCGCACGATGGGCGATCCGTCAGGCAGCGTGGAGTTCCGCAGCGCCTCGGGCGCCCTCTCGCGCTATCGCTTTGGCCTGGGCATCACCGACTACCTGCTTTGCGCCAGATGCGGCGCCTATGTCGGCGCCGTGATGCCCGGGGAAAGCGGTGCCATCGGTATCGTCAACGTCAACTCTCTCGACATCCGCGACACCTTCGATGC
>LSKJ01000314.1 GCA_001557035.1 Rhodospirillaceae bacterium CCH5-H10 | reverse complement strand
CGTTCAGGGTGGTCAGGATCGGCTTCGGCGTCTCGACCCGCGCCAGGAGACCCGCGGTCGTGCCGCCGTCGAACGGCTTGCTGCCGATGTCGGTGAGCGACGGCATGTCGGGGATCTGCGCGACGCGGTTCGGACTCATCGCCAGCATGCCCTTCAGCTTGCCCGACTTGATGTGCGGCAGCGAGGTCGTGAGCTGGTCCATGTAGAGGTCGATCTGGCCGGCCATCAGGTCGTTGAGGCCGGGGCCCGACCCCTTGTACGGGATGATGTTGAACTTCACCCCCTCGTTCACTTCGAGACGCAGGATGGCGATGTGGTTGGTCGTGCCGTTGCCGGCATGGCCGATGCTCACCGTGCCCGGCTTCGCCTTGGCTTCCGCGAGCACGGCCTTGATGTCGGCGAAGCGACCGTCGGGCTTGCCGACGAGGATCATCGGCACGGTCGACAGCAGGCTGATCGGCGCGAATTGCGGCACCAGCGACGGCTTGCCCGCGAGGTAGGGCGAGACGAACAGCACGCTGAAGCTGCCCATGACGACGGTGTAGCCGTCGGCCGGCGCATTCGCCGCCGCCTCGGCGCCCACGAGACCGCCGGCGCCCGGCCGGTTGTCGACGAGCACCTGCTGGCCGAGATTGCGCGACATCGCCTCGCCGACCAGCCGGGACGTCAGGTCGTAGTTGCCGCCGGCCGCGAAGGGCGCGATCCAGCGAATGGGCTTGGCCGGGAAATTCTGCGCCCGGACCGGCGCGCCCGCGGCGGCCGTGGCCGTCAGCGCGAGGCCAGTCCCCAGAAGTCTGCGTCGCGATACCGTCATCTCAAATCCTCCCAATCCGCTTCAGACAGATTGCAATTTCCGCCGGCGAACGCCACATCGGAAGGGCCCATTCACTCGCGGAGAGAAATACCGGATGCCGGAGCAGCATACCCCGCTCATTGCCACCATTGCTGCGGGTCTGATGCTCGCTTTCATCTTCGGTCTGATCGCGCAGCGGCTGCGCATTCAGCCGCTCGTTGGTTACCTCCTCGCCGGCGTCATGGTCGGTCCCTATACGCCGGGCTTCACCGCCGACCCCGCCCTCGCCACCGAGCTCGCCGAGATCGGCGTCATCCTGCTGATGTTCGGCGTGGGCCTGCACTTCTCGCTGAAGGACCTGCTATCGGTAGCGCGGATCGCGATCCCCGGCGCCGTCGGCCAGATCTCCGTCGCCACCCTGATGGGCGCCGGCCTGTCCTGGGTGCTCGGCTGGACGCCGCTGGCCGGCTTCGTCTTCGGCCTGGCACTCTCGGTGGCCAGTACCGTCGTCCTGATCCGCGCCCTGCAGGACCGGCACATTCTCGAGACCCATCGCGGCCGCATCGCCGTCGGCTGGCTGGTCGTCGAGGATCTCGCCATGGTGCTGGCCCTCGTCCTGCTGCCGGCGCTGGCGCTGGCGACGGCGGACAATGGCGTGCCGGCCACCCGGATCCTGTTCTCCCTCCTCATCGTGCTGGCCAAGGTCTCGATCTTCGTGGCGATCATGCTGATCGTCGGGCGGCGACTCATCCCGTGGCTGATGCACCACACCGCCCACACCGGATCGCGCGAGCTGTTCCGGCTCGCCGTCTATGCCGTGGCGCTGGGCGTCGCCTACGGCGCGCACTACTTCTTCGACGTCTCCTTCGCGCTCGGCGCCTTCTTCGCCGGCATGGTGCTGGGCGAGAGCGACCTCAGCCAGCGCGCGGCGGAGGAAGCCATCCCGCTGCGCGACGCCTTCGCGGTGCTGTTCTTCGTCTCGGTCGGCATGCTGCTCAATCCGAGCGTGTTCGTGGACGCGCCACTGGCAGTGATCGCCACCATTGCGATCATCGTCGTCGGCAAGTCGGTGGCCGCCTACCTGATCGTCCGCGCCTTCGGCCACAGCCGGTCGACCGCCTTCACCGTCTCGGCAAGTCTCGCGCAGATCGGCGAGTTCTCCTTCATCCTGATCGGCATCGGCATCAGCCTGAACATGGTTCCGAAGGAATCGCGTGACCTGATCCTGGCCGGCGCCATCGTGTCGATCATGGTGAATCCGTTCATCTTCACGCTGCTCGAACGCCTGGGCACCGACAAGGAGGCCGCGCCGACCGCCAAGCCCGACGAGCCGGCCACCGACCTCGTACCCACGACCCTCAGCGGCCATGACATCGTGATCGGCTATGGCCGGGTGGGCGCCCTGGTCGGCGCCGGCCTGAAGGCCGACGGCGGCGGCGGCCTGGTCGTCGTCGAAGCCAGCGACGCGGGCGTCGAGCGGGCACGGCGGGACGGGGCGGAAGTGTTCTCGGGCAACGCCGCCGAACCCGCTCTGATCGCCGCCATCAACCTCGCCGGCGCCCGTCGCCTCTACGTCACCATTCCCGAGGCTTTCGAGGCCGGCCAGATCATCCAGCAGGCGCGCGCCGCCAATCCGAAACTCGACATCCTCGCGCGCGCCCATTCGAGCGCGACGGTGGAGCATTTCGAGAAGCTCGGCGCCAATCTCATCGTCCTGGGCGAGACCGAGATTGCGCACCGTATGCTGGAGCGCGGGCGAGGCGACATGGCCGCCGCCGTGCCGGTCTGATCGGGCCGGCGAGGTCGTACCGCGCGCCGGCCGCCTTGTGTGATAAAAGGCGGAATGTCCCCCGCCCTGCGCGTCACCTGTCTGCTTTGCCTTGTCGTCGCAACGCCGCCGCTGGCATCGGCGCAGGTTCCTTCAGTGCTGGACTGCACCGGCCCTTTCGCCCGCAACGCCGACGAGCGCACCCTTGCGCGCATCTTCGGCGCGGAGAACGTCGAACGCGCGAACATTCCCGTCGGCGAGGGCAACACGGAGCCCGGCACCGCCATCTTCGCGAAGGACCCGGAGAAGCGCATCGACATCCTCTGGCACGACGCCTACGCGCGCCCCAACGTGGTGATCATCCGCAACGGCTCGACCTGGCCGGTCGCCGTTACAGGCCTCGACAAGCCGGTCTCCAACGGCGCGACACTCGCCGAGATCGAGACCATGAACGGCAAGCCCTTCACGCTGACGGGCTTCGGCTGGGATCTGGGCGGCTACAGCAACAGCTGGGACGGTGGACGCCTCGACAAGCCGGTGGGCGGCTGCAACCTCTCGCTGCGCTTCGATCCGCCGAAGGACGCGCCCGGCGACGCGCTCGACAAGGTCAACGGCGATGTCGAGTTCCTGTCGACCGACAGCGCCATGCGGCAGGTCAAGCCGGTCGTCGTCGAGATCGAACTCGGTTGGCCGCAGTAGCCTATTGCGGCTTGCGCTTGAACACGGCGAGCGTGCCGAGCTTGCCGGCCGGGACGTAGCGCTGACGCCACGCCGGCGCGCGCTCGTCGAAGAAGGCCTCGTCAAAGATGTTCAGCAGGATGTAGTCGAAGTTGCCCCGCTGGATCTCTTCATCGAGCTTGCCCTGCTGCAGGGCGCGCAGGGCGGGAACCCGCATCTTGCCGTCCAGGTTCACGACGCGGTCGGGCAGCATGAAGCCGAAGCGGCCCGACTCCATCATGCCGATGCGCGACCCGTCCGACATGAACGGCGACCGGGCGAGCGCATAAGCCGAGGAACCGAAGTAGCCCCGGTAGGGCACGCCCCAGGGCTCGGCGATCCAGTAGACATTGGACAGGATGGCGGCGACCAGGACCGCGGACGCCGTGGCGGCGAATACCCTGGACGCTTCGAACCGCCTCGCCGCGGCGACGATCACCAGCGACAGCAGGATGACGATCAGCAGCTTCACCGGGCCGAAGTAACGCTCGTAGAACTGGACCGCGGAACTGACCAGCGGATAGTAGGCGAGCAGGACGACGTTCGATGCTGCGAGAGCCAGCAGGACGAGACGCGTCGGCGTGTCTGCCAGACTGGATCGCGGGCGGAACACGGCAACCAGCAACCCCACGGTCAGGAGCACCGCCAGCACGCCGCCCACCATCGGCGGCTCGGTGAGGAATCCTCTCATGCGGACGAACAGGAGCGGGACGAAGGACACGATGAAGGCGCGGATCGTGTCGGCCGGATGAGTGAACGGCCTCAGCGCCACCGAGGTCGCCACGCCGCTCTGGGGCACGAACAGGCCCGCCACCCAGTAGCAGTAGGCGATCCAGGGAAGCACGAGCATGCAGGCGATCACGCCCGCGACCACCAGTTCGTAGAAGCGCGCCCGCGAGCGGTCGGCGATCAACAGCGCCAGCATGACGAACGCGCAGACGAAGACGCCGTCGTTGCGCGCGAGCATGAGGATGCCCGCGCTCAGCCCCATCGCCGCGGCACGGCGGAGGCTGGGCGTGAGAACCGGCGTTCCCGCGCTGCGCTGCGCGACCACCAGGAACAGCAGGAGGGCGGAAATGTAGAGGCCGCTCTCCATGCCGTTCACATAGAGCTCGTTCAGCTGCCGGTCCCAGAAGAACAGGCCCGCGACCAGCGGTATGGCAAGGACGGGAAGAGGCAGGCGCGTCGCGCGCTGCACGAAGAGGACGAGCAGAACGGCACCGCCGATCCAGAAGGCGTAGCTTGCGAGGTAGAGAATCGCGAAGGCCGCCCGGTCGGAACCGGCCAGATAGGCGATGGCGCAGAGGACGGCCCAGAGCGGCTGGATGCCCGACGTCCACTCCACCCCGTCGATGGTGATGCCGGCGCCCCGGGCGACGTTGCGCGCGATGGTCAGATAGTAATAGGCATCGTCGCCGCCCTCGGCGAAGGCGACCGCGACCATGTCCGTCGACAGGAGGCGATTGACGCTTTCAGCAACCTTGAACAGAAGGCAGGCGCCGATAAGAGCCAGAAGGACCACGAAAAGGATCCTGTTCATCGGGCGTGGCACGTAATTCCCCCTTGATCCCGTGACCTGTATATATTGCCGACGTCGATGAATCTGGTTGTCATATATTTGGCGGGGGCGCTGGTTGCAACGCTGGGAAACGTTGCAAGCCAGGAGGTCGTCTGGCGCCTCATGGGCGGTACCGGCCTTTATTATTCGATGATCGCGGGCACGGGCGTCGGCCTGATCATCAAGTACATCTGGGACAAGCGCCTGATCTTCGCCTACCGGCCGGCCTCCCCCACCCACGACTTCATGACGTTCCTGCTCTATGCCGCCATGGGCATCGCGACGACGGCGATCTTCTGGGCGGTAGAGCTGGCCTTCTGGTACACGTTCCAGACGACGACCATGCGCTACGTGGGCGGCGTGATCGGCCTCGCCATCGGCTACTGGGCGAAGTACCGGCTCG
>LSKJ01000313.1 GCA_001557035.1 Rhodospirillaceae bacterium CCH5-H10 | reverse complement strand
AGGCGGTTCTCGGCCTCGTCGAACACGACCGACTGCGGACCGTCGATCACCTCGGCGGTCACCTCTTCGCCGCGGTGCGCGGGGAGGCAGTGCATGAAGATCGCGTCCTTCTTGGCCTGGCTCATCAGGTGCTTGTCGACCTGATAGGAACGCAGCAGGTTGTGACGTCGCGCGGCGCTCGGGCTGTCGGGGTCCTCGTCGCCCATCGAAACCCATGTGTCGGTGACGACGCAGTCCGCGCCCTTCACCATCGACTCCGGGTCGTGGCCGATCGAGATACGGCCCTTCGACTTCTCCGCCCACTGGACCACGTCGGCCGGCGGCTTCAGTTCGGTCGGGCAGGCGATGCGCAGCTCGAAGTCGAACTGCACGGCCGCGTGGATCCACGACGTCGCCATGTTGTTGCCGTCGCCCGACCAGACGACCGACTTGCCCCGGATCGGGCCGCGATGTTCCTCGTAGGTCATCACGTCGGCCATCAGCTGGCAGGGATGGGTCTTGTCGGTGAGGCCGTTGATCACCGGCACGGTCGCATACTTCGCCATTTCGAGGAGCTTCTCCTCGACGGTGGTGCGCATCATGATGATGTCGACGTAGCGGCTGAGCACGCGCGCGGTGTCGGCGATGGTCTCGCCGCGGCCGAGCTGCGTGTCGGAGCGGCCCAGCATGATCGTCTGGCCGCCCAGTTCGCGCATGCCGACCTCGAACGACACGCGGGTGCGCGTCGAGGGCTTCTCGAAGATCATGGCGAGGGTCTTGCCGGTGAGCGGCTTCTCGTGCCCCCCGTTCGACCGTGCCTGCTTCATCGCCTTGCCGTGATCCAGGATCTGGCGAAGCGTCTTGGGATCGACCTGGTCGAGGTCGAGGAAGTGCCTGGGCGTGGTCATGGCGGCCTACTCGGCGGCCCTGGACGCAGCCTCGAACGACTCCGCCGCCTGGCCGAGGATGGCGATACCCTCGTCGAGCGCGGCCTTGTCGGCGATCAGGGCCGGGAAGACCCGGACCACGTTCTCGCCGGCCGGCGGGACCAGAAGGCCCAGCGACTGCAGCTTGTTCACCATGTCGCCCACGGGGACCGACGGGGCGCACTGAAGGCCCTGCAGGAAGCCCATGCCGCGCTGCTCGACGAACACCGTGGGGTGCTTCTTGCAGAGTTCCTCGAGCTTGCCCTTCAGGTACTCACCGCGCTCGCGCACGCCGTCGATGAAGCCCTTCTCGAGCAGGACGTCGAGCACCGCGTTGGCCACGCCGGTGGCCAGCGGATTGCCGCCATAGGTCGAGCCGTGCGTGCCGGGGACCATGCCGACCGCCGCCTTCTCGGTCGCCATGAAGGCACCGATCGGGAAACCGCCGCCCATGCCCTTGGCGATCGCCGCGACATCGGGCTTCACGCCCGACCAGTCGTAACCCCACATCTTGCCGGTCCGGCCGAAGCCCGTGTGGATCTCGTCGTAGAACAGCAGCAGGCCGAACTCGTCGCAGATCGCGCGCAGGTCCTTGAGGAACTGCGGGGTGGTGGCGCGGATGCCGCCTTCGCCCTGGATCGGCTCCACCAGGATGCCGGCGGTCTCGTCGTCCACCATGTCGCGCACGACGTTGGTGTTGTTGAGCGGCGCGTGGCGGTAGCCGGGCGCCGGCGGGCCGAAGCCTTCGAGGTACTTCTCGTTACCCGTGGCGGCGAGCGCGTTCAGCAGGCGGCCATGGAACGCCGCCTGGAAGGCGATGATCTTGTACCGCTGGGGCTGGCCGTTCATGAACTGATACTTGCGGATCAGCTTGATGCCGCCCTCGATGGCTTCCGCGCCGGAATTGCAGAAGAACATCGTGTCGGCGAACGAATTCTCGACCAGCCGCTTCGCCAGCTTCTCGCCGTTGCCGACCCGGAACAGGTTCGACGTGTGCCAGAGCTTCGAGCCCTGCTCGGTCAGCGCCTTGACCAGATGCGGATGGCAATGGCCCAGTGCGTTCACGGCGATGCCGGAGGTAAAGTCCAAGTAACGTCGGCCGTCCACCGCGTAGAGATAGTTGCCCTCTCCGCGTTCGAACACGACGTCCTTGCGACCGTACGTCGGCATAACAGCCGTAATCACAGTGAGCCTCCTCCAAAAACCAAAAACCCCCGCCGTTGCGACGTTTCCGGAATGGAAATGCCGGCTTTTTGCGAGGGCCGGGCACTATCTTACCGGGGTTCGGGTGTGTCAACTTGGGGCGGCCGGCCCGGAAGCACACACCTTGAGGGGTTTTTACCCCTCTGCTACGACACCCGCCTTCCGATGAAATTGCTGCCCACTCGCAATTCCACGCTCGCCTTGCACCGCGCCGGCTTCGCCTCCGTGCCCGCGATGCTCGACTATGCGGCGAAGGGCGAGACCGGGGTGACCTTTTATAATGCCAAGGGCGAGCAGCGCTCGGCCTTGGGGTGGCGCGAAATCCGCGACCGGGCGCACGTCGCGGCGCGCAAGCTGATCGGCGCGGGGTTCGCGCGGGGCGAGCGCATCCTGATCACGGCCGATACCTGGCCGGGTTTCTTCGAGGCCTTCTTCGGCGCTCAGTATGCCGGACTGCTGCCCGTGCCGGTCTCCATTCCGGTCGGAATCGGCGGCAAGGACGCCTATCTCGACCAGCTTCGCCGTCAGTTCGCCGCGTCCGGGGCCGTCGCCGCGGTCGGCCTCGACGATCTGGCAGGCTATCTCGCGGATGCCGCCGACGAGTTCCCGGCGGTGCGCCTCCATGGCGGGATGGACGTGCTCCACGCGCTGCCGGAGAAGCCGGTCGACCTGCGGCCGCTCGGCGCCGACGATCTCTGCTACATCCAGTTCTCCTCGGGCAGCACCCGTCATCCGCACGGCGTACAGATCACCCAGCGGGCTCTGATGGCCAATCTCGCCGGCATGGTCGGGCCGGCCGGCCTCGGCGTCGTCGAAGGCGACCGCGCGGTGAGCTGGCTGCCGCTCTATCACGACATGGGCCTGATCGGCTTCCTGATGGCGCCGCTGTCGACCCAGATCTCCATCGACTATCTGACGCCGCGCGACTTCGCGCGCCGGCCGATGCAGTGGCTGAACCTGATCTCGCGCAACCGCGGCACGATCTCCTACAGCCCCAGCTTCGGCTACGATCTCGCGGTCCGCCGTGGTGCGGCCCAGGTGCCGCCCGAACTCGACCTCAGCAGCTGGCGGCACGCCGGCATCGGCGGCGACATGGTGCGGGCCGACGTGCTGGAGCGCTTCGCCGCGACGTTCGAGCCATTCGGCTTCAATCGCAAGGCGTTCATCCCGAGCTACGGCATGGCCGAGGTCTGTCTCGCCATCACCTTCTGTCCGCACGATACGGGCGTGCGCACCGACACTGTCGAGCGCACGGCGCTGGCCGAGGCGCAGCGCGCGGTGCCGGCGGCCGATCCGGCCGACGATCACAAGGCGCGCCGGTTCGTGATCTGCGGCCGGGTCCTGCCGGGCCACAGGCTCGAAGTGCGCGATCCCGAGGGCAGCGTGCTGCCCGACCGCGCGGTGGGCCGGATCTTCGTGTCGGGGCCCAGCATCATGCCGGGCTATTTCGGCGAACCCGAAGCCAGCCGCGAGGTTCTGTCCGACGGTTGGCTCGATACCGGCGACCTCGGCTACATGCTTGACGGCGAGATCGTCGTCACCGGACGCGCCAAGGACCTGATCATCGTCAACGGCCGCAACGTCTGGCCGCAGGACATCGAATGGGCGATCGAGGCCCGGCGCGTCGTGAAGAACGGCGACGCGGCGGCCTTCTCGATCGATACCGGCGAGGGCGAGCGCGTGGTCGTGGCCGTGCTGGCGCGTGTCTCGGGCGACGAGGCGCGGGCCACCCTGGCACGCGACGTGGCGGGTGCGGTGCGCGAGGCGATCGCGGTCGACTGCGACGTGGCGCTGGTGCCGCCGACGCTCGGCTTGCCCACGACTTCGTCGGGCAAGCTGTCGCGCGCCCGGACCAAGGCCAACTATCTCGCCGGCCTCTACGCGCCGAAGCCTGCGGCGGCCTGACCTCGCGCCATGGGCAAGCTGGTCGCCGTCACCGGGGCCACCGGCTTCGTCGGGCCTCATCTCGTCGCCGCTCTCGGCCGTCGCGGCTGGCGGCTGCGGATCCTGGTCCGCCGCTGGAGTCCGCTGCCGTCGCTGGCCGGCGTCGATGCCGACCTCGTCCTGGGCGATCTCTCCTCCGAGGCGGCGCTCCGGGAGCTCGTTCAGGGAGCCGACGCGGTGGTTCATGCCGCCGGATTGATCAAGGCCAAACGGGAGGCAGATTTCCTGCCGGTGAACCGGGACAGCGCCGCTCTGCTATCGGCCTTGGCGCCGGATGCGCACCTGGTCCTGCTCTCGTCCCTGGCCGCGCGCGAGCCCCAGCTTTCTGCCTATGGTGCGAGCAAGCGCGCCGGCGAGGCCGTCGTCGCGACCCGCAGCGGACCCTGGGCGATCGTCCGGGCCCCGGCAGTGTACGGGCCGGCCGACCGGGAGACCCTGGCCTATTTCCGAGCGATAAAGTCGGGTATTGCGCCTCAGCCGCGCCTCCCGTCGGCCCGCCTGTCGCTGATCCATGTTGCCGACCTGGCCGAGGCGCTGGCGCTGACCGTGGAGCGGCCACCGGCCGGCGCCACCTACGAGGTCGACGATGGCCGGGCCTACAGCTACGCCGACATGGCCGTGGCGGCCGGCGAGGCGCTGGGCCGCCGGCCCTGGCGGGTTTCCGTTCCTCGGGGTGTCATGGCCTGTGTCGCGGGCTGGAACGAGCTGCGGCAGACCCTGGGGGCGGGGACCCAGATCCTGACCCGGGGGAAGGTGAACGAGATGTTCCACCCGGACTGGTCGGTCCGCGACCGGGGACTGGCTGCAGCGATCGGCTTCCAGCCCCGTTATGACCTGACGTCCGGCTTCCGTGACACGATCTTGTGGTATCGCGCGAAGCACTGGCTATAGGACGTGTGAAACACGGCGTAACAATTTGTCATTTCACTAGGAATCGGTGTTTCTGGCACAACGTGGCCGCCCACCCCCGGGCCTTGGAGAGCGTTTTGCGCACTGCCCATCAAATGATCGTCGAAACCGACGGCATGACCGACACTCTCGAACGCGCCCGCATCAGCGGCCAGTCGCGGGGTGAAGTCATTCGCGAAATCTGTCGTCACCTCGCGCCGTTCCAGACCGGCGAGCGCCCGATCACGGGCGACACGGTGATCGCCAAGGACCTGACCATCGACTCTCTCGCCATCATGGACATGGTGATGGAGCTCGAGGATCATTTCGACATCTCGATTCCCATGAACGTCGTGGCCGAGATCCATACCGTCGACCAGCTCGCCGACACCATCCAGAAGCTCTGCGCCCGGCGTTAGCCATGGGCCTGTTCGATCGCTTTGAGGGCCTCCTCGAGGCCTATCGCGACGTTCGGACGACAGGATACGATCCCTTCCAGATCCGCATGGAGCGGGTCCTGTCGCCGACCGAAGCGATCATCAACGGTCGCAAGACGTTGCTGGTCGGTACCAACAACTACTTCGGCCTGACCTTCGATCCGAGCTGCATGGAAGCGGCCATCGAGGCGATTCGCGCCGAGGGCACCGGCACGACCGGCTCGCGCATCGCCAACGGCAGCTACACCGAGCACGTGGCGCTCGAGCAGGAGATCGCCGAGTTCTACGGCAAGAAGCACTGCATGGTCTTCACGACCGGCTATCAGGCCAATCTCGGCCTGATCTCGACCCTGGCGGGCGAGGGCGACCAGCTTCTGATCGACGCCGACAGCCATGCCTCGATCTACGATGCCTGCAAGATGACGCAGGCCGAGGTCGTGCGCTTCAAGCACAACGACCCGTCGAGCCTGGAGGCGCGCCTGCGCCGGCTGGGCGACCGTCCCGGCAACCGGGTGGTCGTGCTGGAAGGCATCTATTCGATGCTGGGCGACAGCGCGCCGCTGCGCGAGTTCATCGACGTCTGCAAGAAGTACAAGGCCTACGTGATCGTCGACGAGGCCCATTCGCTGGGCGCCCTGGGCGACAATGGCCGCGGCCTCTGCGAATCGACCGGCGTGATCGACGACTGCCATTTCATCGTCGGCACCTTCTCCAAGACGCTGGGCGCCATCGGCGGCTACTGCGTCTCGGACGATCCGGACTTCGACATCCTGCGCGTGACGGTGCGCTCCTACATGTTCACGGCGTCGTTGCCGCCGTCGATCGTGGCCTCGGTGCGCCAGGCGCTGAAGGTCGTGAAGGCCAAGCCCGAGCTGCGCACACAGCTCTGGTCGAACGTGGCCACGCTCTACGAAGGCCTCGCCGCCAAGGGCTTCAAGCTCGGTCCCGAGCATGGCCCGGTGGTCGGCGTGCACCTGCCGGACCGCATGATCGCCATCGGCTTCTGGCGTGCCATGCTCGATGCCGGCATCTACGTGAACGTCGCCGTGCCGCCCGCGACGCCCAACGGCGTCTCGCTGCTGCGCTGCTCGGTCTGCGCGGTCCACACGAAGGAACAGCTCGAGCACATGGTCGAGGTGATGACCGGCATCGCCCGCCAGTTCGGCGTTCTCGAAGACCGCACGCTCCGCGTGGTCGGTGGCGCCCACTAGGGCGCACCCGCCATGTACACCCTCGCGCACCTGTCCGATCCGCATCTGCCGATGCCGCAGGCGCGCGTCCTCGATCTCCTCGGCAAGCGCGCCACCGGCTACTACAACTGGTGGCGCAATCGCGTTCAGCTCCATCGCCCCGAGGCGCTGGCCGGCATCGTGGCCGACATCAAGGCGCAGAAGCCCGATCACATCGCCCTGACCGGCGACCTCGTGAACATCTCGCTGCCCGACGAATTCGCCCGTGCCTCTCAGTGGCTCGAAGGGCTCGGCACGCCCGACCGGGTCACGGTCATTCCCGGCAACCACGACGTCTACGTCGCCACCCGGTGGCGCGAGAGCCTCGGCCGCTGGGGCGCCTACATCGCGGGCGACGGCCAGCCGCCGGCCAACGACTTCAAGGTCTTTCCGACCCTGCGCCGGCGCGGCCCGGTCGCGCTGGTCGGGCTGAACAGCGGCGTGCCGAAGCCGCCGTTGCTGGCGACCGGCGCCCTGGGCGAGGCGCAGATTGCCGCCGCCGAGACGCTGCTGGCCGAACTCGGACGCGAGGGGCTTTGCCGCGTGGTGATGATCCATCATCCGCCGCTCACCACCGAATCGCGCTTCAAGCGCCTGACCGACGCCGCCGCCTTTCAGGCGATGATCCGCCGTGTCGGCTGCGAGATCGTGCTGCACGGACACAACCATCGCAGCGAGGTCGCGCGCATCGCGGGACCGAAGGGCGCGGTGCCGGTGGTCGGCGTCACCTCGGCGTCGGCGGCGCCCGGCAGCAAGTACGGCCGTGCGCGCTATCACCTGATCGGCATCGAGCGAGAGGCTGCGGGTTGGCGCATCGCCGTCGACATCCGTGCCCTCAAGGCCGATGCCACGGGCTGCGAGCCCGACGGCAGGCTCGTGTTCAACAGCGGCTCGCCGGCCGCCCTGGCAGCGTGAGACGCCCATGGCTTCGTTCGACGTCATCGTCAGTCCGGTCGACTCGAAGGCCGACCTGAAGGCCTTCATCACGCTGCCCAAGCGTCTCTATGCCGGCCACAAGGGCTATGTCGCGCCGCTCGACCTCGAGCGGATGGAAGCCTTCACGCCGGGCAAGAACCCGCTGTTCGAGCATGTCGAGGTGCGCTTCTTCCTGGCGCGCCGCGCCGGCAAGGTCGTGGGCCGCATCTCCGCGCAGATCGATCGCGCCCATCTCGAGCGTTACAACGACAGCACCGGCAATTTCGGCTGCCTTGCCGCGGAGGACGATCCGGCGATCTTCGCCGCGCTCTTCACGGCGGCCGAAGCGTGGTTGCGCGACAAGGGCATGGTGCGGGCGACCGGCCCGTTCAGCCTCTCGGTCAACGAAGAGGTCGGCCTCTTGGTCCATGGCTTCGACAGCCGCCCCGTCCTGATGGTGCCCTACGATCCGCCCTACGCCGGACCGAGGGTCGAGGCCTGCGGCTATGCGAAGGCCAAGGACGTCTTCTCCTACGACTACGACGTGCAGAACGCGCCGGAGACGATCGGCGCCAAGCTGCTGGCGCGTGGCGGCCTCGAGGGCCGGGTCAAGGTGCGCACGGCCAACATGAAGATGTTCGATGCCGAGGTGCGCACGCTCGTGGGCATCTTCAACGACGCCTGGAGCGACAACTGGGGCTTCGTGCCCTTCACCCAGGCCGAGATCGATCATGCCTCCAAGGCGTTCGGTCCGGTGATCGTGCCCGAGCTCGCGGTGTTCGTGGACGTCGACGACGAGAGCGTGGCCTTCATCGTGGCGCTCACCAACCTCTACGAGGCGGTCAGGGAGTTCGACGGCAAGCTGGGACCAGTGAAGCTCGCCAAGCTCCTGTGGCGGCTCAAGATCGCCGGCGTCGGCAGCACCCGCGTGCCGCTGATGGGCGTGAAGAAGAAGTTCCGCAATCATCCGCTGCTGGGCGCCGGCCTCGCCATGATCGCCATCGATCACCTGCGCGCCAACGGCAAGCGGCTGGGCAAGACCTCGGCCGAGCTGGGCTGGATCCTCGAGGACAACAAGGCGACCAACAACATCATCCGCTCGGTCGGCGGGGTGCACTACAAGACCCACCGCATCTACGAGAAGGTGCTGGCGGGGTGACGGCC
>LSKJ01000312.1 GCA_001557035.1 Rhodospirillaceae bacterium CCH5-H10 | reverse complement strand
GTGCTGGTGATCGCCTCGACGATCGAGCCGGTGCCGCGATGGAGCTGCAACGTGTAGCCGCGCACGAAGCCGCGGCTGCGATCGGTCTCGTAGAATTCCTGGCTCCACAGGTTGAGCGGCGGCCCGTGATTGCCGTCGAGCGGTTCGTCGACATAGCCGTAGGTGAGGGCGAAGGGGTGGAACATCAGGTTCCGGCCCACCAGGCCACTCGAGTTGGCAATGCCGTTGGGAAACCGGCCCGACTGCGAATTGAGCAACAGGCGCGGCGTGCCGACCCCGTTGCAGGCGACGATGACCATCTCGGCCGGCTGGAAATGCTCTTTGCCCTCGGCGTCGTAGTAGATCGCACCAGTCGCCATGCCGGTCTCGTCGGTCGTGATCTCGCGGACGCGGGCTCGGGTCCGCAACTCGACGCCGGCACGGATCGCCGCCGGCCAGTAGGTGATGTCGGTGCTGGCCTTGGCGCCCTGGGCGCAACCCGGCGTGCAGTGGCCGAGATTGATACAGGGGGCGCGGCCGTCATACTCGATCGTGGCGATGGCCGAATCGGAGGGCCACCAGTGCCAGCCGAGCTTGTTCAGCGCCTTGCCGAAACGCTGGCCGGACTTGCCGAGCGGCAGCGGCGGCATCGGCGGGTGGTGTAGCGGATAGGCCGGGTCGCCCGCGAGGCCCGCGACACCCATCATGCGGTCGTTCTCCGCGAAGTAGGGCTCCAGCGTCTGGTAGTCGACCGGCCAGTCGTCGGCCACGCCGTCCAGCGTCTTCACCCGGAAGTCGGACGGATGCAGGCGCGGATAATGCGCGGTGTACATGATGGTGCTGCCGCCGACGCCGTTGAAGTTCACGACCTTCACCGGCGAGTTGGCGTCGTTGATCGGATAATCGGTCTCGCGGGCGCGGCGATTCGGGTTGATGGCGAAGTCGCTGAACAGGCGCGCTTCCCAGTCGCGGCCATTGGTCGGGTAGTTGGTGGGCTTCACCCAGTCGCCCTGCTCGAGGCAGAGGATCCGCATCTTCGTGTCGGCCAGGCTCCAGGCCACGGCGGCGCCCGAGGCGCCGGAGCCGATGATGAGGACGTCGACCTTGTCGTGCATGAGCGTACTTCCGTTAGCGGGCGAGATGCTGGCTGATGGCGTGCGCGGCGAGTGCGTGGCCGTCGGGATTCCAGTGTCCGTCGTTGGCGAAGTGATAGGCAAGCGGCGTTCCTTTTGCCTCCAGGAGCGGCCGCAGGTCCAGAACGTCGATGCCGCGCTGCCGGAGCGCCGCCACGAATGCCTGGTGCACGCGATCCTCGACCGCGCGGGACGATCCGACCCAGAGAGCGCGCGACGGAATCAGGACGACGAGCGCCCGATACCGGCGCGCGATGTCGAGCAGCCGGTCGGCCGAGGCCGCGACGATCGCCGGATCGTCGTCGTTGCGGCTGATGCCTTCGAGATTCGGCGTGATCAACCCGGCCCACACGGCGAGCGTCCGCAGCCACGGTGTCTGGTGAACCACCGTGAGGGCGAAGAGATAGAAAGCCGAGTGGGTGGACAGCCAGTGGCGGATCGGGACGGTGTCGGGC
>LSKJ01000311.1 GCA_001557035.1 Rhodospirillaceae bacterium CCH5-H10 | reverse complement strand
GCCCCAGCCGATCCACCGGGAGCCGACGTCCTTGTAGTAGCGCTCCTCGTCGTAATACTCGACCGGCAGGGCGAGCGTGCGCGCGGTGAGGCGGCCGATACCCGAGAGCACCCCGTAATAGGAGACCTGCACGTCGTGCCGTGCCTGGATCAGGTTGACCTGCGAATTCAGCAGTTCCTGCTCGGCGTTCAACACGTCGAGGGTTGTGCGCGAACCGACCAGCGCTTCCTGCCGCACGCCGTTCAGCGCGACTTCGTTGGCGCGGACCTGCGATTCGAACGACGTGACGCGCGAGCGGGACGAATCGAGCTGTCTCCAGGCCCGGATGACGTTTTCGGCCACCGCGCGGCGGGCGCTGTCGAGTTCGTTGCGCCGCTGGCCGACAAGCTCACGGGCCGAACGGATACGCGACCATTCGCTGCCGTTCTGGAAGATCGGGATCACGGCCTGAACACGGACGGCGTAATTGTAATACTTGTCGTTCGGGACCTGCAGGTCGAACTGCTGCTGCAGAGCGCCCACGAGATTGACCTGCGGCAGCAGATCGCCGACGGCCGAGTTCACGCCGTAGTTGGCAGCGGTGATCCGGTGCGCGGCGGTGACGGCACGGGGACCGGCATCCATCGCCAGACCGATCGCTTCCTCCTCCGACGACGGCAGGCCGCCGATCAGCGGGATCTCGCCCAGGCGGCCGGGCTTCTTGCCGATCGTGCGCTGGAAGGCCGCCTCGGCGATGCGGACGTTGGTTTCGGCCTGGACGAGGTCGGCCTTGGCCAGTTCGAGGCGCGCTTCGGACTGCGACACGTCGGTAATCGTCAATTCGCCGACCCGGAACCGCTCGCGCGTGGCATCGAGCTGCTGAACCAGCACGCGCACGTTGTTGCGGCGGGCATCGGCGATGCCGATGTTCTGGAC
>LSKJ01000310.1 GCA_001557035.1 Rhodospirillaceae bacterium CCH5-H10 | reverse complement strand
CTCGTCCTTGACCGGCGCGGCGACGATCACCTTCTTCACGCCGCGATCGAAGTAGCCCTGCAACTGCTCGGGCTTCAGGAACTTGCCGGTGCATTCCAGCACCATCTCGCAGCCGAGATCGCCCCAGGCGACGTCGCCCGGCGCGGCTGCGGCGCTGAAACCCAGATAGCTGCCGCCGACCGCGAGGCCACGGTCGCGATCGGTCTCGAACGAGGTGTGCCAGCGGCCGTGCATGCTGTCGAACTCGAGCAGATGCGCCGTCGCCTCGACGCCGCCCTTGATTTCGTTCAGATGCACGACCTCGAGGCGGCCGTCCCGCCGCGGATCGTCGACGGGGCGATGCATACCACCGAGCGCCGCCCGGAGGGCGAGGCGTCCCATGCGCCCCATTCCGTTGATGCCGACCTTCATCGCATCACGCCGGCACGCGGGTGGCGTCGCCGATCTCGTCGAGGCGCTTCTTCAGCGCCATCCGGTCGAGCGAGGCGTAGGGCAGGTTCACGAAGATCTCGAGGCGCCGGCGGATCATGCCGTAGAGCTCGTTGATCATGGTCGCGCGCTCGATCTCCGAGCCCATGAACTTGGCGGGATCGGGCAGCGGCCAGGCGCCCGTCACCGGCCGTTCGCCGAAGTCGGGGCAATGCTGGCCCTGCAGGATGTCGCAGAGCGTGATGACGAAATCCATGCGCGGCGCATTCGGACCGGTGAACTCGTCCCACGACTTGCAGCGCAGGCCCGCGGTGTCGTGACCGAACGTCTGTAGCCGGGCAATCACCGCGGGCATCGGCGCGCGTGCCGGATCGGAGCCTGCCGAGTAGGCGTTGAACCGGCCCTTGCCGACCTGCCCGAGGATGGCCTCGGCCATCAGCGAGCGGGCGGAGTTGTGCGTGCAGAGGAAGAGGACGTTGAAGGCGGGAGTCATGTGAACCTCGGGTTGATCCTCGGGGAGGAGTC
>LSKJ01000309.1 GCA_001557035.1 Rhodospirillaceae bacterium CCH5-H10 | reverse complement strand
TCCCAGGCGGCGTCGACGATCTGTCCGGCCTCGGAGAGGACGAGGGTGAGACGGTTTGGCTCGTACTCGTAGCTGGGGATGCCGTCGGTGGGACGGATGATGCGCAGCGGGTAGGGAAGATCCTCTTCCTTCACGACGTTCCCGGCGGCCTGACCGGCGGGCGCGGCGGCGCCCTTGGCCTGGAAGTACTTGCCGAGGCACTTGGCGCAGTCTTCCTTCGGCGGCGCGACCTCGGCGAAGCCGGGCAGGGCCTTGAGGGTGACGGCGTTGTAGCCCGAGCGGACGCGGATGCCCTTGTAGGGATGGCCGTGGGCGACCGGCAGCATTGCCTCGACGACCATGAAGGGGCCGAGCGGTGCCATGTCGGTGGGCGCACTGGCCTGGAAGATGAGATCGAGCATGCCGTCGATGCCCTGGCCGCGGGTGATCGGCAGCAGATGCGGCTCGCCCCAGGCGTTGGAAGTGACGAGGCCGCGGGCGCGGATGATGTCCATGCCGCCGGAACGCTCGGAGCGGATGAGTTCGACACTGGTCACGAACATCACCGGGAAGGGCCGGCTGCCTTCGGGTGAGGGCGCGCCGCCGCCCGGCGTGGGGCCGGCATCCTTCGGCGTCGACGGCGCCATCTGCGGCTGCGCCGGCTG
>LSKJ01000308.1 GCA_001557035.1 Rhodospirillaceae bacterium CCH5-H10 | reverse complement strand
TGGTGGAGGGCTCTAACCGGCGTGAGCTGTGCCGCCGGTTCGGCGTGCAGCCGCGCATTCTGTACAAGTGGCTGGAGAGATATCGAACGCTGGGGGGCAGCGGGACTGGCTGATCGGCCTCGCCGTCCACACCGCTCGCCGGCGCAGACGGACAGGGCTCTGGAGGCCGCCGTGCTCGCGGTCCGTCAGGACAATCCGGCATGGGGCGGTCGCAAGATCGCCGCCA
>LSKJ01000031.1 GCA_001557035.1 Rhodospirillaceae bacterium CCH5-H10 | reverse complement strand
GGCGGCGCTCGCGAAGCGGGCGGCCTCCACCGGTGTGCGGCCGGCCGCCAGTTGCGAGGCGAGGGCGCCCACGAAACAGTCGCCGGCACCGGTCGTGTCGGTGACCCTGGTCGGGAAGGCCGGGATGATATCGACGCCCGTCGCCGTGACGACAACGGCGCCGCGCGCACCCAGAGTCGCGATGACGGCGCGAGCACCACGATCGCGCAGGATGTTGCAGGCGGCGACGACGCTGTCCTGCGAGCTCGATGCGTCGAGCCTGGCGCCGGTCGCCTGCGACAGCTCGATTTCGTTCAGGACGGCGACATCGACCGACTTCATCAGGTCGGCGGGATGTTCGATGTAGGGCGCGAGGTTGAGGACGGTGCGCGCGCCGGCAGCCCGGGCGCGGATCAGGATCTCCTGGGTTGTCGCGAGCGGAGTCTCGAACTGCGTGACCCATACCTCGTCGCGTTGCGGCTCGTGGTCCAGCATGGAGGCGTCGAAGTGCATGTTGGCGCCCGAGGCGACGGTGATCGAATTGTCGCCGTCGGCAACCTGGATGAGCGCCACGCCGGTCGCAGGGCCTTCGACCTCGGTCACGCCCGTGCTGTCCACGTCGTTGTCGGCCAGGAAGCCGCGCAGGCTGTTGGCGAAGGCGTCATTGCCGACGGCGCCGACCATCGCGGTCGGCACGCCGAGGCGCGCGCAGGCGATGGCCTGATTGAGGCCCTTGCCGCCCGGCAGGAACGAGACCTCGGCGCCCAGGATCGTCTCGCCACGCTCCGGCAGCCGGGCGCTCTGCACGACGACATCCATGTTGAGGCTGCCGCAGACGACGACCCGGCTCATGCGCCGGGCCTCACTTCATCCAGCGCGGCAGGGGCAGGTTCTTTTCGCGCAGGAACGTCGGGTTGAAGAGCTTCGACTGATATCGGCTGCCGCCGTCGCACAGGATGGTGACGACGGTCTTGCCCGGCCCCAGTTCGCGCGCGAGCCGCATGGCGCCCACGATGTTGATGGCGGTCGAGCCGCCCAGCACCAGCCCCTCATGCTCGATCAGGTCGAACAGGACGGGCAGGGCCTCCTCGTCGGTGATCTGGTAGGCCATGTCGATCGGGGTGCCTTCGAGGTTGGCCGTGACGCGCCCCTGGCCGATGCCCTCGGTGACCGAATTGCCTTCGGCCTTCAACTCGCCCTTGGTGTGCCAGTTGAACAGGGCGGAACCCATCGGATCGCTGAGCGCGATCTTGACGTTGGGATTGCGCTCCTTCAGCGCGCGCGAGATGCCGGCCAGGGTGCCGCCGCTGCCGACGGAACAGGTGAAGCCGTCGATCTTCCCCTCGGTCTGGTCCCAGATCTCGGGACCGGTCGTCCGATAGTGACCGTCGCGGTTGGCCGTGTTGTCGAACTGATTGGCCCAGACCGCGCCGGCCGGTTCCTTGGCTGCCAGTTCCTCGGCGAGCGCGCCCGAGAAACGGACATAGTTGTTCGGATTGGAATAGGGCGCAGCCGGGACGAGTCGGAGGTCGGCGCCGCACAGGCGCAGCATGTCCTTCTTCTCCTGGCTCTGGGTCTCTGGCATCACGATGACCGAGCGATAGCCGCGCGCATTGGCCACCAGCGCGATGCCGATGCCCGTGTTGCCGGCCGTGCCTTCCACGATGACGCCGCCGGGCCGCAGCTTGCCGCTCTTCTCCGCGTCTTCGATGATCGCGAGCGCCGCGCGGTCCTTTACGGAGCCGCCCGGGTTGAGGAATTCCGCCTTGCCGTAGATGTTGCAGCCGGTCGCCTCGGAGGCTGCGCGTAACTTGATCAGCGGCGTGTTGCCGATGCTGTCGATGAAACCCGAACGGACGTTCATGAACTGCTCACCTTGCCAGACCCTGCGCGCTTCCCGGGCGCGACGGTAGACAGGGAGCGGGGGGCCACGCAACCCGCGCTTTCGCGTTCTACCGCCAACGGTTTCGCATCTCGTCGCGATGCAGGGCGAGCCACTGCAAACCCATGACCGCAACGGCGTTGTCGATCTCGCCCCGGTCGAGCAGGACGCGCGCTTCGGCGAATGGCATGGCCTTCACGAGGATGTTCTCGTTCTCCGATTCCAGCCCGAAGATGCCACCGGCACCGGTCGCATCGATCCGTCCCACGAAGCTGGTGCAGGTCTCGGAGCTGGCGCCGGGACTGAGCAGCACACTGTGCATGGGAAAGAGATCGAGCATCTGCAGGGACGCTTCCTCCGCCGCTTCACGACGGGCTACGTCGGCGGGCGTCTCGCCCTCCTCGATGATGCCGGCGACGATCTCCCAACTCCAGGGATGACGATCGGCGACGAAGGAGCCGGCCCGGAACTGCCGGATCAGGACGACCTCGTCGCGGATCGGATCGTAGGGCAGCACGGCCGCGGCCTGACCACGCTCAAAGACCTCGCGCTTGATCTCGCCGCTCTGGCCTCCCTGGTACAAGCTGTGCCGGAAAATGTATCGGGAGATGCGGAAATAGCCCTGGAAGGCTACGGTTCGCTCGACCAGTTCGGCCTTTTCGCCGGGCAGGGGAACGGACGGCATGATGCACTCCACAAGCAAAAAGGGCCGTCCTCTTTCGAGAACGGCCCCAATTGGCTCCGGAGGTAGGAATCGAACCTACGGCCAGGCGATTAACAGTCGCCTGCTCTACCGCTGAGCTACTCCGGAATAAACTCGGTGCGACGGCGGTACGTCGGCCGCGAAGGCGCGGTCTTGTGACAGAGCCCGTCCTGCGACGCAAGGCCTGTCATATGTGCAAATTGTGGAGGCCCGGGCCGGAGTCGAACCGGCCTGGAAGGATTTGCAGTCCTCTGCATAGCCGCTTTGCTACCGGGCCGCACAATGTGCGCGCGGTGCTATACGCGTCGCATGACGAGCCGGTCAAGCCGGGCGCGACGGAGAGGCCTTTGACGCTGTCGTCCGCTGCCGCCTATATAGCGACCGCTACATCTAGGGGGCAGCCTATGACGGATTTCGCGCTCGCGCGCCGCAACATGGTGGAAGGCCAGCTCCGGCCCAACCGGGTCACCAATGCCGGCCTGCTGGCGATCCTGGCCGACCTTCCGCGGGAACGCTTCCTGCCGGAGGCACTGCGCTCGGTCGCCTATGCTGACGATGACGTGCCCCTCGGCAATGGCCGTTTCATGATGGAACCGATGGTGCTGGCCCGCCTGATCCAGATCCTGCAGCCGCAGTCCGAGGACAAGGCGATGGTCGTGGCTTCCGGCCTGGGCTACGGCGCGGCGATCCTCGCGCGGCTGACCAAGTCGGTCGCCGCGGTCGAGACCGACGCCGCGATGGCTGCTGCTGCCCGGCAGACCCTGGGCGATCTCGGCCTTTCGGGCGTCGAACAGGTGGCCGGTCAGGCCGAGCAGGGCGCCCCGGCCGGTGCGCCCTACGACGTCATCCTGATCGAGGGGGCGGTCCGCGAAGTGCCGAAAGCCATCTCCGATCAGTTGGCCGAGGGCGGCCGACTGGCTACGGTGATCGCCGACCCGAGCGGTGCGCTGGGGGTGGCCCATCTGTTCGTGAAGCAGGGCGGGGTCGTGTCCGGGCGGCCGCTTTTCGACGCCGGCTCGCCGGCGCTGCCGGGCTTCGCGCCTCCCGCCCGCTTCACCTTCTGAGCCGTATCCGGCATTTGCGATGCTCGGGGCTACCCATGCCGTTCCGCCTGATGTTAGGGTGCCGTCTACAAATGAGGGTAGAACGATGCGTATCCGGCCCAGCGTGAAGCGCGCCCGCACCGCGGTAGCGTGCATCCTAGCGGTCGGGCTCGGTGGGGCGTCGAGTGCGTGGTCACAGAGCCTGATCGAGGCGCTTGCGACGACCTACAACAGCAACCCCGACTTGCTGGCGAGCCGGGCCATCCTGCGCCAGACCGACGAGACGCTGTCGCAGGCGGTCGCCAACTGGCGCCCGCGCGTCACCCTGAACGTCGAGTACAACAAGGTCGAGCAGGACTCCTACTCGCAGCGCACCGCGCCGACCTTCTACGCGCTGAACGGCAAGTTCACGACGCTGCAGATGGTCCAGCCGCTGTTCCGCGGCGGCAAGACGATCGCCGAGACCAAGCAGGCGCAGTCAAACATCCAGGCGCAGCGCGCCCAGCTCGCGGACACCGAGCAGAACGTTCTCCTGGCGGCCGTTACGGCCTACGCCGACCT
>LSKJ01000307.1 GCA_001557035.1 Rhodospirillaceae bacterium CCH5-H10 | reverse complement strand
GTCGTCGGTCGACCCCGCCGGCATTGCTAACGACCCAGCCGGAGCGAGACCGAGCGCCCGTGCGCCCCGAGCCCTTCGGCATCGGCGAGCGCCATCGCGGACGGGCCGAGTGCCGCCAGCGACTGCGGCGTGCAGGCGACCAGCGAGGTACGCTTCAGGAAGTCGGCGACGCCCAGCCCGCCCGAGAAGCGCGCAGCGCGCGAAGTCGGCAGCACATGGTTGGTGCCGGCAACGTAGTCTCCGATCGCCTCGGGCGTGTGACGGCCGAGGAAGATCGCGCCGGCATGGCGGATCTTCTGCGACAGCGCCTCGGCTTCCGTCATTTCCATCGCCAGTTCGACATGCTCGGCGGCGATGGCATCGATGATCGGCGGTGCCGCGGCAAAGTCCGGGACAAGGATGACGGCACCATTGTCGCGCCAGCTCGCGCCGGCAATCTCCGCACGATCGAGGGTCTCCAGTTCGACTTCGACCGCGCGCACGACGGCGTCCGCGAAGGCCGCATCGTCGGCGATCAGCACCGACTGCGAGGACGGATCGTGTTCGGCCTGCGACAGCAGATCGGCCGCGATCCACTGCGGATCGTTGTGCCGGTCGGCGACGACCAGGATTTCCGAAGGTCCGGCAATCAGGTCGATGCCGACCTGGCCGAACACACGCCGCTTGGCGGCCGCGACATAGGCATTGCCCGGTCCCGTGATCTTGTCGACCGGCCTGATCGACTGCGTGCCGTAGGCGAGCGCGGCAACGGCCTGCGCGCCACCGATGCGCCAGACCTCGTCGGCGCCGGCGATCTCGGCGGCCAGCATGACCAGTGGATTGAGCGTGCCGCCGGGCGTCGGCACCACCATCACGATGCGCCCCACGCCCGCGACCTTGGCCGGCACGATGTTCATCAGCACCGATGACGGATAGGCCGCCGTGCCGCCCGGCACGTAGACGCCGGCCGCATCGACGGGACGGTAACGCGCACCGAGCCGCGTGCCGGTGGCGTCGGTGAAGTCGACGTCCTTGGGCATCAGCGCGCGATGGAAAGCCTCGATGCGCCTGGCCGCGAACGTCAGCGCCTCGCGCTGCGCCGCCGGCACTTTTGCCGCCACAGCCGAACGCTCGGCGTCGGAGATGCGCATGTTGCTGGCGGTGATGCCGGCCCAGTCGAACTTCGCGGTGTAATCGACGACCGCCGCGTCGCCGCGCGCCCGCACGTCGGCCACGATGCCGGCGACGACCCGGTCGACATTCTCGTCGGTGTCCCGATTGCGCCCGAGGAAGGCCGAAAATTCCTTTTCGAAACCCGGCGCCGAAGCGTCGAGCCTAAGCGGCACTGGCCACTCCCGCAGCGACTTCGCGGAACCGGTCGATCCAGTGGCCGACCCGCTCCGGCCGGGTCTTGAGCGCGGCGCGGTTCACGATGAAGCGCGAGGTGATGTCGGCAATGTGCTCGATCTCGACCAGACCGTTGTCCTTCAGCGTGCGGCCGGAATCGACGAGGTCGACAATGCGGTGGCTGAGGCCGAGCGACGGCGCCAGTTCCATCGCGCCCGAGAGCTTGACGCACTCGGCCTGGACGCCGCGCGCGGCGAAGTGGCGGCGCGTCACCTCGGGATACTTGGTGGCGATGCGTACGTGGCTCCAGCGCCGTGGATCGTCGCTGCCCGCCATCTCGACCGGCTCGGCGACGGCCAGCCGGCACCTGCCGATGCCGAGATCGATCGGCGCATAGATCTCGGGATAGTCGAACTCCATCAGCACGTCGGCGCCAGCGATGCCGAGATGCGCGGCCCCGAACGCCACGAAAGTCGCGACGTCGAACGAGCGGACGCGGATGATGTCGAGGTCGGGATGGTTGGTCGTGAAGCGAAGCTGGCGGGCGTCCGGATCGGCGAAGGCCGCCTCCGGTTCGATGCCGGCGCGCGCAAAGACGGGGGCAGCCTCCTTGAGGATGCGTCCCTTGGGCAGCGCCAGGATGAGCTTCTCGTTAGCCTCGCTCGACACGACTGATCTCCAGTAACGAACGCCCGCCCCTCGCCGGAGCCGGAAAGGCTATTCGACCGGGTGGGCGGGCTTCCACGG
>LSKJ01000306.1 GCA_001557035.1 Rhodospirillaceae bacterium CCH5-H10 | reverse complement strand
GGCTGCAAGAACGAGAAAATCCCAGGTTTCCGTGAGCGACGATACGACCTTGCCGCCGGCGCCGCCGCCGCCCTCCGACGCGCCTCCGCCCCCGTCTTCTCCGCACGATATCGCCCCGATCACCATCGAAGAGGAGATGCGCCGCTCCTACCTCGATTACGCCATGAGCGTGATCGTGTCGCGCGCGCTGCCCGATGCGCGCGACGGGCTGAAGCCCGTGCAGCGGCGCATTCTCTACGCGATGAAGGAAGGCGGCTACGACTCGACGCGGCCGTTCCGCAAGTCGGCGCGCATCGTCGGCGACGTGATGGGCAAGTATCACCCGCACGGCGACAGCGCGATCTACGACGCCATGGTGCGCATGGCGCAGGACTTCTCGATGCGCCTGCCGCTCATCTCGGGGCAGGGCAATTTCGGCTCGATGGACGGAGATCCGCCGGCGGCGATGCGTTACACCGAGGCGCGTCTGGCCACCGTCGCCGAGACGCTGCTCGAGGACATCAACAAGGATACCGTCGAGTTCCAGCCGAACTACGACGAGCGCGAGAACGAGCCGACGGTGTTGCCGGCGGCCTATCCGAACCTGCTGGCCAATGGCGCCGGCGGCATCGCGGTGGGCATGGCGACCAACATCCCGCCCCACAATCTCGGCGAACTGATCGACGCCTGCCTGGCGCTGATCGCCAATCCCGAACTGACCGTGCCGCAGCTCATGGAGTACGTGCCGGGCCCCGATTTCCCGACCGGCGGCATCATCCTCGGCCGCAATGGCATCCGGGCCGGTTTCGAACTCGGTCGCGGCTCGATGGTCATGCGGGCCAGGACCAACATCGAGACCAAATCCGGCGGCCGCGAGTCGATCGTCGTCACGGAGATCCCCTACCAGGAGAACAAGGCGCGCCTGCATGAGCGCATCGCCGAGGTGGTGCGCGACAAGAAGGTCGAGGGCATCTCCGAGATCCGCGACGAGAGCGACCGGGACGGCGTGCGGCTGGTCATCGACCTGAAGCGCGACGCCATGTCCGACGTTGTGCTCAACCAGCTCTACCGTTTCACGCCGCTGCAGACGAGTTTCAGCGTCAACGCGCTGGCGCTCGACGGCGGCCGCCCGAAGCTGATGAGCCTCAAGGAGTTGCTCGAGGCCTTCATCCGCTTCCGCGCCGAAGTGCTCACACGGCGCACCCGCTTCGAGCTCAATCATGCGCGCGACCGCGCCCATGTGCTGGTCGGCCTCGCGATCGCCGTCGCCAACATCGACGAAGTGATCGAGATGATCCGCCGCTCGCCCGATCCGAACGTGGCGCGCGAGCGGTTGATGGCCAAGGACTGGCCGGCCGCCGACGTGAAGCCGTTGATCGACCTGATCGCCGAGCCCGGCCGCGAAGTGTCGCCCGAAGGCACCTACCGGCTGTCGGAGGTGCAGGCCCGCGCGATCCTGGAGCTGCGGCTGCAGCGCCTGACCGGTTTGGAGCGCGACAAGATCGCCGAAGAGCTGACCGAGGTCGCGAAACTGATCGAGGGGTATCTCGAACTTCTGGGTGACCGCGACAAGCTGTTTGCGCTGATGGCCAGGGAACTGGTCGAGATCAAGGACAAGTACGCCACGCCGCGTCGCACCGAGATCCTCGACAACGAGTTCGAGCAGGACATCGAGGACCTGATCCAACGCGAGGACATGGTCGTCACCGTGACCCATGGCGGCTACGTGAAGCGCGTGCCGGTCTCGGCCTATCGCGCCCAGCGCCGCGGCGGCAAGGGCCGCTCGGGCATGGCCACGCGCGACGACGATTTCGTGTCGAGCCTGTTCGTGGCCAACACCCACACGCCGGTGCTGTTCTTCTCCAGCCGCGGCATCGTCTACAAGCTCAAGGTCTGGCGCTTGCCGCTCGGCGCCCCGCAGGCGCGCGGCAAGGCGTTCGTGAACCTGCTGCCGCTCAGCGAGGGCGAGACGATCAGCACGGTCATGCCGATGCCGGAGGACGAGGCGAGCTGGGCGACGCTGAACGTCATGTTCGCCACCGCGCGCGGCGGCGTGCGGCGCAACGAGCTCGGCGATTTCGTGAACGTCAACCAGAACGGCAAGATCGCCATGAAGTTCGAGGGCGAGGATGCCGGCGACCGCCTGATCGGCGTCGGCGTCTGCAGCGAGGACCAGGACGTGCTGCTGGCGACGCGCCAGGGCCGCGCCATGCGCTTCCCGACCGACAAGGTTCGCCTGTTCGCGAGCCGCAACTCGACCGGCGTGCGCGGTATCGCGCTGGCAGAAGGCGACGAGGTGATCTCGATGTCGCTGGTCGATGCCGGCAAGGGCGTCACCAGCGAGGAGCGCGACGCCTACCTGCGCCAGTCGCGCGCCGAGCGCCAGGCGGAGAACGCGGTGGATGCCGGCGAGGCGGTCGTGGACACGCCGGAGGAGGAAGCTCCTGTGGGCGAGGAGGCGGCCGCGCCGCCCGCAACGCTGTCGCCGGAGCGTTTCGCCGAGCTGAAGGCCAGGGAGGAGTTCGTGCTCACCGTGGCCTCGTCCGGCTTCGGCAAGCGCACCTCCGCCTACGAGTACCGGGTGACCGGTCGCGGCGGCAAGGGCGTGGAACTGATGAGCCTCGCCAAGGGCGGCGAGATCGTGGCGGCGGTACCGGTGCTCGACACCGACGAGATCATGCTGGTGACCGACGCCGGCACGCTGATCCGTTGTCCGGTGGATGGAATTCGCATCGCCGGGCGTGCGACGCGCGGCGTACGGATCGTCAACGTGAGCGACGGCGAGCGCGTCGTCACGGCCGTGCGGATCGGTGAAGACGATGCCGGCAACGGTGGAAACGGCGATAACCAGTCCGAGCCGGAGACCGGAACGGAGCAGGACTCCAGTTCCGAAACAAACGGTGGATAAGGACGGATCGTGTCGCTAAGACTTCGCCGTCGCAGTCTGCGCACAAGGGGGAGACATGGCCGTAGAACGCACCGGGGTGTATCCGGGCACGTTCGATCCCATCACGAGCGGGCACATGGAAGTGGTGCGCCGCTCGCTGCGGCTCGTCGACAGGCTGGTGATCGGCCCGCACATCAACGTGGGCAAGGGACCTCTGTTTTCGCTCGAGGAGCGGATCGAGATCATCAAGGAAGACATTGCGGATTTTCCACAGGCCGACCGCGACCGCATCACGGTGGTGCCGTTCGAGGGGCTGCTGATCCACTTCGCGCGCGACGTGAATGCGTCGGTCATCATCCGCGGCCTGCGGGCGGTTTCGGACTTCGAGTACGAGATCCAGATGGCCAACATGAATGCCCGCATGGAGCCTGCGATCGAGACCATCTTCCTGATGGCGTCGGACCGGCACCAGTTCATCGCCTCGTCGCTGGTGAAGGATATTGCCCGGCTGGGCGGGGATACCTCCCAGTTCGTGTCCAAGAGGGTGTTCGAGCGTCTAAAGGCGAAATTCGTCAAGAAATGAGGCCCGAACAGGCCTCGTTGACCATCGGCCCCTCGCACTTTATATGGGCGCCGCGCGGCGGAGAGGCCCGCGGCGCGGAACCGGGACGAGCCCGTAGCTCAGCGGTAGAGCATCTGACTTTTAATCAGAGGGTCGTGGGATCGTACCCCACCGGGCTCACCACTGGACCCAAGAAGGAGAAGAACGGCTCATGCCGTCGGTGAAAGTCGTCAACGGCAAGCAGATCGTGGTCGAGAATCTCGGTCCGATCGAGCGCGTCAGCAGCTTCGTCGCACAGCCGTTCGTGCGGATGTGGCACCATCGCGACCTGATTGCCGCGATCCTGCGACGCGAGGTGCGTGAGCGCTTCAAGGGATCCATCGCCGGCTGGATCTGGGCGATCATCGCGCCCCTGCTGATGATCGCGGTCTACACATTCGCGTTCACGACGACTCTTTCCCTGCCGGTGGCCGATGGCACCGACGGCAAGCAGGTCAGCTACTCGCTGTTCATCTTCAGCGGCCTCATCGTCTTCAGCTTCTTCTCGGAAATGGCTTTCCGGGCGCCGATGCTGCTGCACGAGTACACCCACTTCATCAAGCAGACGATCTTCCCCAGCGACATGCTGCCGGTGATCTCGACCCTGCGCGCCACCGCTTACACGCTGATTTCCGGTGCGGTGATGCTGGTGTTCCAGCTGGCAATGACCGGCTCATTGCCGTGGACCGTGCTGCTGGTGCCGCTGATCTTCATTCCGTTCATGGCGTTCCTGATCGGCATGTCGTGGTTCCTGGCGGCGCTGGGCGCGTTCACGCGCGACGCCGGCTATCTGATGATCACCATCGTGCCGCTGTTCATGTTCGCGACACCCATTTTCTATTCCCACGCCGGGCTGCCGCCGCCGTTCAACTTCTGGATCTACGCCAACGCGCTCACCGGCTTCGTCGAGGTCATGCGCGACGTGGTCTTGTTCGGCAAGCTGCCCAACATGATCGTCTACGGCTATACGCTTGCGATCTCGGTGTTCAGCTTCTATTTCGGCTACTGGTTCTTCGACAGGTATCGGAATGTCATCGTCGACGTCCTCTGAGATCGTCGTCGAGGCCAAGAACCTCGGCAAGGCGTTCCAACTCTACGCTCATCGCAACGACTGGCTGAAGCAGGTCCTGCTCGGCTGGTGGAAGGCGTACTTCAAGCCCTTCTGGGTGCTGCGCGACATCAGCCTCGAGGTGAAGAAGGGCGAGAGCATCGGCATCCTCGGTCGCAACGGTTGCGGCAAGTCCACCCTGCTTCAGGTGATCTGCGGCATGACGCTGCCGAGCCATGGCGAGTTGCGGGTCAACGGCCGCATCGCACCGGTGCTGGCGCTGGGCTCGACCTTCGACATGGAGCTGTCGGGGCGAGAGAACGTCCTGATCGGCGGCGCGGTGCTCGGCCTGAAGCGCAGCGAGGTCCTGCGCAAGTTCGACTCGATCGCCGAGTTCGCCGGCATCGGCGAATACATGGACCAGCCGGTGAAGCACTATTCGATGGGCATGCGCACGCGCCTGGCCTTTTCGATCTGCGCCCATGTCGAGGCCGAGATTCTCGTCGTCGACGAGGCGCTGTCGGTCGGCGACGCCGCCTTCCAGCGCAAGTGCCTCGACTGGATCGACAATTTCCGCAAGACCGGCACGCTGCTCTTCGTTTCCCATTCGATGGCGGAGGTGCGCCGCCTGTGCACGCGCGCCATCTGGATCGAGGAAGGGCGCATCCGCGAGCAGGGCGACCCCAACGACGTCATCCGCTCCTATCACCGCGCCCTGCTGGTGGAGAAGGACGACGTCCAGCGCTTCTCCTCCGGGAACGCCAAGCAGGCGCAGGCTGCCGCGGGCGAGTGATCCGGCATGGAGCCGGGGACCCTGGCGTGGCTCGGCTTCGGCTGGTGGGGACTTGGCACGGCGATCCAATGGGTGAGCGCGGGACTTGCCCGGACCCCTAGGGAGGCCGCCAGCGCCGGCCGCTACCGGGCGCAGGATTTCAGCATCGTGGCCCCTATGGCCGGCGCGGAAGACGCGACCGCCGCCTACGTTCAGGCGCTGCGGCGCTTGGCCGACGCCGGCGCGGAAATCCTGATCTGCGTGGCCCGGCCGGACGATGGCGCCGTGGCGCCGACCCGGGCCCTGTGGCCCGATGCGCCCGTTCTCGTCGGCAACGACGACACCTTCAATCCCAAGATGAACAACGTGCGCAAGGGGCTGGAAGCCGCGGCGCGGCCCATCGTGGCCTTGTGCGACGCCGGCATCGAACTCGGCCTCGACGAACTGCTGCGGGCCGCGGCCCCCCTGGCGGCCGGGACGGGGCTCGTGCTGGCCCTCAAGGCGGCCGAAGCGCCCGGAAGCTTCGCGGCCGAGGTCGAACGCGCCTATATCGACGGCCATCAGGCGCGGTTCCTGTTCGCCGCCGATCGCCTCGGCATCGCGGTTGCGTCCGGCGGGGTCACGCTCATGACCCGGGAAACGCTGGAGGGCATCGGCAACTGGCGCGGCTTCAACCGCTGGATCGCCGACGATTATTCGGTCACCCGCTCGGTGCGGGAACTGGGCCTCGGCACCTGCCT
>LSKJ01000305.1 GCA_001557035.1 Rhodospirillaceae bacterium CCH5-H10 | reverse complement strand
CTTCCAGACCAGCCTGGCCGCTAGCATCCGCCCCGGGTTGTCGTTCGAGCACGATAGAATAGCCGTTCGGCAGAAGCAGCCGCGTCCAGACCAGAAGAATACGTGATTGCCCAAAGCTAACCTGGCTGTCGTAGACCCCGATCAGCCTTGCCCCCTGAGGAATTAGCAATGCACCGCCAGTTACCGTGTCGTAGACGTTCTCCGTCACCTGCGCGGTGATCTGTCCCGGAAGGTCGGATCGAAGGC
>LSKJ01000304.1 GCA_001557035.1 Rhodospirillaceae bacterium CCH5-H10 | reverse complement strand
CCTCCGTCGACGTAAGACGTCGACACCTCCCCATCGGAATGGGGAGGCGATTCTGCTTCGCTCGGAAGAGCTCTACACCAGCGTCCGCAGCTCCGCGGTGGCGACCGAGAGCATGGCGAGGTCGATCGTTCCTGCTGCCGCGAGATCTTCCTTTAGCAGCCGGTCCACGCGCTCCAGCGCGAGCTTGCGCGGTTCGCTCCAGGCGGCGAGGGCGGCGTCGGGATCGCAATCGTTGCTGCCGCCGGCGCGCAGGGCGGACCGCAGCAGGTCGGCATGCAGGGCGGCCAGTTCATCCTGCAAGGCGAGCGCGGCCTGCGAGGGCCATAGCCCGTCGCGTGGCAGCTTCTGCGCGGCATTGGCCAGCAGAGCGAGCGACAGCCGCTCGCCCAGCTTGAAGTAGAGCCTTGCCGCGTTGCCGATGGAGCAGCCGTTGGCTTCGGCGGCCAAGGCGAGATCGCCGGCAGCGGACAGCGTCTCGAGCGCCGCGGCGCGGCGGGCGAGATCGGCCGGCGCGCCCATCGCCTCGAAGGCGGCGGCGCGTTCGCCCAGGGCCGCGCCCTCGGCGTCGCCGACCAGGTCGGCGCGCAGGTCGCCCAGTTCGGCCACGGCCCGGCCGAGCTGCGCGGTCGCGGTGGTCGTGTCGAGCGGCTGCGGCAGGCGGCGCAGGGTCCACTGGACGGTGCGCACGACGAAGCGCTGCGAGGCGACCAGCATGCGAAGCTGCGCCTCGGCCTTGAGCGCGCCGTCGAGCGCCTCGATGTCGGCCCACAGGTCGCGCAGCTTCCAGGCATCGCGCACGACGGTGAAGGCCTGGGCGATGGAAGCGGCCGTGGCGCCGGTCCGCTGCGCGACGGTGTGCACGAAGGTCGGTCCGCAGCGGTTGACCAGCGAGTTCACGACCTGCAGCGCGGTGATCTCGCGGCGCAGGCGATGTCCCCGGAGGGCGGCCGCGTGCTTGTCCTGCAGCGGCGTCGGGAAGTATCGCAGCAGCTCCTCTTCGAGCCGCGGATCGTCGGGCAGATCGGACGCCAGGATCTCCTCGTGGAGGTCGATCTTGGCGTAGGCCAGCAACACGCACAGTTCAGGACGCGTCAGCGGCTGGCGATTCTGCGCGCGCACGCGCATGGCGGCCGAGTCGGGCAGGTATTCGACGGCACGGTCGAGCCGGCCCTTGCGCTCCAGCGCGCGCATGAAGCGTTCGAGGCGATCGTGCTCCTCGGCCGCCTGACCCTCGGCGACGCTGATCGCCTGGCTCTGCTGGTAGTTGTGGCGCAGCACCAGGGTCGCGACTTCGTCGGTCATGGAGAAGAGCAGCGGATCGCGTGCCTCGGCCGTGAGCGCGCCCGAGGCGATGGCGCCGCCGGTCGCGATCTTGATGTTGACCTCGTGGTCCGACGTGTCGACGCCCGCGGAATTGTCGAGTGCGTCGGTGTTGATCCTGCGGCCCGCAAGCGCTGCTTCGACGCGGCCGCGCTGGGTGAAGCCGAGATTGGCGCCCTCGCCGATCACGCGCGCCCGCACCTGCGTGGCATCGATGCGGACAGCGTCGTTGGCGCGGTCGCCGGCATCGGCGTTGGTCTCGCTCGACGCCTTCACATAGGTGCCGATGCCGCCGAAATAGAGCAGGTCGACCGGCGCCGTCAGGATGGCGCGCAGCAGGTCGAGCGGCGCCAGGGCCGGCGCCTCGATGCCCAGCACCGCGCGCGCCTCGGGCGACAGCGTCACCGACTTGGCGGCCCGGTCTATGATCGCGCCGCCGGCCGACAGCAGGCTCTTGTCGTAGTCCATCCAAGAGGAGCGTGGCAGGGCGAACAGCCGCTGCCGCTCGGCGAAGCTGGTCGCCGGATCGGGCGAGGGGTCGATGAAGATGTGGCGGTGGTCGAACGCCGCGACCAGCCTGATGTGCGGCGACAGCAACATGCCGTTGCCGAACACGTCGCCCGACATGTCGCCGACGCCGGCGACGGTGAACTGCGTCTGCTGAATGTCCTGGCCCAGTTCGCGGAAGTGGCGCTTCACCGATTCCCACGCGCCGCGCGCGGTGATGCCCATCTTCTTGTGGTCGTAGCCGGCCGAGCCGCCCGACGCGAAGGCGTCGTCGAGCCAGAAGCCATGGTCGCGCGCCAGCGCATTGGCGATGTCGGAGAAGGTGGCGGTGCCCTTGTCGGCCGCGACCACGAGATAGGGATCGTCGGCGTCGTGGCGCACCACGTCGGCCGGCGGTACCACGCTGCCACGCGCATAGTTGTCGGTGATGTCGAGCAGGCCGCGGATCAGCGTCTGGTAGCAGGCGATGCCCTCGGCCTGGATCTGCTCGCGCGTTCCACCGGCCGGAGGCTGCTTCACGTAGAAGCCGCCCTTGGAGCCGACCGGCACGATGACGGCGTTCTTCACCATCTGCGTCTTCATCAGGCCGAGGATCTCGGTGCGGAAATCCTCGCGCCGGTCGGACCAGCGGATGCCGCCGCGCGCGACCCGGCCGCCGCGCAGGTGGATGCCTTCCATGCGCGGGCTGTAGACGAAGATCTCGACCAGCGGCCGTGGCGCGGGCAGCTCGTCGATCGCGCGGCTGTCGATCTTGAAGGAGATCCAGTCCTTCGTGCCACCCGCCTGCCAGTAGTTGGTGCGCAGCGTGCAGAGCACGGCATTCTGGAAGCGCCGCAGGATGCGGTCCTCGTCGAGCGTACCGACCGCTTCGAGCGCCGTCGCGAATTCCGCTTCGATCGCGGCGACCTTGTTGCTTCGCTCCTCGGAGGTGGCCTCGCCCAGCGCCGGATCGAAGCGCGCCCTGAAGAGGTCGACCAGCAGGCGCGCCACCGTCGGGTAGGCGGCGAGCGCCCGCTCCATGTACTCCTGGCTGAACGGGATGCCGGCCTGTCGCAGATATTTCGCATAGGCGCGCACGATGGCGATCTCGCGCCAGGCCAGTCCGGCGCCGAGCACGAGCCTGTTCAGCCCGTCGTTTTCGAGCGTGCCCGCGCGGAGTTTCTCGATCGCCTCGATGAAGCGCGGCCCCGTGGCGGCGAGATCGACGGCCGACTTGTCCGCGGTCTCCACGCGCAGCACCTGCATGGCCACGCCATGGGTCTGCTCGTCGCCACCTTCCTTGCGCAACAGGAAGGGTGCCTCGCTGATGACGCGCAGGCCGAGGTTTTCGGCGAGCGGCAGGATGTCGGAGAGTGCGACAGGCTTGCGCGGATGGAACAGGCGGAGCGCGAATCGATGCGCCGGCATGCCGCTGCGTCGCCCGACCTGCACGCCGAACCCGGCGCCGTCCGCGAAGGTCTGCAGCAACTCGATGTCGAGGAGAGCCTGCGCCGCGTCGAAGGTCTCGCGATAGACGGCGGGGAACCAGTCGCGCCAGCGACGGGCGGCGGCACGGCCCTCGGCTTCGCCGAATTTGGCCTGAAGGGCGGCGCGCAACCGGTCGTTCCACGACGTCGCCGCGTCCATCAACGCGCGTTCGAGGTCGGCGAGATCGGGCCCCGCCTGCTCCGGTGCGTTGAGCTTCAACGTGTAGAGCGACTGGACCAGCGCGGAATTGCTGCCCACCGAGGAGGCGACCGAGGTGACGCGGCCGTTCCAGGCCTTTTCGAGGATGCCCGCGAAGCGCGCCGAGAGCGTCTCGTCGAAGCGCTCGCGCGGCACGAAGACCAGTGCGGTGGCGAAGCGGCCGACCGTGTCGAGGCGCGAGAACAGCGCGACGCGCCTTCTTTCCTGAAGCTGCAGGATGCCGAGCACATGGTCGTAGAGCGTATCCTCGTCGACCTGGAACAGTTCGTCCCGCGGATAGGCATCGAGGATCGCCAGCAGCGCCTTGCCGTCGTGTCCGTGGCGATCGAAGCCCGACCGGCGCAACAGGCTTTCGATCCGGCCGCGCAGCAGCGGCACGTCGTGAACCGGCGCGTGATAGGCCGCGGAGGTGAACAGGCCGACCAGCCGGTGTTCGCCGGTGACGCGACCGTCGGCGTCGCAGGTCTTCACGATCACGCAATCCATCGCGCCGCTGCGATGGACCAGCGATTGCCGGTCGGTCTTCACCACGAGGATGTTGTGGGGTCCGCGCGCGAAGCGGGCCATCGCCTCGCCCGCGCCGACGCCCGGCTCGAACAACCGCACCTCGTTGCGTCGCAGGATGCCCAGCGCCGATCCCGGCACGATCTCGTAGCGCAGGCCGGCGGGTTGGCTCTCATCCTCGACGTAGCGGTAGCGGCGATGACCGAGGAAGGTGAAATGGTTGGCCTCGAGCCAGCGCAGGAAATCCTCGTACTCGGCCAGGTTCGGCGCGAGGCCGGGCGCGAGGTCGAGGATGGCGTCGAGGCAGGCGCGGCGCATCGCACGCCAGTCGTCGACCGCGACGCGCACCTCGGCCAGCACGCGCGTCAGCGCCGCGGCGATCTCGTCCAGCAG
The DNA here is from genome assembly GCA_001557035.1 of Rhodospirillaceae bacterium CCH5-H10. Classification (GTDB taxonomy): domain Bacteria; phylum Pseudomonadota; class Alphaproteobacteria; order Reyranellales; family Reyranellaceae; genus Reyranella. Next base: position 13,967 of record LSKJ01000304.1, on the reverse strand, counting down.
CACGGGATCGGTCTGGCGATCGATCTCGATATGCATCATCGATTCGGCGCGCGCGCGTTCGCCGGTTTCGAGGGCGATGCCGACGAGGTCGCCGTCGAGATCGCGCCGCGCCGCCATCACGGGATGTGCGAGCAGGTGGACGGAAATCTCCCGGCGATTGAATTCGTTGGTGATCGAATCGACCAGGAACGGCATGTCGTCGTTCACGATCTGCACGATCGTGTGACGGCTCTCGAAGCCGTGGTCGCCGAGTGCGGGATTGAAGATCCTTATCTTGGCGACGCCGGGCAGGCGGCGGCGCGCGAACGACAGGAGCGAGATCGCCGCCGCGGCCCGCTGGTCGACCGGCGCGGCCGCCAGATCCTTGTCGGACACCCGGCTGAACAGGCGGCGTGCGAATTGTGCGGCTTCCTCGCCGCCGGCCTGCAGGGCGGCGGCGCAGATGGCGTCCAGCCCATAGACACGCGGCGTCGACGAATTGGCCATATTTTGTGCATTCCTCGCGGATCCGGGACGGATGTTACGCCCGACGATGACATTCTGACGACGGAGTCTTGGCGAAGCCGAGAATGCCCATCGAATCGCGGCTTTGGCGAGGTGCTCCTTCTCGGGCGAGCCGATTCGCTGCGGTTTCTGTCTGGGGTCCACGGAATCCGCGGGAAAGCGCGTTTTGTTCTCATGTTATGCTGCATCTGCGAAGGCGCAAACCGGGTGCTTGAAACAGAATTTCAAACCGATTTTTCGCTCGGTCTTTCAAGAGGTTAACCAACCATTCTTGAGATTCACATACGGGGAATAAATTTCGCAATGACAGGGTCGGCGCCACGCGTACTATCTATGGATAGTGGGGAGCGACGAACTCCTCCCAATATCTAGGTGTCTTCCACAGAGTGTTCTATCCACAACTGTGGACAAAAAGAAAAAGGGGACCGCAAGTGTTTGATGTCGTTCAAGTTCGAAGCGGTGCGCGGGTTGTTACCGATTCATCGCGGGATGCCCGCCTGACGGTTTTCGGCAAGGCCACCCTGACCGACCGGTACCTCCTGCCGGGCGAAGGCTACCAGGACATGTTCGCGCGAGTCGCCTCGGCCTACGCCGACGACGACGCCCATGCCCAGCGTCTCTACGACTACATCAGCAATCTCTGGTTCATGCCGGCCACGCCGGTGCTGAGCAACGGCGGAACCACCCGAGGCCTGCCGATCTCGTGCTTCCTCAACGAGGCCAACGACAGCCTCGAGGGCATCGTCGGGCTGTGGAACGAGAACGTGTGGCTGGCCGCCCGGGGCGGCGGCATCGGCTCCTACTGGGGCAATCTCCGTTCGATCGGCGAAAAGGTCGGCATGAACGGCAAGACCTCGGGCGTGGTGCCGTTCATCCGGGTCATGGACTCGCTCACGCTGGCGATCAGCCAGGGCTCGCTGCGCCGCGGTTCGGCCGCCGTCTACCTGCCGGTGAACCATCCTGAGATCGAGGAGTTCATCGAGATCCGTCGCCCGACCGGCGGCGATCCCAACCGCAAGGCGATGAACCTGCATCACGGCCTGCTGATCTCCGACGCCTTCATGCGCGCCGTGGAGAACGACGAGGAGTGGGCACTGGTCAGCCCGAAGGACGGCGCCGTGCAGCGCACCGTCTCGGCTCGCGCTCTGTGGATCCGCATCCTGACGGCGCGCGTCGAGACCGGCGAGCCGTACCTGGTGTTCGTCGATCACGTGAACAACGCCCGGCCCGAGCACCACAAGCTGGCCGGTCTCGAGGTCAAGACCTCGAACCTGTGCAGCGAGATCACGCTGCCGACCGGCATCGACCATCACGGCAAGCAGCGCACCGCCGTCTGCTGCCTGTCGTCGCTCAACCTCGAGACCTATCTCGAGTGGCACGAGCATCCGCACTTCATCGAGGACGTGATGCGCTTCCTCGACAACGTGCTGCAGGGCTTCATCGACACCGCCGGCTCCGACTTCGCGCGCGCGACCTATGCCGCCATGCGCGAGCGCTCGGTCGGCCTCGGCGTGATGGGCTTCCACTCCTTCCTGCAGGCCAACGGCATTCCGCTCGAATCGGTGATGGCGAAGGTCTGGAACAAGAAGATGTTCAAGCACATCCGCGCCCAGTGCGACGAGGCGTCGATGACGCTCGGCAAGGAGCGCGGCGCGTGCCCGGATGCCGCCGACTTCGGCTTCCAGGACCGCTTCTCCAACAAGCTCGCGATCGCGCCGACCGCGTCGATCTCGATCATCTGCGGCGGCGCCTCGCCCGGCATCGAGCCGTCGGCGGCCAACGTCTACAACCACAAGACCCTCTCGGGCTCGTTCGTGGTGCGCAACCCGTACCTCGAGAAGGTGCTGACGCAGAAGGGTAAGAACGACGAGGACACCTGGACGGAGATCATGACCGACCAGGGCTCGGTGCGTAATCTCGACTGCCTCGACGATCACGAGAAGGCGGTGTTCAAGACCGCGTTCGAGATCGACCAGCGCTGGCTGGTCGAGCATGCGGCCGACCGCACGCCCTACATCTGCCAGAGCCAGTCGCTGAACATCTTCCTGCCGGCCGACGTGCACAAGCGCGACCTGCACCAGATCCACATGATGGCCTGGAAGCGCGGCGTGAAGAGCCTCTACTACTGCCGCTCGCTTTCCATCCAGCGCGCCGAGAGCGTAGCGGGCGAAGCCCTCGCCGCACCGCTCGGCGACCATGCCCTTACGGCGCCCAAGACCGATGCTCCCTCTCCTCTGTTCACCGGAACGCCGCCGGCACAGAGCAATGACTACGAAGAATGTCTTAGCTGCCAGTAACCAGCGTCATCCCCAGCCGCGTCCCCATGCTTCGGGGCCGTGGCTGGGGATTTTGATTTAAAGCGATCCCATTTTCATACGCCCGACCGAATTGGACGCCGCGCCATGTCACTTCTCGACGCCAAGCCGATCTACAAGCCGTTCCACTATCCCTGGGCCTACGACGCCTGGCTGACGCAGCAGCGCATCCACTGGCTGCCCGAGGAAGTGCCGCTGGCCGACGACGTGAAGGACTGGCGCAACAAGCTGACCGACAGCGAACGTCACCTGCTGACGCAGATCTTCCGCTTCTTCACCCAGGCCGACGTCGAGGTGAACAACTGCTACATGCGGCACTACAGTCGCGTCTTCAAGCCGACCGAAGTGCAGATGATGCTGGCCGCCTTCTCGGCGATGGAGACGGTGCACGTCGCCGCCTACAGCCATCTGCTCGACACGATCGGCATGCCCGAGACCGAGTACTCCGTCTTCCTCACCGTCAAGGAGATGAAGGACAAGTACGACTACATGCAGGGCTTCAACGTCGACTCGAAGGCCGACATCGCCAAGACGCTGGCCGTGTTCGGCGCCTTCACCGAGGGCCTGCAGCTGTTCGCCAGCTTCGCCATGCTGATGAACTTCCCGCGCTTCAACAAGATGAAGGGCATGGGGCAGATCGTGACCTGGTCGGTGCGCGACGAGACGCTGCACTGCAACTCGATCGTCAAGCTGTTCCGGACCTTCATCCAGGAGAATCCGGAAGTCTGGACAGAGGAGCTGCAGCGCGAGATCTACGTCGCCTGCTCGACCATCGTCGATCACGAGGACGCGTTCATCGACCTCGCCTTCGAACTGGGCGGCATCGAGGGCATGACCGCGATCGACGTGAAGCGCTACATCCGCTACATCGCCGACCGCCGCCTGACCCAGCTCAGCCTGCAACCCATCTACCGCGCGGACGCCAAGAACCCGCTGCCCTGGATGGACCAGATGATGAACGCCATCGAGCACACCAACTTCTTCGAGAACCGCTCGACCGAATACTCCAAGGCCTCGACGCGCGGCACCTGGGACGAGGCGTTCACCTGACGCTTCACTGAGTTGCTACGGAAAGCCGGACCAGTTCCGGCCCCCGTAGTAAAGGCGAAGGATCATGACTTCCGTCGCCGAGATCGTGAAAGCAATCGCGATGCGGCGCTCAAAGCCCGTGACACGCAAGCCAGGGCGTATGTCGTCGCGTCGTTGACCGCGTTCGCCACTCGTCTCGAAGCCGATGCAGTAGGCTTCGAGACGATCGATATAGGCCAGCGCCGCGTCGATGCCGGCGCGTTCGGCAATCCAGTCACCCAATTGAATGAGGTCGCGCGCGCTTCCGGCGCGAAAGTAACCGTGCGCCGCTTCAACGGCGCGCCTTGCGTTTGGGCGTATAACGGGTGCGGGCTTCGGAGAAGACGGACTTGGCCGGTAGCTTGCGGTCCGGATTCGCCTTCATCGCGTCATGGACCGGCGCCACCTCGTCGCGCAGCCAGCGCTCGACGGCGGCGTCGCGTTCCTGCAGGGCGCGAAGGCCTGCTCTGATGACTTCCGAGCTGGAGGCGTAGGCGCCGGACTCGACCTTTGCGTCGATGTAGGCCGCCTGCTCGGTCGGGAGACTGAACGTGCGCTTGGATACGTTTGTCATGCGTTTCTCCGGTATGACTAGATCATACCAGCTTTCCCGACTTTGGCAGTAGCACCACGGCTGCCGTGGCGCCGATGGCAATTGAGAGCGTCGCCCACAGGAAGAGTGCTGCATAGGCTTCGGGCGCACGTTCGCCGCCGCGAGCCGCTCCCAGCAACGCGATGCCGATGGCGAAGCCGCCCTGGCGCATGACGAAGGTCAGCGCCGAGGCCATGCCGGCCTGCGCCGGTGGTGCCAACGTGACCACTGCGCCCGAAAGCTGCGATTGCACGTGCGCCGGTTCGTGAAGTGGGCGGTCGCGGAGGCCGAAGCCACCACCGGCCGCCGCGCGGTTCAGCCTTCGCCGAAGGTCCGCTTGTAGGTCTTGGTCATCACCTCGTCGAAGCGCGCGCCGGGAACGAAGTCGGACATCTCGTCCGGCCGCGTGAGGCCGGGAAGCTGGCGCGCGCAGTCGGACGGCTCGCCGAGCACCTGCGTGATCGGATAGAGCGCCGACCAGGCGGGAACGCCCTCGTAGTCTTCCTCCTCGTCGGCGACATGCTTGTCGCGGATCTTGCCCGACGCCATCTCGATCTCCATGCCGATCATTGTCGTCGCCTTGAACTCCTGCTTGTTCGGCTGGCGGATGAGCCTGGAGCGGCCGGGATAGATGCGGTCGATGAAGCGGTCCATCAGCTTCAGCTTCTCTTCCGGGTCGTCGATCACATGCGCCTTCCCGAAGGCCATGACCGCGCGATAGTTCACCGAATGATGGAAGCCCGAGCGCGCCATCACCAGCGCGTCGAGATGCGTGACGGTGAGGCAGACGTCGACGCCTTCCTTCTGGCTGCGGATCATGCGGCTGGCCGACGAGCCGTGCCAGTAGAGGTGGCTGCCCTCGCGCCAGAAGGACGTCGGCGTGCAGTAGGGGCGGCCGTCGATCACGTAGGCGATGTGGCAGACCAGGGCGGCATCGAGGATCGCGTGGACCGTTTCCTTGTCGTAGCGGCCGCGGTCGTGGACGCGCTTCACCTTGTTCACGTTGGTGACGGGATAGCTGTCGGGGGGCGTGACGGTATCGGGAGGGCTCATGACGTAACCTTTGGCGCACCGGGAAGGGGGTTGCTTGCCGGCCGACCATCGTCGGGATACGGATCAGGTGAAAGAGCCAGTTTGGTGGAAAGAGACTGGACCAGTTGAACCCTCGACCGACGTCCCGTTCCCGGCGCGCGCCGCCGCTCGGCCTCGCGCTCGATCCGTCGTCGGCCGAGCCGCTGCATCGGCAGATCGGCGAGCAGATGCGGCGCGCCATCCTCGATGGGCGGCTGAAGCCCGGCACGCGGCTGCCCTCGTCGCGCCTGATGGCGCAGGACCTCGACTGCGCGCGCGGCACGGTGGTGCTGGCCTTCGACCAGCTCGTCGCCGAGGGCTATGTCGTGAGCCAGGCCGGTTCGGCCATGTCGGTCGCGGCCGACCTGCCCGACGAGATGCTGACCGTGCCGCGGTCCGGCACGCCCCCGCAGGGCAAGACCGTCGCCAGGCCGGCCGTGGCGCGCCGGGCGCGGGTCCTGATGGCGGAGACGCCCTCGCTTGTTCCCGCCGGGCCGCCCCTGGCCTTTCCCACCGGACAGCCGGATCGCGAGGCGTTTCCCTTTGCGGTATGGGCCAAGCTGCTGGAGCGCGAGTGGCGGCGGCCAGGTGTCGAGGCGGCGAGCGCCGTCCATCCCTTCGGCCACGCTGGCCTGCGCAAGGCGATCGCGGCCTATCTCGGCGTGGCGCGCGGCTTCACCTGCGATCCGGGTGCCGTCGTCGTCACGACGGGCATCCGCCACGGCCTCGCGCTGTTCGCCGAGGTCGTGCTCGACGCGGGCGACACGGCCTGGATCGAGGAGCCGGGCTTCGTCGGCGTGCGCGAGGCGCTGGCGACTTCGGGCGTGCGCGCCGTGCCGGTCGCCATCGACGGCTCGGGCTTCTCGCCCGAGACGGCGCTGGCCCAGGCGCCCGAAGCGCGCCTGGCGGTCGTGGCGCCGGCGCATCACTTTCCGCTCGGCACCGTGCTCAGCCTGCAGCGGCGTCTCGAACTGCTGAGCTGGGCGGAGCGCACCAAAGGCTGGATCGCCGAGGACGATTTCGACGGTGAGTATCGCTACAGCGGCCGGCCCCTGGCGCCGCTGCGCGCGCTCGACCGCGCCGGCCGCGTCGCCTATTTCAGCAGCTTCTCCAAGCTGCTCTTCCCGGCGCTGCGTCTCAGCTTCCTCATCCTGCCGGCCTCGCTGGTCGAAGCCACCGAACGGATCATGGACCGCGTCTCGGTGCGCGCGCCGCTGCTGGGGCAGGGCGCGCTGGCGCGTTTCATCGCCGAAGGCCACCTCGCCAGCCATCTGCGTCGCACACGCCAGCTCTACGCCGGTCGTCGCGCGGCACTTCTGCAGGCCGCGGCCCGTCATCTCGATGGGCTGCTGGCGATCGAGCCGGATCCCGGCGGCATGCATGTGATCGCGGTACCGGTCGGACAGGCGGCCCATTCCTTCGACGATGTGGCGGTCACCGCAGCGGCGGCCGCTGCCGGCCTCGTCGTGCAACCGCTCTCCGTCTGCTATGCCGGCCGCGCCCGTCGTCACGGGCTCATCCTGGGCTATGCCGGCACGCCCGAGACGGAGATCGAGCACGCCGTCCGTGCGTTGCGGAAGGTCGTCCTGGCCGTTTAGGCCCGCGGCTTCCGGAAGCGGCCACTGGTATTTTCCGGGAGCTTTTGGGCCGGCAGAAACGTTAGATGCCCCATCGCCGCCAACGGACGGTTCAGCCCATGTCGTCTCATCAGTCCCCTGCCGTTGCCGCGGCGCGTCCCCTGTCGCCCCGTAACCGGTTCGCCCTCGACGGGATGAATTTCTTCCTTGCCGATGTGCGCGATGGTCTTGGGCCCTATCTCGCCATCTGGCTGCTGGTATCGCAGCAATGGGATCCGGCCTCGATCGGCGCGGTGATGTCGGTGTCCGGCATCGCGAGCCTGATTTTCCAGATCCCGGCGGGCGCGATGGTCGACAATGTTCGCTGGAAGCGTGCCGCCATCGCCGGCGCGGCAATCATCGTGGCGCTGGCGGCCATCGCGACCGTCAGCTCGCCGAGTTTCGCGGTCGTCTTCGGTGGCCAAATTGCGATGGGTGCTGCCGCAGCCATCTTCGCGCCGGCGCTGGCAGCGGTCACGCTCGGTCTTACCGGTCCGGCAGCCTACGGGGCGAGAGTCGGCCGCAACGAGGCGTTCAACCACGCCGGCAACGCGGCTGCGGCGGTGATGGCCGGTCTGCTCGCTCATTTCTTTTCCGCCGAGGCGATCTTCTGGCTTCTGGCCGGCATGGGCCTCCTGAGCGCGGCCTCGGCATTGACCGTCGATGGGCGCGCCATCGACCATGCCGTCGCTCGCGGTATCGATGCGGCGCACAGGGGCGAGCGTCCCTCGAGCCTCGGTGTCCTGATCGGCAACCGCGGTCTTCTCATGCTCACCGTCGCCGTCGCGCTGTTCCATCTCGGCAACGCCGCCATGTTGCCGATGGTCGGGCAGAAGCTCGCGGCGCTGCGGGGCGACGACGTCGCCTTCGCCTACATGTCGGCCTGCATCATCGTCGCCCAGGTCGTCATGATCGGCGTCGCGGCGCTTACGGCCCAGCGCATCGATATCGTGGGCCGTCGGCCGCTCTTCCTGATCGGCTTTGCGGTGCTGCCGGTGCGCGGGCTCCTCTACACCATCACCGACGATCCGGTGCTGCTGCTGGCCATCCAGTCGCTCGACGGAATCGGCGCCGGGCTTTTCGGCGTGCTTTTCCCCGTCATGATCGCCGACCTGACCCGCGGCTCAGGCCATACCAACCTGGCACTCGGGGCATCCTCGATGATCTGGGGTGGCGCCGCGGCCGTCAGTCATGCGATCGCCGGCAGCTTCGCCAGCCATATGGGCTACGACGCTGCCTTCCTCTTCCTCGCCGGTGCCTCGGCGCTGGGCGGCATCGTCTTCGCCGTCGCCGTGCCGGAAACACGGCTGCCGGTGGCGCCGCGTCCCATCGCTTCGGCACGAGCCGGCTGAGAGCCGTCCAGCGGCATCAACCCATGCCGCTGCGCGCCGCCTTGGCCGCCTCGAAAGCGGCGAGGCGTTCGGGGAGCTTGCCGAGCGAGGTGCTGGCGGTCGAGGCGGCCGCTGGTATCGGCAGCGTCTCGTAGAAATGACACGCCACGCGATGCCCGTTGCCGGCGTCGCGCAGCTCGGGCTGTTCCTGCCGGCAGCGCGGCTGGGCGTGAATGCAGCGCGTGTGGAAGCGGCAGCCCGGCGGCGGGGCGAAGGGGCTGGGCACGTCGCCGGCCAGCAGCACGCGCTCCTTGCGCACGCTGGGATCGGGCCGCGGGATCGCCGACAGCAGGGCCTGCGTATAGGGATGCAGTGGCCGGTCGTAGAGGTCGCGCTTGGAGGCAATCTCGACCAGCTGGCCGAGATACATCACGGCGACACGGTCGCTGATGTGCTTCACCACCGCGAGGTCGTGGGCGATGAAGAGGTAGGAGAGGCCAAACCGCTGCTGCAGGTTCTGCAGCAGGTTGACGATCTGCGCCTGGATCGAGACGTCGAGCGCGGAAACCGGCTCGTCGCAGATGATCAGGTCGGGATTGACCGCCAGCGCGCGGGCGATGCCGATGCGCTGGCGCTGGCCGCCCGAGAACTGGTGCGGATAGCGCCTGGCGTGTTCGGGCAGCAGGCCGACGACGTCGAGCAGTTCCTGCACCCGCTTGCCGCGCTCGGCCTCGGTGTGGAGGTCGTGCACGGCCATCGGCTCGGCCAGGATCTCGCCCACCGTCATGCGCGGATTCAGCGACGCGTAGGGGTCCTGGAAGATGATCTGCATGTGCCGGCGCAGGCGACGCAGCGCATTCTTGTCGAGGGTGGCGATCTCCTCTCCCTTGAAACGCACCGAGCCCGCGGTCGGGTCCATCAGGCGCAGCACCAGGCGGCCGGTCGTCGACTTGCCGCAGCCCGATTCGCCAACCAGCGCCAGGGTCTCGCCGCGCGCGATCTCGAAGCTCACGCCCTCGACGGCGCGCACCATGCCGATCACCTTGCGGCGGATCAGGCCGCGGCTCACCGGGAAATGCTTCACCAGCCCGTCGACCTGCAGGACGGGCGTTGCCTCGGCGACGCTCATGCCGCCCTCGCCAGTTCGACGGGTGCCTTCCAGCAGGCCACACGATGTTCCGGCCCGAGGTCGCGCAAGGGCGGCGGCTCGGCATGGCAGCGCGGATCGGCGAAGGGGCAGCGCGGCGCGAAGCGGCAGCCCTTGGGCTGGTTGTTCGGGCTGGGCACCGAGCCCTCGATGGTCGACAGGCGTTCGCGGTCGACCTCGATGCGCGGGATCGAGCCCAGCAGGCCGATCGTGTAGGGGTGCTGCGGATCGGCGAACAGGGAATCGACCGGCGCGCTCTCGACGATCTTGCCGGCGTACATCACCACCACCTCGTCGGCGATCTCGGCGATGACGCCGAGATCGTGCGTGATGATCAGCATCGCCATGCCAAGCCGGCGCTGGAGGTCCTGCAACAGGTCGAGGATCTGCGCCTGGATGGTGACGTCTAGTGCCGTCGTCGGCTCGTCGGCGATCAGCAGCGCCGGCTCGCAGGAGAGCGCCATCGCGATCATGACCCTCTGGCGCATGCCGCCGGAGAGCAGGTGCGGATAGTCGTCCACGCGCTGTTTGGCCGAGGGAATGCGCACCAGTTCGAGCATTTCGATCGCGCGGGCCTTGGCGGCCTGCGGCGAAAGCTGTGTATGGGCCATGATCGCCTCGACGATCTGCTGGCCGATCGTGTGGACCGGATTGAGCGAGGTCATCGGCTCTTGGAAGATCATCGACATCTTGCCGCCGCGCAGGCGCCGGCGCTCGTCGGCGGAGAGGCCGAGAATGTCCCGGCCCTCGAACAGGATCGCGTCGGCCGCGACCTGGCCGGGCGGGCTCGCCACCAGGCCCATGACGGAGAGCGACGTCACGCTCTTGCCGCAGCCGGATTCGCCGACCAGTCCGACGGTGCGGCCGCGCCCGACGGAGAAGTCGATGCCGTCGACCGCGCGGAACAGGCCGCGGTCGGTGTGGAAATGGGTCCGGAGACCGCGGACCTCGAGGAGCTTTTCCATCAGAAGGAGTAGTCCAGGCCCTTGTAGAAGGTGTTCTGGTAGAGCATGTGCGGCCGCACGCCCTTCAGCTTCTTCAGGCTGGTCGTGTACATCGCGATGTTCATGACCGGCATCCAGAGATGCTCCTCCGTGACGCGCTGCTGGGCCAGTGCGTAGTACTTGGCGCGGTCGGCGTCGGAGATCGAGGCGCGGCCCTTCTTCAGGTACTCGTCCGTCTGGGCGTCGTTCCAGTTCATGCGGTTGGGCGCCGGCATGTTCTTGGAATCGAAGTAGAAGTTCAGCAGGTCGCCGGACGAGATGTAGGGGAAGGTCACCGTCCACAGCTCGAAGTCCTGCTTGCCCATCTCGGCGGGCGCGATGGTCGAGTCGTAGCCCACGATCTTCCAGTCGATGCCGATCTTGCGCATGTAGCCCTGGATCGCCTCGGAGACGCGCGGGAAGTAGGCGACCTGGGTGAACAGGACCTTCGGCGCCAGCTTGACGCCGTCCTTCTCGCGGATGCCGTCGGCGCCGACCTTCCAGCCGGCCTCGTCGAGCAGCTTCTTTGCCCGCTCGACATCCTCCTTTATGAGGTTCTTGGTCGATTCGGCGAAGTCGAGCGCCTTGGGATCGATGAAGGTGTAGGCCGGCTCGGCGTTGCCCAGCATGATGCCCTTGACGATGTCGGCGCGGTTGATGGCGATGTTCATCGCCTCGCGCACGCGCTTGTCGGCCACCATCGGGCGCGTCGTCTTGTAGCCGTAGTACATCAGCTGGAAATTGGGCTTGGCCTCCTGGACGTTGAGGTTGGGCGACGCCTTCACCTGCTGGATGAACTGCAGCGGGATCTGGTGCGTGACGTCGAACTGCCCGCCCATCATCGCCGCCACGCGGCTGGAGTCCTCAGGGACAATCTTGATGCTGAGCTTCTCGAACTTCACCGGCCCCTTGTTGGCGTACATCGACGGCCCCCATCTGTAGGCGTCGTGTCGCTTCAGCACGATCTCGGTGCGCGGCTGCCAGCTCTCGAAACACCACGGTCCGGTGCCGTCGATTCCCTTGGTGCCGTAGTCCTTGCCCAGCGCCTCCACGCTCTCCTTGTTGTGGATCGCCGTCGTAAACATGGTGAGCTGCAGCAGCAGGTCGGCGAAAGGCTCGTTCAGCTCGTATTCGACCGTGTAGGGATCGGGTGCGCGCAGCTCCTTGATGTTGCCGGCCCGCCAGGCAAGTGGCGCCTTGAGTTCTGGGCTTTTCAGCCGCTTGAAGCTGTAGATGACGTCCTCGGCGGTGAACTTCTTGCCGCTGCAGAAGCTGACGTCGTCGCGCAGCTTGAAGGTGTAGAGCTTGCCGTCGGGACTGACCGTCCAGGACTTGGCGAGATAGGGGATCGCGGTCTTGCCGTCCCAGTCCATCGCCACCAGCGTGTCCTGGAACATGTTCACGATGTCGGAGGTCGGCGACCACGTCGTGCGCTGGCCGTCGTAGTGCGGTGCGTCGAGAGACTTCATCATCCGCAGGGTCTGCGCCTCTGCACCCTGGGAGAGGCCCGCCACACAAAGCAACGCTGTTACGCCCTTCAAGAAGTTACGCATCGCTTCCTCGCTCTGTTGCTCGTTGTTCGTTCAGAACGTCACGTCGAGACCCTTGTAGAAGGTGTTCTGGTAGATCATGTGCGGGCGTGCGCCCTTCAGCTTCTTGTTGGTGACCTGGTGCATGTTGATGTTCAGCACCGGGATCCAGAGGTGCTCGCGCATCACCTTCTGCTGCACCATCGCGTAGTATTTGGCGCGGTCGGCTTCGGTCAGCGCGGCGCGCCCCCGGGCCAGCCAATCGTCGGTTTCGGCGTCCTTCCAGTTCATGCGGTTGGGCGTCGGGATGTTCTTCGAATTGAAGTAGATGTTCATCAGGTCGCCGGCCGACAGGTAGGGCACGGTCACGGACCAGATCTCGTAGTCCTGCTCGGCCATCTTGGCCGCCGCGATGGTCGAGTCCCAGGGCTGGAGCTGCCACTGCACGCCGATGCGCCGCAGGTATCCCTGGATCGCCTCGGCGATGCGGGGCGTATTGCCGGCCTGCGTGTAGTAGACCTTGGGCTGAAGCTTGACCCCGTCCTTCTCGCGGACGCCATCGGCGCCCGGCTTCCAGCCCGCTTCGTCGAGCAGCTTCTTCGCCCGCTCGAGATCCTCCTTCACGATGTCCCGGGTCTTCGGGTCGAAATCCAGGGCGTCGGGGTCGACGTCGGTGAAGGCGGGGTCGGCGTTGCCCAGCAGGATCGCCTTGGCGAGTTCGGCGCGGTTGATGGCGATGCTCATCGCTTCGCGCACGCGCTTGTCCGCCACCATCGGGCGCGTGGTCTTGAAGCCGAAGTACAGGAGCTGGAAGTTGGGCTTCGCTTCCTGGACCTGCAGCATCGGCGCCGCCTTGGCCTGGGCGATGAATTGCGACGGAAACTGATGCGTGATGTCGAACTGGCCGGCCATCATGGCGGCGACGCGGCTCGAATCCTCGGGCACGATCTTGATGACCAGCCTCTCGAACTTCACCGGCCCCTTGTTGGCGTACATCGAGGGACCCCACTTGTAGGCATCGTGCCGCTTCAGCACGATCTGGGTGCGGGGTTGCCAGCTGTCGAAACACCAGGGCCCTGTGCCGTCCGCGCCCTTGATGCCGTAGTCCTTGCCCAGCGCCTCCACGCTTTCCTTGTTGTGGATGACGTTGGTGAACATGGTGAGCTGCAGCAGCAGCTCGGAGAACGGCTCCACCAGCTCGTATTCGACCGTGTAGGGATCGGGCGCGCGCAATTCCTTGATGTCGCCGGCGCGCCAGGCGAAGGGCCCCTTGATTTCGGGGCTCTTGAGCCGCTTGAAGGAGTAGACGACGTCCTCGGCCGTGAACTTCTTGCCGCTGCAGAACGTCACGTCGTCGCGCAGCTTGAACGTATAGGTCTTGCCGTCCGGACTGACCGTCCAAGACTTGGCGAGATAGGGGATCGGCGTCTTGCCGTCCCAATCGAGCGCGACCAGCGTGTCCTGGAACATGTTGACGATGTCGGAGGTCGGCCCCCAGGTCGTGCGCTGGGCGTCGTAGTGCGGCGCATCGATCGACTTCATCATGTTGAGGGTCTGCGCCGTGGCCGGATACGCGATACTCAACGCGAACGCTGCGCTCAGAACGTGTCTGATCATGTTTGCAGCCTCGGATCGAGGACGTCGCGGAGTGCGTCGCCCAGAAGGTTGGCGGCCAGCACGATGACGAAGATCGCGAAGCTCGGGATCGTCGCGATGTGCGGCGCCATGAACAGGAAGTCGCGGCCTTGCGCCGCCATCATGCCGAGTTCGGCGGTCGGCGGCTGGGCGCCCATGCCGAGGAAGCCCAGCGC
>LSKJ01000303.1 GCA_001557035.1 Rhodospirillaceae bacterium CCH5-H10 | reverse complement strand
ACAGGAATGTCGCCGCGGCGACGACCAGGAATTTCTTCAGCATGGATGGTTTCCCTCGATTTTTCGGATCTGAGCCCACGGTGGGTTCGTCCGAAGACCCTAACGGCCCACCCGGGCTGAAGTTCCGTCGTCATGCATAAAGAATCTTTCTGGCGTCCGGATGGCCGGATCTGGCCGGAACAGGTTCAGTAGTCCCACTCTGCCTTGACCCCCACCCTGCCGGTGGAGTTCGCGCCGATATCGCCCTCGACCTTGATGTTGTCGAAGACGTCGAGCTGGACCACGCCGCGGCTAGAATTCCCGGCTGCGCCCTGGCGGGCACCGACATAGACGCCTGGCGCCACGTACCGTCCGGCCTCGAGAGAAACGCCATTGGCGCTCGAACCGCTGGGCTCGCTGCCTCTGGAGCCTGAAGTTCCGACGCTCAGTTGATCGAGGCCAAGACCCTTGCGCAGGCGGCTCAACACGCCCTCGCCGGGTGACTGGCCGGCCAGCTCGGCCATGACCTGGGCGACTTCCAGGAGTTCCGAGGCCCCGAGCTGGGAGGCCGGCTTGCCGAAGATCAGCAGCGCCATCGCCTCGTCGGCCGGCATGGAGGGGCTCGCGGTGATCTCGATCTTGGGTTCGCGGGCCGTCCCGGTGATGGCGATGCTGACCGTGGCCGACTGGGCGGGGACCGAGGCCAGGAAGTCGAGGCGCGGGTCGATCGCGTCGAGATTGTCGAGGCTGACGATGCCCTTTGAGAAGGTGAGGCGGCGGCTGCCAAGGCTGAAGGTGCCACGCCGCAGGGTGAAGCCGCCGATCACCACCGGCGCTGCGGGAGTGCCGCTGACCGTGAGCTGGCCGCTCATTTCGGCATCGAGTCCGCGACCGCGCACGAAGATCGCCTGCGGCGCGCGCACGTCGAGCGCCAGTTTGATCGGCGTTGCGGTGGGCGGTGGCGGGCCTTTCCTG
>LSKJ01000302.1 GCA_001557035.1 Rhodospirillaceae bacterium CCH5-H10 | reverse complement strand
CCGCCACGTCTCGCGCGCCAGCGCGCTTTCGGTGATCGCGGGCTACACCTGCTTCATCGACGGCAGCGTGCGCGACTTCCAGAAACACTCGGTCTTTGCCGGCAAGAACTTCCCGGCGACCGGACCTCTCGGACCGTGGATGGTCACGTCGGACGTGATCCCCGATCCGCAGCGGCTCGAACTCACGACCCGGCTGAACGGCGCCGTGGTGCAGCACGACACGACCGATCACATGATCTTCGATGTGGCCACCATCATCGAATATCTCTCGACCGTGACCTGGCTGGAGCCGGGCGACGTCATCGCGACCGGCACGCCCGATGGTGTGGGCGCCGGCCGCAAGCCGCCACTCTGGATGAAGGGTGGCGACAGGCTGGAGGTCGAGATCTCAGGCATAGGGACCTTGGGCGTCAATGTCGTCGACGAGTAACTCTTTCGACCTGCCGGCGAGCGATGCCGGCACCGACAGCAAGAAGGCCCGCGAGTTCAAGGTGATCGCGCTGATCGCCGTGGCGCATTTCGTGAGCCATGTGCACATCATGCTGCTGCCGCCGCTGTTCGGAGAAGTCCGCGAGGCGTTCGGCGTCTCCTATGTCGAGATCGGCTTCGCGCTGACGGCGTTCAACGCCGCCTCGGCGCTGCTGCAGACGCCGGCCGGCTTCCTGGTCGACCGGGTCGGTCCGCGCGCCATGCTGACCGGCGGGCTGATCCTGGGCGGCATCGCGGTCGCGGCCGCCGCGCTGCTGCCCGGCTATTGGTTCTTCGTCATCGCCTACGGGTTCCTGGGCCTCGCCAACACCGTCTATCACCCGGCCGACTATTCGATCCTGTCGGCCACCATCGACCATAAGCGGATCGGCAAGGCCTTCTCGATCCATACCTTCGCGGGCTATCTCGGCTCGGGCGTCACGCCGGCGCTGGCGCTCGCCTGTGCGGCGATCTGGGGCTGGCGCGGCGCCTTCCTGTTCGTCGCCGGCCTGTCGATCGCGACCGCCTTCCTGCTGATCGTGGCCGGCAGCATCCTGCCGCGCATCGTGCACAAGCCCGGGCAGGAAGCGGCCAAAGGGAGCGGCCAGAAGGTCGGGCTCGATCTGCTGCTGAGCGCCCCGATCCTGCGCAACCTGCTGTTCTTCTTCTGCCTGGCCATGGCCAATGGCGGCATCCAGACCTTCACCGTCGTCGGCATGGCGCAGATCCACGGCACGCCCTTCTCGGTCGCCAGCGTGGCGCTGTCGGGCTTCCTGCTGTGCAGCGCCGGCGGCGTGCTGCTGGGCGGCATCATCGCCGACCGCACGCCGCACCACGAGCGCGTCGCAGCCGTCGGCTTCGCCTGCACCTCGACCATGGCCATCCTGATGGCGTGGGTGAACATGCCGGGCGCCGTGCTGATCGCGCTGATGTCCGTCGGAGGCCTGCTGAACGGCATCATCCAGCCGTCGCGCGACATGATGGTGCGCGCCGTCACCCCGCCGGGCTCGTTCGGCAAGGTGTTCGGCTTCGTCAGTACCGGCTTCAACCTGGGCGGCATGATCGCGCCGCTGCTCTACGGCTGGCTGATGGACCATGGCGAGCCGCGCGCCATCTTCATGATCGTCACCGGTTTCATTTTCCTGGCGCTGGTCACCGCGATGACCCGCCGCAAACCCGAGAGCATTGCCTGATGGATTCCCTGACGCCCGCTACCCCCGCCAAGACCGATGCCCTCGCCCGCCGCTACGGCGCCGACGCCGTCCCGGCCGCCGGCCCGTGGAACGAGACCATCGCCGTCCTGCTCGATCACCGCTCGGTGCGCGGCTACAAGCCCGACCCGGTGCCGGCCGGCGCGCTGGAGAGCATGATCGCCGCCGCCCAGTCGGCGGCCACCAGCTCCAACATGCAATGGTGGTCGGCCGTCGCCGTCACCGATCCCGCCAAGAAGAAGATTCTCGCCGAGATCGCCGGCGGCCAGAAGCATATCGAGCAGTGCCCGCTGTTCATCGCCTGGGTCGCAGACATGTCGCGCAACCAGCGCATCTCGGACTCGATCAAGACCGAGTTCGAGACCATGCCCTGGCTCGAAACCTTCATGGTGGCCTCGATCGACGCAGCGCTTGCCGCCCAGAATGCCGTGGTCGCCGCGGAATCGATGGGCCTGCGCACCGTCTATATCGGAGCCATGCGGAACAACCCGATCAAGGTCGCCGAGCTGCTCGGCCTGCCGCCGCAGGCGGTCGTCGTCTTCGGCCTCTGCGTCGGCTACGCGACGGAAAAGGGCGAAGGCGAGGTCAAGCCGCGCCTGCCGCAGTCGGTCGTGCTCCACACCGAACGCTACGATGCGAGCAGAGAAGACGCCCTGCGCGCCGCCTACGATGCCGAGATGAGCAAGTTCTCGGCCCGCCACGAACTGCAGGCCGCGACCTGGACCCAGCGCGTGCTGAACCGCCTCGGCCCGATCAAGGCGATGAACGGCCGCGAAACCCTGCGCGCCGCGCTGGCGAAGATGGGATTCGAGATCCGGTAGAGTCGCGAAGACCATCTAGGGAGCGCGCAACTCCAGTTGCGCTCATGCCTTGCTCATGGAGAAAGCTTCTGAGCGCAACTGGAGTTGCGCGCTCCAACGAGACCGTCTTGCCCGTCAGTCGTCGTACTTGCCGGTCTTCAGCAGGCCGACCATCGGGTTCTGCGCTGGCGCCGCGATCCGGCGCAGCGTGTTCGTGTCGCGGTGGTTGAAGGCCGGCGTCTTGCCGCGCACCGCGAGGTCGGTGCGCGTCACATAGGACCAGGTGCCGTCATCGTTGAAGGTGATGTCGATCCGGTAATAGTCGGTCCGGAACGCCTGCTCGAGGAAGGTCGTCGAGCAGATGCCGAAGCGTGTATCGCCACGCTTGGCCTCGACCGAGATCGTCTTGTCGCCCGGCCTGGCCGTGCCGCCCGCCAGCACGACCTGGCCGCGCGGGATCGCGATCGACTGCATGATCAGGCCGGTGGCCGGCTCCCACAGCCAGTACCCGACCTGGTCGTGGAAGGTGATCGCTTCCTCGTCGGTGTTGATGTGGATGTGATAGCGCAGCCCGTAGAGGAGCTGCGGCCCGTTGGGCTGCGGATCGATCGGCTCCATCCGGATGCGCTCCCGGAAGTTGCGCTGTTCCGGACCTTCCGCCTTGGGCGCGATGTCGATTCCCTTGTCCGATTCCCATTCGCCCGCGAGACGGGCCAAGGGCCCTAGATTGGCCAGCGTGTCCGGCGAGAAATCCTCGGGCTCGGTAAAGACGTCTTCGGGAATGCTCGACATTGTATCCTCGCGGGGCTGCACGCGCGGCGAATGTGCAGTCCCGAACGGAGCGGGACAAGCGCGCGGCTTGTCACGCGTCGCGCCAGTCGAAGGCGAGCGGCGCCTCGCGGAAAGCGAAGCGGTCGATGTGGCGCGCCACCGCGCCCTTCAGCGCTTCGAGCTGCCCAGCGGCGCTCGCCTCGAGGCGGCACTCCAGCGCGTCGGCCTGCGCCTCCAGCAGGAGCGTCGCATCTCCCGGCCAGTCCGCGCCGCGTGCGTTGCGCGGGAACACGACCCTGCCCGTCTCCGGCGTGAACTCGACCTCGAGATTGTGGCTCCAGTGCTTGCAGAGCTGCTGGAGGTAGCGGCTACCGTTCGTGGTCGGCACGCGCGCGGTGCTGTGCGTGCTCATAGCCGTTCGATCTTCTGAGCGGCCTCGTCGATGATCGCGACCGCATCGTGGACCGTCTGCTTCTGCACGCCCTCGCGACCCAGGCGATGGATCAGCGCCTCGCGCAGATTTCTCATGGCCCGGCGAACGGGCGCGGCATCGGTGCGCTCCTGCAGGCTGGCGAGTTCGGCCAGCCGGGCGAACAGCGCGTCGACCTCGGCCTTGCGCTCGAGCAGATGGACCGTGCCATCCGGCGTGACCGCAAACGCCTTGCGCGCGCCGTCGGACTTCACCTCGGCGACGTGGCCCATCTCGTCGAGCATCGTCAGGGTCGGATAGACCATGCCGGGGCTCGGCACGTAGCTGCCGCCGGTCAGTTCCTCGATCGCGCGGATGAGCTCGTAGCCGTGACGCGGCTGGTCGGCGATCAGCTTGAGCAGGACGAGCCGCAGTTCGCCGGAGTCGAAGACGCGCCGGCGCCCGCGACCGCCGCGGCCCTCGCCCGCGTCGCCATGCCAGCCGTGGCCGAAGCCTCGCCGGCCGAAGTGATGCCGGTGCCCCTCTTCGCTCCGGTGGTGGGGATGGTGATGAAGGGATCGCATTGATCGTGTCTCTGTATGTTTGAACATATCCAAGATATATCTTGAATGTTCAAAAATACAAGAGACCGCCAGAGCGATTATTTAGTTACTTTTTATTACCTAATGTCGTCCCGCCCGGTTGACCGGGCCTCCGCGGTTCACCGCGCCATCCACGCCCTCGCGCGGCGCCACGCCGG
This sequence comes from Rhodospirillaceae bacterium CCH5-H10, assembly GCA_001557035.1. GTDB lineage: Bacteria > Pseudomonadota > Alphaproteobacteria > Reyranellales > Reyranellaceae > Reyranella. The sequence continues at coordinate 8,943 of LSKJ01000302.1, read as the reverse complement.
CCCCCGGAGCCCCGACGCCGACACCGGGCGCGACGCCGACGCCCGGCGCTCCCGCCCCGACGCCCGGTGCCACGCCGACACCGGGTGCACCGACCCCGACGCCAGCGCGCGGCGCCCAGACACAGCCGTGCGGCACGCCTTCGGCGCGGCAATAGACCTGGGCTTCGGCCGAACCGACCATCAGTGTCAGCCCCAGAGACGTGCAAACGATTGTGCGGATCATGGATTTCTCCCGTATTCGGTCGATCCGGCAGGAAGGACGGTTGGATCTACCATGTCATGCGCAAGCCGGCACGAAAGGTCTGTGCGGTCGAGGATGAACCGATCGAGCCCTGCCAGCCCGCGAAAAATGTCGCTCCGTCGTCGACAGCGAAATCGGCTGACAGGCCGAGCAATGCCGAATCGCGAGCGATTGCGGCGGTCGTCGTCGCAAAAGGCACACCGGGCGCAGCGGCGAAGGCCGCCTGCGTGGTCGCCGACACGTCCGCGAACTCATGCGCCCAACCCACGAGCCCACGCACGGTGAGCGAGCGCTGGTCGGCCAGCGCAAGCGTGCGACTCACCGGCAGGGTGACGGCGCCGCGGACGCTGGTGAGCGACTGTCCGTTGACCTGCTGGGCGAGACCGTTCGGGTTCTGCTCGACCGTGGATGGCGACGACAGGCCAAGGACGGCGAGGGCAACTGTCGGCTCGACCGTCCAGCCATCGAAGCCCAGGCGCAGCCCCGCCGCGATCTGGCCACCCACGCCGTCCGTGACGAGACTGTCGCGCGAGACGCTGTTCCAGGCGCCGAGGGGACGCGTCGTGGTCTGGTCGGAGCGCAGATAGGCGGCCTGACCGCCGACGAAGAAGGATCCCGCGGCGTACTCGCCGTAGACCATCGCCTGCAGCGCCGATCCCAGCGCCGCGGCGCCGTTGCCCGCGAATGTGTTTGCGCTGCCGCCGCCCAGCGCGACACCGCCGACGAAGCCGGGCGACAGTTCGACGTCCAGACCGGCCATCACACCGGCGAGCGACGACTGGAAACCGGGAGCGCCCGCTGCGGCGACCTGTGTCCACTGACCGAAGCCCGACAACCAGGCCGTCGTTCCCAGCGGCCCGGCTACCGTGTTCGGCGCGGCATTGGGCAGGCCCGCGCAGGCATCGCCGCAGGCCGCGGCAACTTGTGCCCCACCCTGAGCCGCACGCCGCGTGCCCAGCCTCTGGCTCACCTGATCGGCGAAACCGTAGAAGCCCTGGCGCGCCGACAGCATCATGTCGCCGTAGAGGCTGGGCGACAGCTGGTCCAGCGCCTGCGGGATCGACGCGGCGGGCAGGCTGTAGAGCGGGGCGAAGAGCGACTGCGACAGGCCGTTCATGCGCAAGCCGGCGGCCGGACGCAGCACGTCGAGTGCCTGGCCGACCGACACCTGGCTTGCGGTTTGCGGCAGGCCGGCGGCGCCGAGATTGCCGTAGGCGGCGGGCGTCACCACCAACGACACGGAAGACGGCGCGTAGAGCGCGTCGAAGCGCGTTCCGGCCGCCAGGCCAGAAGGCTGGGCAAGGCCCGCGAAACTTCCCTGCACGCCGCCCGCGGCCGTGACCACCGTGAACTGCTGTCCGATCGACGGCGTGAAACTGTTGGTCGCGGCGCCGGTGATCCCGCGCAGGACAGGCTGCAACGTGCCGGCGGCTGTGAAGGCGTTGCCTACCCCCGTCACCACCACGCGGCTGAAGTTGCCGGCGCCCGCGCCGGTCCCCGTCCCGTCGATATCGAGCGACAGCGTGCTGCCCGGCGCCATGACCACGGGCGCCCCGAAGGTGAGCGTGCCGGGGCTGTTGCCGGGCGCCAGCGTGCCGCCACTTTGTACCGTGGTGGCGCCGCCCACCGTTCCGGTTCCCCGCAGCGTGCCGACGACCGAGACCGGCGAGACGATCGAGCCGTCGACCGACAGGGTGGCGCCGGCATCGATGGTCGTGAGGCCGGAATAGGTACTGTTGCCGGAGAAGCTGACGCTTCCGCCGGATCCGCTGTTGGCGATGGTGAGATTGCCCGGCGTGCCGGGCACGGCATCGGAGAGCACGCCGCTGAGGACCGCCGAGTTGCCGCGCAGGTCGAGGCGGTTGGTGGCCGAGCCGTCGACGATGAAGTTCTGACTGAAGAGCCCGCCGGTCGTGTCGACCTGCAGCGTGCCGCCGGTGAAGGCCGGGATCACGGTCGAGCCGACGTTGCTCAGGAAATAGGTCTGTCCGGTGGCGATGGTCGACACCGGCATGATGTCGGCCAGTGTCGGATCGCCGAAAGTCCCCGACAAGGTATAGGGCCGCAGCACCATGGTGCCGGTGGTGGCGTCGCCCGTGATCTGGCCCGAGAGACTGTTCAGCGAACCGCCCTCCAGCAGAAAGCTGAACAGGACGTTGCCTTCGGGCGTCATGGAGCCCAGGACGGTGAAGTTGCCGACCGTACTATCCTGCGGTGCCGCGCCCATGCCCCAGTAGTAGCCGTTGCTGTAGTCGCTGATCTTGAAGGTGCCGGGCGCCGCGGTACCGAACAGCGTCTGGCTGCTGACCCGCCACGTCGTGCCGGCGGTCCAGCGCCATTGCGGCGACGTGACATCGGCGCTCACATACTGGGTGGGCGACGGCGGCGTGAAGATGGCCGGATTGTAGGGCGTCATGTACGCCCAGTGCGTGATCAGAAGCGAAGAGCCCGTGATCATCTGCATTTCCATCAGCGGCACGCCTGAGATCTCGCGCATCTGGCCGATGCCGATGATGGTCGGGCTGTCGGACGAGCTGAAGGCAATCCTGATCTGGCCCGCCTCGGTGACGATGCCTTGCATCGAGGAGGTGCCAGGCGGGGTGACCAATCCCCCGATCGCGAAGCTCACGAGGCTCTGCCCACTGAAGACGCCGTTGGTCGCGGTGCCGAGCGCCCACAGGGTCTGGTCGCCGATCGGAATAGGGTTGATGGTCTGGTTGCTGTTGCTGGTGGCGTAGGCGACCAGGCCGGGAACCGGAACGTACCAGTTCGAGTTCGAAAGAATGGCATCCCAGCGCGTGTCCTGCGCCGACGCACCCGTCGCCATCGACACGACACCGGCCACGACCAGTGCCGGCAGCCGCTTCCGCCGCCACCTGGATACCGCGCCGCCCTGGCGCCTCCCGCCCCGCGCCGCGTTCAATGCACTATCTCCCCGACTCACAACGATGCACAGTTGGCATCATGGGTTGTGCATTTGCAACCCGCGACCGGGAACTGTTGTGTAACGTCTATTGCGTGACGACGTAGCTCTTGGGCGGATGCTGGCGCATCGCCGCCTCGTTCGGCTCGACGCCCCAGCCCGGGCCTTTCGGCAGGATATAGTCGCCGTTCTCGAAGACCGGCGGGTTGTCGACGATCTCGTCGCGCCACGGCACGCCGTCGATGTCGATCTCCATGATACGGAAGTTCGGTACGGCGGCGCAGAAATGCGCCGAGATGGCGCTGGCGAGGTGGCCGTAGAAATTGTGCGGCGCCACGTTGACCTCGTATACGTCGGCCAGCGAGGCGATCTTCAGCGACTCGGCGAAGCCGTTCCAGATCACGTCGACGATGGCGGTGTCGAAGGCATAGGCCTCGAGATAGGGCCGGAAGTCGCGGCGCTCCAGCAGCGTCTCGCCCGAGGCGATGGGGCACGGCGCGTGCTCGCGGATCATCGCGATCGACTTCGGGTCATGAATGTCGAGTTCCAGCCAGGTGAGGCCGGTCGGCCCGACCGCGTCGGCGATGCGCTTGAAGCCCTCGGTGCGGAAATGGAAGTTGGTGTCGAGCATGATGCCGACATCGGGGCCGACGCCGGCGCGGAACGCCTCGACCGTCTTGGCGGCACTGCGCGCGATGAAGGCGTCCCAGTTACGCTCGGGGAAGCCTTTGCCGACGACGAAGCCCGGCCGATAGGCGCGCAACTTGCCGTCGACCTCCATGGCGATGTTGGTCTTGCAGGCGGTGAAGCCCTTCTTGCGCACCTCCTCGCCGGTGCGGGCCATGTCGTCGTATGAGCGCACCGCCGGGGTGCCGCAGAGGTCGGGATTGCGCATGCGGTAGGAACCGCAATGCGACCAATAGACGGGGATGCGATCGCGCAGCTTGCCGCCGAACAGTTGATAGACCGGCACGCCCAGCGCCTTGCCCTTGATGTCTAAAAGCGCGTTCTCGATGGCGGCGATCGCCTGCCGCACCACGCCGCCGCGCGACTGGGTCGACTTGGTGGCGAGCACCGCGTTCACCAGCTCGATGTCCATCGGGTCCATGCCGACCACGCTCGGCATCAAATTCTCGATGACGCCCGAGAGGCCGGGGCTGCCGAAGCTCTCGTTGTATTCGGACCAGCCGATCGGGCCGGTGTCGGTCACCAGCTTCAGGAACGAGAAGAGACGCCAGCCGGCATCGCAGCGGAAAATCTCGTAGCTCTTGATCTTCATGTTCCCTCTCCCGCGTTTTCTTTTATTTTGCGCCAGGCGCCCAGGATGGACGCCGCCTTGGCGCGGACCGAGGCCGAATCGTCGCCCGGCTTGTAGAGCGAGGAGCCGAGGCCGAAGCCCGCGGCGCCGGCCGTACGCCAGGCTTCCATATTGTCCGCGCCGATACCGCCGACCGGGATCAGCGGCGTGCCCTTCGGCAACACCGCCAGCATCGCCTTCACCACGGCGGGCGAAGCCAGCTCGGCCGGAAAGAGTTTCAGCCCATGCGCGCCCGCCCTCAGGGCGGCGAAGGCTTCGGTCGGCGTCATGATGCCGGGCAGACTCGCCATGCCGAGCCGCACCGTCTCCTCGACGACCTCGCGATCGAAGTTCGGCGCGACGACCAGCTCGCCGCCGGCCGACGCAACATCGCGCGCTTCGGCGGCGGTCAGCACCGTGCCGGCGCCGATCACGGCATCGGGAAAGCGCTTGCGCAGGGCCGCGATGCTGTCGAGCGGACGCGGCGAGTTGAGCGGCACCTCGATCAGGCGAAAGCCCGCCTCGACCAGCACGTCGCCGATCGCCGGCGCCTCCTCGGGCTTCAGCCCGCGCAGGATGGCCACGAGCGGCAGCTCGCGCATCGCGGTCCTGAACTTGTCGACGGTCATTGCCGAATCGCCCTCACGCCGGCCCATGTCGCTTCCGCGCCGAAGCTGCGCACGCGCACGCCTCGTTGCCGCAACGCCAGAGCATAGCGTGCGGTGAGCGCCGGGGCGCCGATGGCAACGACGTCACGGCCGGCCGGCAGGTCCTGTCCGCGCAACTCCTCGCCGATCAGCAGGCCGGAGAGATAGCTCGTCGATTCCGGGGGCGACAATCGGCCGAACAAGGCGAGCGCGCGGGCGCCGAACGCATTGTGCAGCAGCCCCTCGCCTTCATCGGCTCGTGCCACGCCGCGCAGGAACATCGCCTCGTCGAGTGGCGCATTGGCGTCGAGGGTGCGCGCAAGGATCGAATGCTGGCTGAGCAGGCCATAGAACTCGCCGGTCATGTAGGTGCGGAAACCCGCGACCCGGCCACCGCGCACCGTGGCCCACTTACTGTGCGTGCCGGGCAGGACGAACAGACCATCGGCGATGCCAACGAGCCGCATGGCGCCGAAGATCTGCACTTCCTCGCCGCGCATCACGTCGGGCACGTCGCCCTGCTCGTCGCTGAGACCGGGCACGAGAGCGATGCGGCCCGGTTCGATCCAGCGCAGATGCCGTTGTAATTCCTCGGGGCCGGCGGGACAGGCGACATAGGGTGCCTCAACCCAGCCCTGCCGACTGCCGGCCATACCGGAGATCAGGCAGACGCTGCCCGCAGGCTCCATCCAGTCGGCGAAGAGCGAGGCGAAGGTGCCCGCGAAATCGCCATTGGGCACGTTGAGGATGCCGAGCGGCGCACTCTTCTCCTCCAGCACGCCGCCCGCCTCGTCGAGACGGGCGCCGCGCAGAGAGCTGGTGCCCCAGTCGACGGCGATCAGTCGCGACACGCCCATTCAAGCATGCGCTTCATGAAATCCTCGCCGGCGTCGATCTGGGAGGCGAGGATGAATTCGTTGGGCTGGTGCGCCTGGGCGATGTCGCCGGGGCCGCAGACGACCGTCGGAACGCCCAGCACCTTGCGGAAGATGCCGGCCTCGGTGGCATAGACCACCGCGCCGATGGTGTTGGAGCCCGACCAGCTTCCGGCCAGCGCCTTGGCGTCGTCGTTGCCCTCGGGCGAGAAGGCCGGCGTCGAGGCGCGCAGCTCGGTCTCGATCCCGGCAGCGGGATGCTTGGCCTTCATCTTCGGCAGCAGCTCTTCCTTCAGCCACTTCTTGGCGCGCTCACCCAGCTCCTCGATCGGCCGGGTCGGCAGCTCGCGATAGCCCCACAGGACCTCGCACTCGCGCGCCAGGATGTTGCCCGCGGTGCCGCCGACGATGGTGCCGACGTTGAAGGTTGCCGCGGCCGGCATGAACTCGCTGTTCTTCGGCGCGGCGGCTTCGAGTTCCTCCTGCACCGTATTGAGGTAGTGGATGAACTCGCCAGCGAAATGGATCGCGCTGACGCCGAGATGGGTCATCGAGGAATGGGCCTCGAAGCCCGTGAACTTGGTGACGTAGCTCTGGCTGCCCTTGTGGGCATGCACGACCGTCATCATGGTCGGCTCGCCGATGATGATGACACGCGGCTTGGGAACCTCGGTCGCCATGCGGGCGGCCAGCGAATGGGCGCCGAAGCAGCCGATCTCCTCGTCGTAGGATAGCGCGAAGTGGATCGGCTTCTTGAGCGGCGCCTTCAGGAACTGCGGGAGCATGGCGAGGCCGATGGCGTAGAACGCCTTCATGTCGCAGGTGCCACGGCCGTAGTACTTGCCGTCCTTGAGCGTCAGCGTCCAAGGGTCGGTCACCCACGGCTGGCCGTCCACCGGCACGACGTCGGTATGGCCGGAGAGCACGACGCCGCCCGGCACGTTGGGGCCGATGGTGGCGAACAGATTGGCCTTCGAGCCGTCCTCGTTGGGCACCAGCTTCGACTCGATGCCGTGGCCCTTGAGGTAGCCCTGCACGTACTCGATCAGCGCGAGGTTGGAATAGCGCGAGGTGGTATCGAACGCCACGAGCTTGCGCAGCATTTCGATGGAACTGACGATCTCTCCGGCCATGATGTCCTTGTCTTGCTCGAGGCGCGTTGCTTCAGATGGACGTGCGCCCGATCATGGACAGGAATTCGCGCCGTGTCTCGCCATTGTCGCGGAAAGCGCCCAGCATGCGACTGGTCACCATGGTGACGTCGGACTTGTGGACCCCGCGCGTGGTCATGCACTGGTGCGCGGCCTCGATGACGACCGCCACGCCGCGCGGCTGCAGCACTTCCTGGAGCGTGTTGGCGATCTGCGCCGTCAGTTTTTCCTGGATCTGCAGGCGGTAAGCGTAGGCGTCGACCACGCGGGCGAGCTTGCTGATGCCGACCACGCGCTTGTCCGGCAGGTAGCCGATATGGACCTTGCCGATGATCGGCACCATGTGGTGCTCACAGTGCGATTCGAGGCGGATGTCGCGCAGCGCCACGACCTCGTCGTAGCCCTCTACCTCCTCGAAGGTCCGCTGCAGCATGTCGCGCGGATCCTGGTCGTAGCCCTTGAAGAATTCCTCGTAGGAGCGGACGACACGGTCCGGCGTGCCCGCCAGCCCCTCGCGGCCGGGATCGTCCCCCGCCCACTGGATCAGGGTGCGCACGGCGGCTTCGGCCTCCTCGCGCGACGGGCGGGTCAGGCCGGTGGCGAGCGACATGGCTCCACCCGGCTTCACCATCTTGTTCATCTGCAGTCTCCTCGATCCGCGTCGCCTAGTTGAGGCTGCGCTGCGCCGTCGGCGTATCCAGCGAAAAAGTGGGGATATCGACGTCGAACTTCACGCCAGCCTCGTCAACCATCTGGTACGTGCCGCCCATGATTCCGGATGGCGTGGAAAGCGGCGTGCCGGACGTGTACTCGAACCTCTCGCCGGGACGCAGCAGGGGCGTCTTGCCAACGACCCCAGGGCCCTTGACCTCCTGCAACCGGCCCAGCCCGTCGGTAATCTTCCAATGACGGCTGCGCAACTGCACCGCGACATCGCCATGGTTCTCGATCCGCACCGTGTACGACCAGACATACTGCGACTTCGCCGGCTCGGACTGGTCGGGCAGATATTGCGGTTGGACCGTCACCAAAATGGCACGGGTGGTGGCTTTATACATGCTCGGGCGAGTTCCTCACGGCCTCTGACATGGGAGTTTCGACCCAAAAGGTCAAATGCGTCTACAACCACTTCGGATCGGCGGTGAAGTCGATCGTGAGCCAGCGCTGCGGTCCCTCGCCACCGATCGCCGCGGCAATTTCGCGACGCAGGGCGTCCACCTTGCCAACGCTGTCGATCGAGGAGTCCGGCGGCACGGCGACGTGGATCTCGATGAACTGCGCGCGGCCGACCTTGGCCACGTAGCTGGTGTAGGTCTTGAAGCCGTGGCGGGCGATCACGCCATCCATCACTTCGCGCACCCGCGCGTCGAGTTCGGGCGGCGTGATCAGCAGGATTTCCCGCAGTGCCTTGCGCACCGCCTGGATGGGCACGAAGACGAGGATCATGGTGAGAAGAGCGAGCACCGCGGGGTCGGCATAGGGTGCGAGATGAGCGTATGCCGTTCCGTTCAGCGACGCGCCGATGACGAAGGCCACCAACAGGGCCAGGGTGATGGAGCCGGCCATCAGCCAGCCCTGCGTGTCGAGTCGGATGAAATCGGAGCCGATCGCGCGGTTGAGGCGGCGCTCGTAGAAGAACATGCTGAAGCAGGCCACGCAGACGAGGATGGCATAGGCCATCGCCCAGTCGAAATCGAGGTGGCGGCCGCCGGCCAGCAGGCTGCCGACCGCGTTCAGGAAGGCATAGAAGCAGAGCAGCATCAGCGTGCCGCCGTTGAAGGCCAGCACCATCGGCTCGATGTGCCAGTA
>LSKJ01000301.1 GCA_001557035.1 Rhodospirillaceae bacterium CCH5-H10 | reverse complement strand
TGCTCGTGCCCATGCTTCGAGACGCGCTCCTGCGGAGCGCTCCTCAGCATGAGGTAGGGGATGATTCCGTTCTGTTCGGCAAGACTCTAGGCGGCGTTCTACGATGCCGCGGCCAGCGGGAAGCGTATGGCGCCCTCGTGCAGGTGGCAGGCTGCGAGGTGCCCGGGCATGACCTCGCGCAGCGCCGGCGCCTCGATCCTGCAGCGCGGCATGGCGTAGGGGCAGCGCGTGTGGAAGTGGCATCCCGGCGGCGGATTGATCGGGCTCGGAACATCGCCCGTCAGAATCACGCGCTTGCGGCCGCGGGCGCTCGACTTCGGGATGGGAAC
>LSKJ01000300.1 GCA_001557035.1 Rhodospirillaceae bacterium CCH5-H10 | reverse complement strand
TGTAGTAGGCCTTGACGATCTCTTCCTTGTTGACCGCCATGTTGAGCGCGCGGCGCACGCGGACGTCCTTGAACGGGCTATCGACGTCGACACGGAAGGAGAGGAACGTACCGCTCATGTTGAGCCAGCGGTTCCACTTGAGCTGCGGCGCGCTCTTCTTCAGCGAGTCGACGTTCTGCCAGCGGATCGCCTCCAGAATGTCGAGCTTGCCGGTACGCAGCGCGGTGATGAACGTCGCCTCGTCCTTGATGGTCCGGTAGGTGATCTTGTCGATGAACGGCAGCTTGTAGTCCTGGCCGCCGATCTTGTCCTTGTCCCAGTAACCGGGGTTCCGGGTGTAGACATTGGAATTGCCGGAGACGAAGTCGGTCAGCATGTACGGCCCGGTACCGTTCATGTTCTTCCAGTTGCTGGCGCCGGCTTCGACGACTTCCCGGGGATAGATGCCCGAGAAGTATCCGTAACCGAAGCGATAGTCCCACTCCGCGAAGTAGTCCTTGAACTCGAAGACCACCGTGTGCGTGTCGGGGGCGTGGGCCTTGGCGATGTGATCGAAGTAGCCCTTGATCTTGCGTGGACTGGCATCGAGGCGGCTGTAGGCGAAGAGCACGTCGTCGGCGACGAATTCGCGGCTCTTCATGACGCCGGGCTTGTCGGGCCACATGATGCCCTTGCGCAGCTTGATCTCGACTCGGAGCGGATTCTCCTTCCATTCCCAGCTCTCGGCCAGTTCGCCGCGCATCGCGTCCGACGGCAGCCAGGCGTCGGCGACGAACGGATGCTTCCCGCCAGCCTTGACGCTCTTGCCAAGGTCCGCCGAGAAGAGCTGCTCGTAGACGAGGCCGGTGTCGTGATTGTGCTTCCAGTTGAAGTCCTGGGCGTCCCACGACAGCGCCGACAACGTCACGTAGACCGTGCCGATCTCGACGCTACCGCCGTACTTCGGCTTCTCCTCATTGGCGAAGGCGCCGCCCGTGGCGAAGGCCATCGCCGCTCCGCCCAGCAGGGCACTCTTCAGAATCTTCTTCATCGGCTTCCTCCCAGTGTCGAGCGAGCCTAGTGGCCCATCTTCTTCTTCAGTTCCTGGTCGACCCAGATACGGGCATAGATCGGCCCCGGCCGAACCGCACCGACGCGCAGTTCGCCCCCATAGTTTTTCACCCACGGCCACCACGCCGAATAGACGTAGGGAATGGGCAGCCACACGTAGGGGGCGGCATCGAGAATCTCGACCGTGAGCTCACGCAGCATCTTGATGCGCGTGGCTTCGTCCTTGGTGCGGAACACCTCTTCCATCTTCGCGTCGTACTTGGGGTCGCTATAGCCCGCCGGATTCCACAACTCGCCGGTGATGAAGCTCTTGTGAATTGTGCGTGTCGGATTGACATGCCCGGAATTCATGAAATAGCCCGGCGCGTGGGTTCGTGAACTCATGGCGCTCAGGAAGGCGCCATACTCCATCGGCTGGATCTCGAGCTTCACGCCGACCTGCTCGAGGTAGGCGGCGATAAGCGGCAGCAGATCCATGTGATCGGGATTGCACGAGCAGACCTGGACCTTGGTGGTGAAGCCCTTGGCGTAGCCCGCCTCGGCCAGAAGCTTCTTGGCCTTGGCGGGATCGTAGACGAACAGCTCCTTCACCGAGGCCGGCATTTGGGCGAGAGGCTGGAAATAAGGGCCGTAGTCGGGGTGCTGCGGATAGGCGAACAGCTCGGCGTTGCCGTTGTAGTAGGCCTTGACGATCTCTTCCTTGTTGACCGCCATGTTGAGCG
>LSKJ01000299.1 GCA_001557035.1 Rhodospirillaceae bacterium CCH5-H10 | reverse complement strand
GTGGGCTACCGCGTGCGGTTCGACAGCAAGGTGGGACCGCGCACCCGCATCGAGGTCGTGACGGACGGCCTGTTCCTGCGCCTCCTGCAGGACGACCCGTCGCTCGAAACCATCGGCTGCGTAATCTTCGACGAACTGCACGAACGCGGACTGGAAACCGACCTGTCCTTTGCCCTCGTGCGCGAGGCACAGACCGCCCTGCGCGAGGATCTCCGCATCGTCGCCATGTCGGCGACGCTCGATCCCGGCCCGGTCTCAGCGCGACTGGGCGGTGCAAGCGTGATCGAGAGCGCGGGCCGCATGTTTCCGGTCCAGACCCGCTATCTCGACCGCGAGCCCGCCGGGCGTATCGAGGACAATGTCGCCACCACCATTCGCCGGGCGCTCGTCGAGGAATCAGGCAGCGCGCTGGTGTTCCTGCCCGGCGTCGGCGAGATTCGCCGGGTGGAGGAGCGTCTGCAAGGCCTCGGCGCCGAGATCGACGTGGCGCCGCTCTACGGCGACCTCTCCCCCGCCGAGCAGGACCGCGCCATCGCCCCTTCGCCAGCAGGCCGGCGCAAGGTCGTGCTGGCGACGTCGATCGCGGAAACCAGCCTCACCATCGAGGGCGTGCGCCTCGTGATCGACAGCGGGCAGATGCGCGTTCCGAAATTCTCGCCACGCTCCGGCATGACGCGCCTCGAAACCGTGCGGGTGAGCCAGGCCTCGGCGGACCAGCGGCGCGGACGTGCCGGCCGCCTGGAGCCGGGCATCTGCTACCGGCTGTGGACGGAGGAATCGCACCGCGGCCTCCTGCCCTTCACGCCGCCGGAAATCCTCGACGCCGACCTGGCGCCGCTCGCCCTCGAGCTTGCCGCCTGGGGGACCAGCGATGCCACGAGCCTGCCCTGGCTCACGCCGCCTCCGGCCGCTGCGCTTGCCACGGCGCGCGCACTGCTGACCGATCTCGGCGCGATCGACGGCGAGAGCGCAATCACGGCGCATGGGCGCGCCATGGTGCGGCTCGGCCAGCATCCGCGCATCGCCCATCTGGTGCTGAAGGGTCGGGAACTCGGACAGGGCCGGATCGCCGCGCTGCTGGCCGCCATCCTGGGTGAGCGCGATTTCCTGCGCCTGCCGCCCGGCCAGCGCGACGCCGATCTCCGCCATCGCGTGGACATCGCGCTCTCGGGCCGTCGCGACGGCACGCTGCGCCTGATCCAGGAAGCGGCCCGTCGCCTGATGCCGCGCGGCGCGACCGACGAGCGTCCCGACCTTGCCATGACCGGGCCGTTACTGGCGCTGGCCTACCCCGACCGCATCGGCCGTCGTCGCCCCGGCACGGCGGGGCGCTACCTTCTGTCGGGCGGACGCGGCGCGGTGTTGCCCGAGGGCGACCCGCTGGCCAATGAGGAGTTCCTCGTCGTCGCCGATCTCGACGGCTCGGCCCAGGAGGCGCGCATCTTTCTGGCCGCCCCGATTACCGCGGCCGATATCGAGGATCTCTACGCCGACCGCATCCTCGACGAACTGTTCGTCGAGGATGCGGTCGGCGTAGAGATCCTCGATAT
>LSKJ01000298.1 GCA_001557035.1 Rhodospirillaceae bacterium CCH5-H10 | reverse complement strand
GAAACCCTTTCCTCGCGCGCGTCGGTCCGTAGCGTGGCGTAGGTGGCAAAAAGGATGCCCTGCTCCAGGCGGATCGGTGTGCCCTGGCGAAAGCGGGACAATGGAGTCACCAGCAGGCGTTCCATGCCGAGCGCCGACCAGTCGCGCTGGGCATCCTCGATCAGCTTGTCGGACTTCGACACCCACACCGCGCGTTTGCGACCCTGCAGCCAGTTGTCGAGCAGGATCCCGGCGACCTGGCGACCCTTGCCGGCGCCGGTGCCGTCGCCCAGCATCCAGCCCCGCCGGAAACGAACGGCGCCCTCGGCCCCATCGGGTGCGGCCGAGAGGAGGTCGAAGGTCTCGTCGACCACCGACGACCCGGCGAGATGCCCGAGGTGTGCTTCGCCGGCATAGATGACGCTCTCGAGCTGCGCGTCGGACAACAGGCCCTCGTCGATGACATTGGCCGGCAGGCTTGGCCGATAGCTCGGCTTAGGCGGCGCGACGGACGCCATTGCCGCCGACTGTACCAGCCGTGTCGGATGGGACCGCGCACCGGCAATCCGGATCGACTGCAGCTCATATCCTTCGTACAGCGCCTCGGTGAGGCTGCCGCCCTCGGCCGGCTTCCAGTCCACGGTCTCGTAGGCGAGCTCCGTTCCCCCTCGTTCAAGCGAATCGCTAGCAACGGCGCGCAGCTGCCGGGCGGGCTTCCGATGCGACACAACCGTGACGGGAGGGACGGATGCAGGAAGCGCGGTGCCATGAAGAGGCAAGCGTGCCGGAACATGGGACGCCACCCACTGAAGCAGCGTCGCGACATCAGGTGCCATGCCCGGTGATGCCGGAAACGACCTCGGATCATCGGCCGGTGTGCCGTCGATGACCGTCAGCCGAGTCTGGACCGCGGTACCGTGGCGAGCATAAACGCGACCATCGACGGCGGCGCTGAACACGACACAGCCGTGTTCCTGAAGGCGGACGAAGGCCTCGCGCCACAATGGATGGTCCGGCGAGAGGCTGGCGCCGGTGATCGCGACGAGGCGTCCGCCCTTGGCCAGTCGCGCAAGCGCCGACGAGACATGGCGCAGGGCGGCATCCGCCACCGCGCCGTCGACATGCGCCGCTGCCGAGAACGGCGGGTTCATCAGCACGACGCTCGGACGGACGGCTTCGTCGAGATGGTCGTGGATGTGAGCCGCGTCGTAGCGTGTCGTCCCGACAGCGGGAAACAGCCGCCCGAGCAAAGCCGCGCGGGTCTCCCCCAGCTCGTTCAACTGCAGCTTACTGCCGGCAAGCTCCGCGAAGATGGCGAGCAGCCCCGTGCCGGCCGAGGGCTCGAGCATGAGGTCGGCCGGGCCGATCGCAGCGGCGCTGGCGGCGACAAACCCGAGCGCGAGCGGCGTCGAGAATTGTTGCAGCGTTTGGCTCTCTTCGGAGCGTCGCGTATGTGTAGGAAGACACGCCGCGATCTTGCTGAGCATGGACAGTTCGGCAGCCGGCGACCCAGCCCGCGCCCGAATGACAGGGCCGAACTTGCGCATGAACAGCACGGTCGCCGCCTCGCAGGCATCATAGGCAGTCTTCCAGTCCCAGGCGCCGGCGGCATCGGAGCCGCCGAAGGCGCGCTCCATGGCGGCGCGTAGACCCACCGCATCGATACGGCGGCCGCGTTCGAGGTCGGGGAGGAGAAGGTGAGCTGCCGCGGCAATACCGGTGGGCAGATCAGCAGAGGCGCAGACGAGCGAGCGCAGCGGCGCGGGCGTGGCCGCCAAGAGGGAAAGATTCGACATGGAGGAGACCTCGAGAGAGCGGAACGGACCGAACCACGGGGCGCTCTCTCTGGGACCCCACCGGCTCAAACCCGTTCCGGCCGTCCTCTCCCTCTCCCTTGGGAATCGGTCAGGGCGGATCCTCAATGGAAAAAGCCCGGCGTAGCGGCCGGGCTTATCCAACGATTGGAGGCGAGAACGCGGGGCGGACGAAACCGCCCTGCTGAGTCCGCACTATTCGGCAGCGATGGGATGCGTGTCCGACTCGTTCGTCGCGGCATCCTGCCCATCGCCGTCGGCGAGAAAGGCGGGAAGTTCCTCGACGGTGTCGGTCGGTGAGTCCGACACGTCCCCGCTGTCGGCGAGCCGCAGCGGTTCGGGCAGCCAGCCCGTGCCGTCGAGCAGCCGCTCAGCCTCCGTTGCCATCTCAGCCTTCCTGAGATGGTCGATGAGCTGTGCTGCCTGGTCTCCCTTGGCCTCCCGCACCGCTTCCAAGATGCGGGGCTTGGTAACGCGGCCGAGGTAGTTGTCGATCGTGGGCCGCCAGCCAGCTTCCACCATGTCGAGGCCGACGGCGCGGGCGAGCCGATCGGCCTGGGCGATACGGTGCTGGACGCCGTGTGCCGAGACACCCGGCCCGCCGTAGCGGTCACCCTTTTCGTAGAGGGCATTCACTCCGAACGAGACGCAGTGCGCGAGTAACGCTGCCCGGCGGGTGTCGTCGAGGGTCGCGAGCCAGTCCCAAAGCGCGTCGTCGTCCTTGGGCAGCTCGGCCTTCCACGCCTCGTGCCGCTTGGCGACCGCCTGGGCGGAGGAGCTGTCCTTCAGGTCGGCTGCCTGGGCGGGGAAGAACACGTGCCGCACCGAGGCTTCCAGGCATGCGCCAGGGGCGCTGTGCTGGAAGGTATCAAAGCAGAGCTTGTGCAGCAGCACAGTCAGGGCGACCTGCGGGTCGTTCGCCACCGCATCCCGCAGCGCCAGGGTGCGGTGGGCGGTCAGCTCGCTGACCAGCCGCTCAGGCAGCGGCTTGACGACATTGTCTCCGTCGTCGTCATCATCCGGCTCGCCGCCGCCGATGGTGATGACGGTGCGCTGCACATCAGAGGCGGCAGGTGCCATCCCGTCGGCATTACGGGCCTCGCCTTCCGCCGGCCCTTCGCCGCCGACTGGCATTGACGGCTCGTCCTCCGGCCGGACATAGCCTCGATCGACAGCCAGGTGTCCGTCGGCATCGATGCTGACGAACACGCCGGCGCGCGCGATCTCGGCCGGCTCGTAACGGACAGGGCGAATCTCGAAAGCGGCAAGCGCCGTCTCGAGCTCGCCCAACCGCGCGTCGACTTCGTCCGGCAGTTCGTCGGCGTCTTCGTACTCGCTGTCGAGCTTCGCCTGCTCAGCGGTGAAAGCGTCGAACCTCGTCTGCTCGTCGGGAGTGAGCTCGACCTGCACGCCGTCGAGTCGCCGAAGGTGTTGCGCATGGCCGTAGCGGAAATCGACAGCCACCTCGATCCACTTCCAGCCTTCGGCGGCGATCTTCTCGGCTTCGGTCGCCAGCTTCTCGGTGGACAGGCGATCGAGCAGGGCCACGTCCTGGAGCCAGCCGCCTCTGTCGTCCTCGAACAGGTCGCGCAGGACCGTGCCGCCGGCGGCTTCGTAGGTTTCGAGACCGACGAACCGTGCCCGTCGGTCCGACGCCCGCACGGCGCTCTCGGTGAGCTGGCGGCGGATCAGGTAGGGTTCCATGTTGCAGGACTGCTGCAATGCCTCCCAGACCTGCTCCTGTCGGACATGGTCGGCGGTGACGGTGAAGGCCATAAGCTGCTCCAGGGTCATGCCGTCCTCGGCATAGATCCCGAGCAGCTTCTCGGAGACGGAGGCCAGGCGTAGCCGCTGCTTCACCACGGCCGGCGCCACGAAGAAGCGGGCGGCGATCTCCTCCTCGCCAGCACCCTGGTCGCGAAGCGTCTTGAAGGCGCGGAATTGGTCCAGCGGATGCAGGGCGACGCGCTGGACGTTCTCGGCCAGGGAATCCTCCTCTGCTGAGATCTCGCCCCCCGGATCGCGCACGATGCACGGGACTGGCGCCGTCTTCGACAGACGCTTCAGCTTTACCAGCCGCTCGAGAGCGCGGTAGCGGCGGCCGCCGGCCGGGATCTCGAACATGCCGGTCTCGGAACCCTCGGCATCGAGGACCGGCCGGACAATGAGGCCCTGCAGGAGTCCGCGCCGGGCGATGTCCTCGGCCAAGTCCTCGATCGAGATGCCGGCCTTCACGCGCCGGACGTTGGACTGGCTGAGCACCAGCTTGTTGAAGGGGATATCGCGCGAAGCGCTGAGCGTAATCTTCTGAACGGCCTTTGCCATGTGACTGACTCCGCGACGGACGGTCGAGAGCCTCTCTCTCAACCTCCAATCCGCCACGAAACCCCAGCGCAGCCCTTTTACTCTAACATTTGAGACCTAAGGGTCCCGAGGAGCACGTCGCCAGAACCCGAACAATCGAATGAAGTTCGCATTCTGTTAGGTGCTGCCAATCGAAGATGAAGCGCGACCGGGTTATGGGTGGCAGTCCACGTTCAAGAAGACGGACATCGGCTAACGTTTCTTACAATCGATGAGGCCTGATTCCATCCGAGTCCTCGGCAAACCTCGGCGCAGACCAACCACTCCCGCCAGTCCTCAAATGCAATTTGGATCAAGTGGTACGGGCGGTCGGAATCGAACCGACACTCTGTCACCAGAACAGGATTTTGAATCCAGCGCGTCTACCAGTTCCGCCACGCCCGCATATTGCCGCCGCGAGATATCCTCGCGCTGTGCACCTATTCTGCACCCAGGCCAGTTGACACCGCAACCAGACACTTGGCGCATACCCTTCTAACCCTCAGAAATAAAAAGACTTTTCCATCCTCCGCGCAAAACGTCGCATGATAGACAAACCAGTTTTTGAGTCAGGCGCGTCTACCAATTCCGCCACGGGGGCACATCGTCGTGCGCGGGGAATAAAGCCGATGGGCGGAACCGGGTCAACGCTTGCGAGCGGACTTTCTGTCCGCTTTTATGCGGCCCTCATGCATCCCTATCATCACGCCCGCACCCATCCCGACAAGCCCGCCTACATCATGGCCGGCAGCGGCGAGACGGTGACCTACCGCCAGCTCGACGAGCAGTCGAACCGCATCGCGCAACTGTTTCGCTCGCTGGGCCTCAAGGCCGGCGACCATGTCGCGATCTTCCTGGAGAACAACCCGCGCTTCTTCGAGATCTGCTGGGGCGCCCAGCGCTCGGGGCTGGTCTACACCGCGATCAGCTCGCGCCTCACCGCCGCCGAGGTCGACTATATCGTGACCGACTGCGGCGCCCGGCTGTTCGTCACCTCGACGTACCTGGCCGACAAGGCCGCGGAACTCGTGCCGCTGATGAAGGGCGCGCCGCATCGCTTCATGATCGGCGGCACGATCCCCGGCTACGAATCGTGGGAGGAAGCGGTCGCGCGCTTTCCGGCGACTCCCATCGCCGACGAGACGGCGGGCCACGACATGCTCTATTCGT
>LSKJ01000030.1 GCA_001557035.1 Rhodospirillaceae bacterium CCH5-H10 | reverse complement strand
CGACCGGCTTGGCGCTCACCACGGTCGGCGGCGCCTGGGTCGAGGACGACGAGGAGGTCTTGGTCGGCTCGACCGTATAGGTCGTCGGCACGTTGTTGTCGGCGACGAACGCATACTGCGTGGCCTCGGCCAGGCGACGGCGTTCCTGATCGTCGAGCGCACGACCGACGAGATTGCCGGCCAGGCCACCGACCAGCGCGCCACCGACGGCACCGCCGACGGACCCGAAGGCGAGGCCACCCACGACACCGCCCAGCGCGGCACCCATGACGGTACCGGTCGTCTGGTTGGTCGGCTGGCCGCGATCGTCCGTGCATGCGGCTGCAAACCCGAGGGCCGCGATCACACCCACGATCCTAAGCGCAATCTTCCTTGCGGAGGGAAAGGCCGTGGCAGCAGCAGTCAATGCAGTCATCTCGTGCATCTCCGTTTGTAATCTGGGACGGTCACTCTACTCCAAAGATACTGCTTGCTGCCACGAGCATCATCCTCCGCATCCGCATAGGAGCGCGGCGCATCGCACGAGGCGAGGAGCAGTCCGGTCCGTACGAGGACCAGGGCAAGATCGTCGCGTTCGGAGTCCGGGATGTCCGCCAATCCGTCCTTGGCGGTACGCTTCGTGATAAGGCAACGATAGAGCGGCGTGCCGTCGGTCAGTCGATCGGTCTGGCGGCAGCGCAGGTTTCGCGGCTGCGCGGCCAGCGCGTCGGCCGCGAGCTTGTGCAGGGCCGGATCGTCGACGCTGTCGACGCCCTGCAGCCTGATCTCGCCACTGCGATCCTTGAGGCCGATCAGCATCAGCGTCTTGCCGAAATGATCGAAGTTGCCGGCGACGAACTCCGTGGCTTTCCGGGCATCCTCGATCGCCTTCTGGCGCGCCGCGGCTTCCTCGGCGGCCTTGCGCTGCGCTTCCTCGTCGGCGCGCTTCTTCTCCGCGATCTCGGCTTCGACCTTGCGGCGCGTGTCTTCCTCGAACTGGCGCCGCGCCGCCTCGGCATCGGCCTTCCGCTTCGCCTCGAGATCGGCCTTTGCCTTGGCTTCAAGCTCTGCCTTCGCCTTGGCCTCCTGTTCGGCTTTTTCGGCGCGCAGCTTGTCGGCCTCCTCGGCCGCCTTGCGGCGCGCTTCCTCAGCGGCCTCCGCGGCGGCACGCGCCTTCACCATCTCCGGATCGGGGCCGCGGGTTGCCATCGCGTAGTAGCCGCCGCCTCCAAGAGCCAGCAACACCACCACGGCGATGCCCGCCCAAAGCCCTGTCTTGCTCCTGGCGGGCGGCGGTGGCAGCGGCGAGGTTTCGGCAGAAACGGGCGGCGTCGCAGGGCCGAGCACCGACACGCGCCCGGCCGATGCGTCGTCGGCCTTGCCCATCACCATCGTGGCGCCGGGTTCCGGCGCCGACGTCATGCCGAGGATCGGCCGCCAGCCTGCGATCGACTGCGGCCGGTCGCGCGCCGCGACGGTCAGACCGGCATCGATGCCGGCGAGCAGGCCCGGCGAGAAGCCAGGCGATGCGACCTTGGCAAGCGGCTCGTAGCCGTCGTCGAGCATGCGGTCGAAGGCGTTGGGCGGCGCCTTGCCGGCGATGGCGTGATAGATGGTGGCGGCGAGGCCGTAGATGTCGGTCCACGGCCCCTGCTTCGCCGACGTCATCTGCTCGGCCGCCGCGTAGCCCGGTGTGAAGATCGCCGTCATCGCCGCCGTGCGGCCGACCATGGCAGCGCGCGACGCGCCGAAGTCGATCAGAGTCGGGTTACCGGTGGCATCGAGCAGGATGTTGGCCGGCTTGATGTCGCGATGCAGGAAGCCCGCGGCATGGACCTGCTCGAGACCGTCAAGCAGCGGCCACAGGATGCGATCGACTTCCTCGGGCTTCAGCCTGCCGCCGGTGTTGATGCGGTCCTCTAGCGTGGCGCCGCTCAGCAACTCCATGACGATATAGGCCGTGCCGTTGGCTTCGAGGAAATCGAAGACCTGCACGATCGCCGGCACGCGATGCAGGCTTGCGAGCGTGCGACCTTCGGTGACGAAGCGGTCGCGGCCCCAGCCGAAATCGTCGGCCATCTTCGTGGTGCGCGGCAGCACGGTGGAACCGTCCTGGCGCACCGCCAGCGCCGAAGGCAGGTACTCCTTGATCGCCACCTCGCGGCCGAGCTGCACGTCGCGGGCGCGATAGGTGATGCCGAAGCCGCCCTGGCCCAGCACCGACACGATCTCGTAACGGCCGATCGTCTGGCCCGCCTTCAGAGAAACGTAGTCGACCTCGGGCTCGGGCGGCGCCGCGCCGGCGATCTTGGTGGGTTCGTTCATGGGCGTTGCGCGCCGCTAGGTGTGATGAACGACCAGCTCGACATCGCCGAGCCGCAACTTCGATCCTGCCTGCAGCGCCGCCGGCGCCCCCGCCTTGAGGACCGCGCCGTTGACCGCCGTGCCATTGGTCGACCCGAGATCCTCGACCTGCAATGCCTCGCCCGCGAGGCTGAGCTTGGCGTGGCGCCGCGACACCGTCGGGTGCGGCACGACCAGCTCGCACTGGTCGGCTGCGCGCCCAATGCACATGCCCTGGGACTGCCCGACGAGCTTTTCCATCGACACTTCGAACGTGTGCTTGCGGCCCGCAGAATCGGGCCCCTCGAAGCGCAGTGTGATCTGCGGCACCATGCGCGTCGTCGTGCCGGGCGAGACCAGCTTCGCCTGCCGCACGTGGAACACCTGCACCGCGCGGCTGACGTTCTTGAGCTGGTGCTCGCCGCCGTCGTGGAAGACGTATTCCACACGCAGCTCAACGAGATCGCGCACGGCCCGCGACACGGCGATGCCGCCCGGCTCGGCCAGGGTCTGGATACGCGCCGCCAGGTTCACGCCGTCGCCGAAGATGTTCTGGTCCTCGTCATCGATGATGACTTCGCCCAGATGCACGCCGATGCGGAACAACATGCGCTGCTCTTCGCTCAGCGAATCGTTGAAGCGGGCCATCCGCTCCTGGATGTCGATCGCCGCGGCGACCGCCGATACGGCCGAGCCGAACTCGGCCAGCATCGCGTCGCCCGCGGTGCCGACCAGGCGGCCGCGGCCGGAATCGATGGCCGGCCGCCAGACCTCGGTCTGGGCCGACTTGAGATGACGGAAGGTACGGGTCTCCGCGCCTTCCATCATCCGGGTGAACCCGGCGAGGTCGGCGTGGACGATGGCGGCTAGGCGGCGTTGCATTGTGTCTTCGGTTCAGCGGCCGTGTGGTATTGCCGCCCATCTGCAAGATACACCGGCCGCCGGGTGGCGGCACGGCCTGAGATGTTGCCGGCATCCTGCATTGAATCGCGGCAATCTTGCGACAATCCGGCACCCGCGGATGCCGGCGTGCGTCATTTATCGGCCCTTGAAGGCCGGGGTGCGCCGCTCGCCGAGCGCCGCCAGCCCCTCTTTCAGATCGTCGGAGGTCGCGCAGGCGCGCTGCGTCTGGCGAATCGAGGACATGTCGGGCGCCGCCTGGGCGAACTGCTCGATGGCGCGCTTCATGCCCGACATCGATAGCGGCGCGAGGCCCGCGAGGCGTGCGGCCTTCTCGGCCACCTTGTCCTTGAACTCGGCGCGGTCGACCAGCCAGTCGAGATAGCCGACGGCCAACAGCTCGGTGTCATGGAAATCCTCCGACAGGAGGAAGGCGCGCTTGGCGAAGCTCGGGCTCACCTTCTGCGTATAGCGGCGCAGGCCACTCGGGTAGTAATGCAGGCCGAAGCGCGCCGCCGGCATGAAGAAGCGCATGCCTTTCACCCCGAGCCGGAAGTCGCAGGCCAGGGCCAGATCGGTGGCGCCGCCATAGACGCCGCCGTTCAGGGCGCAGAGCGTCGGCATCCGCATCGCCTCGATGCGATCCATGACGACTTCGAACGTATTGTCGCCGCCCTCGTCCTTGCGCTCGCCGGCCGGGATCGAGCCGAGATCGTAGCCGGAGCAGAAGGTCTTCTCGCCGGAGCCCGTGATGACCGTCACGCGGACGTTGGGGTCGGCGTCGGCCTTCTCCACCGCCTCGCGCAGCAGCTTCAGCCCCGCGGGATCGAGACGGTTGTGCTTGGCCGGATCGTTCAGCGTGATGGTGGCCGTGGGGCCGTCGATGGCGAAGAGGACTGTGTTTGTCATGAGGGCTCCAAAATAGCCGAGCCGGTCGCCAAAAGCGACCGAGCGCGGCATATTGCGGACCGGAGGAATTCACATGACTTACACCGCCCCGCTGGCCGACATGCGTTTCGCCCTGCGCGAAGTGGCCGGCCTTTCCGGCGTCGCCGCCCTGCCGGGATACGAGCATGCCACGGACGACACGATCGACGCCGTGCTCGAGGAAGCCGCCAAGCTGGCCGGCAACGGCCTCGCCCCGCTCAACCGCGAGGGCGACAAGGTCGGCGCCAAGCTCGAGAACGGCGTCGTGCGCACCGCGCCGGGCTTCGCCGCCATCTACAAGGAGTTCGTCGAGGGTGGCTGGAATTCGCTTCCCTTCGATCCGGAATTCGGCGGCCAGGGCATGCCGTGGCTGCTGGCGACGACGGTGCAGGAGATGTGGCAGGCCGCCAACATGGGCTTCGGCCTGGTGCTGCTGCTGAACCAGGGCGCGATCGATGCCATCCACCATCATGGCTCGGACGCGCAGAAGGCCACCTACCTGCCCAAAATGATCTCGGGCGAATGGACCGGCACGATGAACCTGACGGAGCCGCAGGCCGGCTCCGACCTGGGCCAGCTCAAGAGCCGCGCGGTGAAGAACGGCGACCATTATCTCGTCACCGGCCAGAAGATCTTCATCACCTACGGCGAGCACGACATGGCCGAGAACATCGTGCATCTGGTGCTGGCGCGGACGCCCGATGCGCCGGCCGGCGTGCGCGGCATCTCGCTATTCATCGTCCCGAAGTACCTCGCCAATGAAGATGGCACGCCGGGCAAGCGCAACGACCTGCGCTGCGTGTCGCTGGAACACAAGCTCGGCATCCATGCCAGCCCGACCTGCGTGATGTCGTTCGGCGACGATGGCGGCGCTGTGGGCTATCTCGTCGGCGAGGAAGGTCGCGGCCTCTCCTACATGTTCACCATGATGAACAACGCCCGCCTCTCGGTGGGCATCCAGGGCCTCGCCATCGCCGAGCGCGCCTACCAGCAGGCCGCCGCCTTCGCGCGCACCCGCGTGCAGTCGAAGGACGACGGCAGCCCCAAGCCCGCCTCGGTGGCGATCGTGCATCATGCCGACGTGCGGCGCATGCTGATGAGCATGCGTTCCCAGATCGAGGCGATGCGGGCGCTGGGCTACTACACCGCCGCCGGCATCGACGGCGCGCTGAAGCAGCCCGACAAGGAAGCCGGTCGCAGGATCCAGGACCGCGTCGACCTGCTGATCCCGATCGTGAAGGCCTGGTTCACCGACCTCGGCAACGAGATCGCCTCGACCGGCGTGCAGATCCACGGCGGCATGGGCTTCATCGAGGAAACCGGCGCCGCCCAGCACCTGCGCGACGCGCGTATCCTGCCGATCTACGAGGGCACCAACGGCATCCAGGCGCGCGACCTGGTCGGCCGCAAGGTGGCCAAGGACGGCGGCGAGACCATGCTGGCCCTCGTCGCCGAGATGCGCGCCACGGCCGAGGAAATGAAGGCGACCCCCGGCGACGATATCGAGGCCATCCGCACCGGCCTCGCGGCCGCCGCCGATGCGCTGGAAGACGCGACGAAGTGGGTGGCGCAGTCGGTGAAAGCCGAGCTGGTCAATGCGCTGGCGGGCTCGGTGCCCTTCCTGCGCCTGGCCGGCACGGCGCTGGGCGGATGGCTGCTGGCCCGCAGCGCCCTGGTGGCGCAGAACAAGCTCGCCGCCCGCGACGGCGATCCCGCCTTCCTCGAAGCCAAGCTGGTGACCGCCCGCTTCTACGCCGAAGTCATACTGCCGCCGGCGCTGGCGCAGCTCGGCCCGCTCAAGGCGGCGGGGAGGACGGTGTTCGTGCTCTCCGAGGAGCAGTTCTGAAGCCGTTGTGGGCTTCTACAGTCTCTTCACCATGTGGACGCGCATGTGCGCATCCTTGCCGTGGTCGGGCGGGCCGCGGTGGACGATCTCGAAGCCGTGGCTGCCGTAGAGTTTGAGGAGATGGTCCATCATCTCCGCCGTGACCAGCGACAAAGCGAGGTCGCCGCGGGTGCGGGCCACTTCATCGAGCCGCTCCAGCAACCACCGCCCGAGGCCCGTGCCCTGCATTGACGGATCGACGGCAAGCCGGTCCAGGAAAAGCTCCTTTTCTCGCCGCTCCGTCGCCGCGACGCCGACGACGGCACCATCCTCGTCCGCCACGAACACGTCTCCGCGCTCGATCGAGGCCGGCAGCCATTTGTAGTAGTCGGCCGGGATGTCGCGCCCCAGCCTGCGAAGGTAGGGCGTGAAGGCCGCGCGCAGGACACGGTCGGCGTCGGCGGCTTCGGACGGAAGTGCCGTTCGGAAGATGAAGGTCATGGCGGAGACTACCTCTCCAGCGCATAGAAAAACGCCCGGTCTTTCGACCGGGCGTTTTCGATTGGATGACGCGAAAGAGACTTACGCCGCTTCCTGCTGCTCGGCCTGGTCGGCCGACGGACCGCTGTCCTGGCCCTTGGCCGAGGTGTCGCGCTCGACGAACTCGATCACGGCCATCTCGGCGGCGTCGCCGAAGCGGTAGCCGGCCTTGAGGACCCGCAGGTAGCCGCCGTTGCGCTTGGAGTAGCGCGGGCCCAGCGTGGTGAACAGCTTGTCGGCGATGTAGGGATCGCGCAGGAAGCCGATCGCCTGACGACGCGCATGCAGTCCGCCGCGCTTGCCGAGCGTGACCAGCTTCTCGACGATCGGACGCAGGTCCTTCGCCTTGTGCAGCGTGGTCGTGATCTGCTCGTGCTTGATGAGGGCACCGGCGAGATTCATGAACATCGCCTTGCGATGCTCAGCCGTGCGGTGGAACTTCCGGCCGCGATTATTGTGACGCATGACTTATTTCCTTCTACCGGCCTAGTACGGCTCTTCCAGCCGCTTGGCCATTTCCTCGATGTTGTCCGGCGGCCAACCCGGGATTTCCATACCCAGGTGGAGGCCCATGCCGGCCAGCACTTCCTTGATCTCGTTCAGCGACTTGCGGCCGAAGTTCGGCGTGCGCAGCATCTCCGCCTCGGTCTTCTGAACCAGATCGCCGATATAGATGATGTTGTCGTTCTTCAGGCAGTTGGCCGAGCGGACCGACAGTTCGAGCTCGTCGACCTTGCGCAGAAGGTTGCGGTTGAACGGGAAGTCGTCCTGCTGCTCTTCCTTGCGGACTTCGCGCGGCTCTTCGAAGTTGATGAAGAGCTGCAGCTGGTCCTGCAGGATGCGGGCAGCGAGCGCCACGGCATCGGCCGGCATCGTCGTGCCGTTGGTCTCGACCGTCATCGACAGGCGGTCGTAGTCGGTGACCTGGCCGACGCGGCTGTTCTCGATCTTGTAGGAAACGCGCTTGACCGGGCTGAACACCGAGTCGACCGGGATCAGGCCGATCGGCGCATCTTCCGGACGGTTCGCCGAGGCCGGGATGTAGCCCTTGCCGGTGGCGACCATCAGTTCCATCGAGATCGAGGCGCCGTCGTCGAGCGTGCAGATCAGGTGTTTCGGATCCATGATCTGGACGTCGCCCGGCAACTCGATCATGCCGGCGGTGACCTCACCCGGGCCGACGGCGCGCAGGTACAGACGCTGCGGGCGGTCGCCCTGCATCTTCACGGCCATCGCCTTGATGTTCAGCACGATGTCGACCACGTCCTCGCGGACGCCCGGAATCGACGAGAATTCATGCAGCACGTTGTCGATCTTGATCGACGTGACGGCGGCACCCTGGAGCGACGACAAGAGCACGCGACGCAGCGCGTTGCCGAGAGTGAGACCGAAACCGCGCTCGAGCGGCTCGGCGACGATGGTCGCGACGCGACCGGGATCGACGCCGGCTTCGGTGACAAGCTTCTCCGGCTTGATCAGGTCCTGCCAGTTCTTCTGAAGCACGTGGGCTACCCCTCTAGACCGGTTCGAGCGAGCCCCTCGGGACTCGCCATACATTCTCGAAGAGCGGGCGGCGCCAGAGCACCGCCTCCGCTCGAAATCAGACGCGACGACGCTTCGGCGGGCGGCAGCCGTTGTGCGGGATCGGCGTCACGTCGCGGATCGACGTCACGGCGAGGCCGACGGCCTGCAGCGCGCGCAGCGCCGACTCGCGGCCCGAACCCGGACCACGCACGAGGATCTCGATGGTGCGCATGCCGTGCTCCATCGCCTTGCGACCGGCGCCTTCGGCGGCCATCTGCGCGGCGAACGGGGTCGACTTGCGCGAGCCCTTGAAGCCCTGCTGGCCCGACGACGACCAGGCGATCGCGTTGCCCTGCGCGTCGGTGATCGTGACGATCGTGTTGTTGAACGACGCGTTCACGTGAGCGACGCCCGCGATGATGTTCTTGCGTTCCTTGCGACGGGGACGCGCGGCGGCGGCGGCTGCAGCTTTGGCCATGACCTCTATCCCCTCTTACTTCGTCACTTTTTTCTTGCCGGCGATCGGCTTGGCCGGACCCTTGCGGGTGCGCGCATTGGTATGCGTGCGCTGGCCGTGGACCGGCAGGCCGCGGCGATGACGCAGGCCGCGGTAGCAGGCCAGATCCATCAGGCGCTTGATGTTCATCGCCACTTCACGGCGCAGGTCACCCTCGACCGAGTAGTCGCGGTCGATGGTCTCGCGGATGCGGATGACCTCGTCGTCGCTCAGCGTGTTCACGCGACGCGACTCGTCGATCCCCACTTTTCCACAGATCTCCTTGGCTTTCGCCGCACCGATCCCGTGGATGTACTGAAGTCCGATCACGACACGCTTGGCGGTCGGAATGTTCACACCGGCTATACGAGCCAAAGTCCCAACTCCTTCAAAGACTTATGGCGCGCTCGCGCGCGCCCGTCACAGTTCCGCTGGCCCCGGAAAAGCGCGCGATTATATGTACCCGCGCCCCCGAGTCAATGGAACTAACCCTTGTCAAGTCCCCGCCAGAACTCCCGTGATCTGGCGGTAAACTTCGTCCATCGCGGCCATCCCGTCGACCTTCCGCAGCACCCCCCGGGCACTGTAGTAGGGCAGCAGGGGCTCGGTCTGAGCCCGGTAGGCGGCCATACGAGTCTTCATGGTATCTGCATTATCGTCCTTGCGGCGGGTGAACTCCTTCGACCCGCAGACGTCGCAGACACCTTCGGCCTTCGGCCGCTTGAACTTGTCGTGATAGCCCGCGCCGCACTTGGCGCAGGAAAACCGGCCGACGACGCGCTCCGTCAGCGCCTTCTCGTCGACTTCCATCTCGATGACCCGGTCGAGCTTCCGGGTCGTCTCGGCCAGCATCTTGTCCAGCGCCCTGGCCTGGGCTTCGGTGCGCGGGAAGCCGTCCAGGATGAAGCCCTTGGCGCAGTCCGGCTGGGCGATACGGTCCTTGATCAGGCCGACCATCAGCTCGTCCGGGACCAGTTCGCCCCGCTCCATGATGCCCTTGGCCTTCTGGCCGAGTTCGCTACCCGAAGCCACGGCAGCCCGCAGCATGTCGCCGGTCGAGAGCTGGATCAGCCCCCGCTCCTGCTGAAGCCGCTGCGCCTGCGTGCCCTTGCCGGCGCCCGGCGGTCCCAGAAGAATGATGTTCATCGGCCCTTGCCCCTCAGGCGGGCCTTCTTGATGAGGCCCTCATACTGGTGAGCCAGCAGATGCGCCTGCACCTGGGTCACCGTGTCGAGCGTGACCGAAACCACGATCAGGAGGCTGGTGCCGCCGAAGTAGAAGGGTACGCCGCCGCGGGCAATCAGCAGTTCCGGCAGGATACAGACCGCCGAGAGGTAGAGGGCGCCGATCACCGTGAGGCGGTTCAGGATGTACTCGAGATACTCGGCCGTGTTCTTGCCCGGACGGATACCCGGAATGAAGCCGCCGTTCTTCTTGAGGTTATCGGCTGTGTCGGCCGGATTGAACACGACCGTCGTGTAGAAGAAGCAGAAGAAGACGATCAGGCCGATATAGGCGAAAAGATAGAGCGGCTGCCCGTGACCCAGATAGGTCGACATCCACTGCATCCAGCCCGGCTCGCCGGAATTGCCCTGGAACGACGCGATGGTCGCGGGAAACAGCAGTAGCGAAGAGGCGAAGATCGGCGGAATGACGCCGGCGGTATTGATCTTGAGCGGCAGATGCGAGGCCTCGCCGCCATACATGCGGTTGCCGACCTGGCGCTTGGGATACTGGACGACGATGCGTCTCTGTGCGGTCTCGACGAAGACCACCACCGCCACGACCAGAACGACACCCACGACCAGAGCGATGATGAACAGCGCCGACAGGGCGCCGGTGCGGCCCAGTTCGAGCGTCTGGACAAGGGCGTCCGGCAGCGCCGCAACGATGCCGGCGAAGATGATGAGCGAAACGCCGTTGCCGACGCCGCGCGCGGTGATCTGCTCGCCCAGCCACATCAGGAACAGCGTGCCGCCGACCAGCGTGATGATGGTCACGAAACGGAAGAAGACGCCCGGATCGATCACGACCGGGCCGGCCGTGGCCACCTGGCTTTCGAGTCCGACCGCGATTCCATAGGCCTGGAAGGTCGCCAAGATCACAGTGCCGTAGCGCGTGTACTGGTTGATCTTCTTGCGGCCCGCCTCGCCCTCCTTCTTCAGCGCCTCCAGCGACGGAACGACCGTCGTCAGGATCTGCATGATGATGGAGGCCGAGATGTACGGCATGATGCTGAGCGCCAGCACCGACATGCGGCCGATCGAGCCGCCCGAGAACACGTCCAGCAGGCCCGCGATTCCGCCGGCATTCTGCTTGAAGATCTCGGCCAGGGCGGCCGGATCGACGCCGGGGACCGGGATGTAGGCGCCGATGCGGAAGACGACGAGCGCGGCCACGGTGAACCACAGCCGCTTCTTCAGCTCGGTCGCCCTACCGATCGAACCCCAGTTCAGGTTGGAAGCAAGTTGCTCGGCGGCGGATGCCATGGAACCTCACGCGTGAACGACACAAGGGGGAAGCGACGCCCCCGTTGACGCCGTCCGGATCAGGCCGCTTCGGCCACGGGCTTGGGCGGGAGTTCGACCTTGCCGCCGGCCTTCTCGACCGCGGCGATCGCCGACGCCGAGGCGCCCGCAACCTTCACTTCGATCTTGGTCTTGATCTCGCCCTTGCCAAGGAGGCGGACACCGTCCGCGGCATTCTTGAACAGGCCGGCCGCCAGCATCGCCTCGGCGTCGATCACCTTGGCCGCGTCGAGCTTCTTGTCGTCGATCGCCTTCTGGAGCGTGCCCAGATTGACCACCTGGTAGCTCTTCTGGTGCGGCGGACGGAAGCCGCGCTTCGGGATGCGGCGATAGAGCGGCATCTGGCCGCCCTCGAAGCCCTTGATGGCGACGCCGGTGCGGGACTTCTGGCCCTTGACGCCGCGACCGGCGGTCTTGCCCTTGCCGGAGCCGATGCCGCGGCCGACGCGCATGCGGCCCTTGCGGGCGCCAGGGTTGTCCGAGATCTGGTTCAGTCTCATGGTAATTACCTCCGCGCCGCGGCCTCAGGGCCTTAGCGCGCTTCCTCTTCGACGCGCACGAGGTGGCGCACCTTGTTGATCATGCCGCGAACTTCGGGCGTATCCACGAGCTCGCGGGTGCGGTGACGCTTGTTGAGCCCCAGGCCGATCAGCGTCGCGCGCTGATCGTCCGTGCGGCCGATGTGGCTGCCGGTCTGGGTGATCTTGACTGTCTTGGCCATGGTCCGGTTCCTTAAGCCGCCGCTTCCGCGGTCGTCTCGTCACGGCGGCCGAGAAGGTCGCCGACCTTCTTGCCGCGGCGGGTGGCGACCATGCGCGGCGAGTTGAGCTGCTCGAGCGCCTTGAACGTCGCCTTGATCATGTTGTGCGGGTTGGACGTGCCGACCGACTTGGCGACGATATCCTTGATGCCGAGCGTCTCGAAGATGGCGCGCATCGGGCCGCCGGCGATGATGCCGGTACCGGCCGGGGCGGCCCGCAGCGTCACCTTGCCGGCGCCGAAGCGGCCCTTGACGTCATGATGCAGCGTGCGACCGTCGCGCAGCGGCACGCGGATCAGGCCGCGCTTGGCCGCCTCCGTGGCCTTGCGGATCGCCTCGGGAACCTCACGGGCCTTGCCGGCGCCGTGGCCGACGCGGCCACGCTGGTCGCCAACGACGACGATGGCGGCAAACGCGAAGCGACGACCGCCCTTCACGACCTTCGCGACGCGATTGATCGTGACCAGCTTGTCGGTCAGTTCATTGTCCTCGTCGCGGTCGCGGTCGCGGCTCCGATCGCGATCGCGCGGAGAACGGCCGGAACCACCGGGTGAACGAGCCATATCCTAACTCCCGATCAGAACGACAGACCGCCCTCACGGGCGGCATTGGCCAGCGCAGCGATGCGGCCGTGATACGTGTAGCCACCGCGATCGAAGATGACTTCCTTGATGCCGGCCGCGACGGCGCGGGCGGCGATCAGCTTGCCAACCTCGGCAGCAGCGCCCTTGTCGGCGCCGGTCTTGAGCGAACCCCGGACATCCTTGTCGAGCGACGAGGCTGCAGCCAGGGTCACGCCCTTCCGGTCGTCGATGACCTGGGCATAGATGTGCTTGCCAGAGCGAAAAACGCTGAGGCGCGGACGGCCGCCGGCGGCCTGGCGCAGCGCGTAGCGCGTGCGCCGCTGGCGGCGGGCGAAAAGAGCATTGCGGTCGGACATGGTTCTCTCGCCTCTACTTCTTCTTGCCTTCCTTGCGCCGGATCGTCTCGGTCGAGTACTTGATGCCCTTGCCCTTGTAGGGCTCCGGCGGACGCAGGCTGCGGATCTCGGCCGCAACCTGGCCCACGCGCTGACGATCGGCGCCGGAAATCTCGATCTCGGTCGGCTTCACCGCCTTGATCTGGATACCGGCTGGAATGGGAATCTCGACATCGTGGCTGAAGCCGAGCTGCATCTTCAGCATCTTGGCGTCCGCCGCGGCGCGATAGCCCACGCCGTTGATCTCGAGGTTGATCGTGAACCCGTCGGACACGCCGCGCACGACGTTGCTCGCCAGGTTGCGTGCCGTGCCCCACTGCATGCGGGCGCGGCGGCTCTCGTTCCGCGGCTTGAAGACCAGGCCCTCGGCTTCCTTGGCGACGATGACGTCGTCATGGACCATGAGCTGGAGTTCGCCCCGCTTGCCCTTGGCCTTGAGGTGCTGGCCCTTGAGCTCGATGGTGACACCGGCCGGGATGGCGACCGGATTTTTACCGACGCGCGACATGGTCAGAACACCTTGCAGATGACTTCGCCGCCGACATTGGCGGCCCGCGCCTCGGCGTCGGACATGACACCGCGCGGCGTGGAGAGGATCGAGATGCCGAGGCCATTGAAGTGGCGCGGCAGCTCGCGGATCTTGGAGTAGACGCGACGGCCCGGGGTGGAGACGCGCTTGATCTCCTTGATGACCGGGCGGCCATTGTCATACTTGAGCTCGATGCGGAGCTCCTTCACGCCGGGGCGCAGCTCTTCCTCGAACCAGCCGCGGATATAGCCCTCGCGCTGGAGCACATCGAGAACACTCGACCGGAGCCGCGAAGCCGGCGCCGTCACGCTGTCGAGGCGCGCCGACTGGCCGTTGCGGATACGGGTCAGCAAATCGCCGACGGGATCTGTCATCGCCATGGTCTACGGTCCCCGTTTACCAGCTCGACTTCACGACGCCGGGCAGAGCACCCAGCGACGCCAGCTGACGCAGCGCAACGCGCGACAGCTTGAACTTGCGATACACGGCCCGCGGGCGGCCCGTGAGTTCGCACCGATTGCGGATACGCGTCGGCGACGAATTGCGCGGCAGGTCAGCCAGCTTGAGGCGGGCTCCGAAGCGCTCTTCCGGCGTCAACTTGTCGTCGACCGCCATCGCCTTCAGCTTGGCGCGCTTGCCGGCGTATTGCTTCGCCAACTTTGCACGCCGGTTGTTCTTCTCGACCGAGCTAGTCTTGGCCATGTGTTTCTCCGGCCTCAGTTCACGAACGGGAAGTCGAAAGCGCGGAGAAGCGACCTGGCTTCCGCATCCGTCTTCGCCGTCGTGCAGATGATGATGTCCATACCGCGCACCTGGTCGACCTTGTCGTAGTCGATTTCAGGGAACACGATCTGTTCCTTCAGGCCCATGGCGTAGTTGCCATTGCCGTCGAAAGACTTGCCGTTCAGGCCGCGGAAATCGCGAACCCGAGGCAGGGCGATGTTGATCAGGCGGTCGATGAACTCGTACATCCGGTCGCGGCGCAGCGTGACCTTGGTGCCGATCGCCATGCCTTCACGCAGCTTGAAGGTCGCGATCGACTTGCGCGACCGGGTGATCACCGGCTTCTGGCCGGTAATTGCCGTCAGGTCGGCCACGGCGCCGTCGACGGCCTTGCGGTCGTTGACCGCCTCGCCGACGCCCATGTTGATGACGATCTTATCGAGCTTCGGCACCTCGAAGGGGTTCTTGTAGGAGAACTCCTTGATCAGCGCTTCACGCACGGTCTTGGTGTAGTGTTCTTGCAGACGCGCGGGCATGGCCCGTTCTCCTAGCGGTCGATGGTCTCGCCGGAGGCGCGCGCGATGCGCACCTTGCGGCCGTCTTCAAGGAACCGGAACCCGACCTTCGTCGGCTTGTCCGATTTGGGATCCAGCAGGGCCACGTTGGAGACGTGGATCGTGGCCTCGCGTTCGATGATGCCGCCGGCTTCCGCACGGCTCGGCTTGGTGTGGCGCTTGATCATGTTGACGCCGGAAACGACCACGCGGTTCTCCTTGGGAAGAACGCGCAGGACGTCGCCCACCTTGCCCTTGCTGCCACCGGTGATGACTTTCACCCGGTCGCCCTTCTTGATCTTCAGTTTGTTTGCCATGGCTAGAGCACCTCAGGCGCAAGCGAGATGATCTTCATGAACTTCTTGGCGCGCAGCTCGCGCGTCACCGGTCCGAAGATACGAGTGCCGATCGGTTCGTCCTGCTTGCTGATCAACACGGCGGCGTTGCGATCGAAACGGATGGCGCTGCCGTCGGGGCGGCGCAGGGCGAACGAGGTGCGGACGACGACGGCGCGATGCACCTCGCCCTTCTTCACCTTGCCGCGCGGAATGGCTTCCTTGATCGACACGACGATGACGTCGCCGACCGAGGCATACTTGCGGCGGGAGCCGCCCAGCACCTTGATGCACTGGACTCGACGGGCACCGGAATTGTCGGCGACCTCGAGGTTGGTTCGCATCTGAATCATGACTGTTGCTCCGACCGCTTAAGCCTGGGCGCCTTCGACCAGAACTTCCCAGCTCTTGGTCTTGGACAGCGGGCGGCACTCGCGGATGCGGACGATTTCACCAACCTTGCCCTTGAAGGCGTTGGCTTCGTCGTGCGCGTGATACTTCTTCGACTTGCGAATGAACTTCTTGTAGATCGGATGCTGAACGCGGCGCTCGACCTTCACGACGATGGTCTTGTCCATCTTGTCGCTGACGACGACGCCTTCCAGGATACGCTTCGGCATTTCGTGCTCCTTAACCGGCGGCCTTTTCGCCCAGCACCGTCTTGATGCGGGCGATGTCGCGACGAACCTGGCGCGCGCGGGAAGTCTTCTGCAGCTGGCCCCCAGCCTTCTGGAAGCGCAGGTTGAACGCCTCCTTGCGAAGGTTGCCGAGCTCGTTCTTGAGCTCGTCGTTGGTCTTGGGGCGCAGATCGGTGGCCTTCATGTCCTTCTCCCTCAGCCTTCGGCGCCGACGCGGCTGACAAAGCGGGTCTTGATCGGCAGCTTCGCGGCGCCGAGCGCCAAGGCTTCCTTGGCGATCACGCCCGAGACGCCCTCGAGCTCGAACAGGATGCGACCCGGCTTCACGCGCGCCGCCCAGAACTCGGGTGCGCCCTTGCCGGAGCCCATGCGGACTTCAGCGGGCTTCTTCGAAACGGGAACGTCCGGAAACACGCGGATCCAGACACGGCCGGCGCGCTTCATGTGGCGCGTGATGGCGCGGCGGCCGTGTCTGGATC
>LSKJ01000003.1 GCA_001557035.1 Rhodospirillaceae bacterium CCH5-H10 | reverse complement strand
GGTGCCCGCCAATCGCGTCGGCGCAGCCTCGGCTCTGATGGGCTTCGTGCAGATGGTCACCGCTGCGGTGTTGACCCTGCTGGTCGGCTACGTCCCGCACGACACGCAGATGAACATCGGCATTGGCGTCGCGGTGACCGGCATCGTCGGGCTGATCGGCTGGTGGACGCTGGTGCGCCGACCGGCAGCCTGACGGGATCGACCGTCAGGCCAGGCATTCTCGCAGGAGAGCCACGGTCCGGCGACGGGCCTCGCGGGCGGCGTCTTCGTTGAAGGGCGGGTAACCCTGGCGGTTGAAGCCGTGCTCCGTGCCCGGATAGACGCGGATGTCGACACCGGCCTCGCCTTCCATGCGCGCCCGGATCGCCGCCACCGTGGCCTCGGGGACATGCGGATCGTCGCTGGCGAACTGCATCAGGATGGGACACCCCCGCTTGCCGGCCTCGTCGAGATGCTGGTCGATATGGACGCCGTAGTAGCTCACGGCGGCGTCGATCGGCAGGCGGGTGCTGGCGAGATAGGCGAACTTGCCGCCGAGACAGAAGCCCATCACGCCGACCTTGCCGGTGCAGTCCGGACGCGCGCGCAGAAACGCCACGATGTCGCCGAGGTCACGAGCGAACTGATCGGTATCCAGCTCGGCCCACAACGCGCGTGCCTTGGTGCGCCCCTCGTCGGTGTAGGGAAGATAGCAACCCGCCTCCTGCCGCCAGAAAACGTCCGGCGCCAGCGCGATGAACCCGTCGGCGGCGTAGCCGTCGGCCACCGAACGGATGTGCGGGTTCGTGTTGAAGACTTCCGGCAGTACGACCAGGGCCGGCGCCGGCAATCGCGCGGGCAATGCCAGGTAAGCCGCAAACTGTCCGCCGTCGGCTGCCGTCAGCCTGATCTCCTCGCCCATGACTTTTCCTTCTTTAGCTTCCTGGCATCACGATAGACAGCGGACGCACAGGCCGGAAGCGATGTCTTCCATCCGCCCGCCGTGTTGCCCGGAACCGATCGCGCGCTCATCATCGTCGGAAAGTCGGGCGGGAACAGGAACCATGCAATTCATCAACGCGAAGGAAAGCCTCGTCGTCGACGCGATCGACGGGCTCCTGCGCAGCAGCGGCGGCGCCAATCTTGCGCGTCTCGACGGCTATCCCGGCATCAAGGTCGTTCTCCGCACCGACCACAGGCCCGGCCGCGTGGCCATCGTCGCGGGTGGCGGTTCGGGTCACGAACCGGCACACGCCTGCTTCGTCGGCAAGGGCATGCTGACGGCCGCGGTCTGCGGCGAGGTCTTCGCCTCGCCATCGATCGACGCCGTGTTCGCTGCGATCATGGCGGTGACCGGCAAAGGCGGCTGCCTCGTCATCATCAAGAACTATACCGGCGACCGGCTGAACTTCGGCCTCGCGGCGGAACGCGCCCGGGCACTCGGCCGGAAGGTCGAGGTCGTGATCGTGAAGGACGACATCGCCCTGCCGGATAGTCACCAGCCGCGCGGCATCGCCGGCGTTGCGTTCGTCGAGAAGATCGCCGGCCACTTCGCCGAGCAGGGGGCGGACCTGAAGACGGTCGCGGCCATGGCCCGCAAGGCTGCCGAGGACCTGGTCTCCCTCGGCATTTCACTATCCTCCTGCACCCTTCCCGGCATCGGCCGCGAGGACCGCGTTCCCGCCGGCAAGGCCGAACTCGGCCTCGGCATCCACGGCGAACCGGGCGTCGACCTGGTGAATTTCGAGAGCGCGCGCCAGGCGGCGCTGCTGCTCGTCGAACGCCTCTTCGCCGCGGCGAAGCCGGCGCGCGCCTACGCGCTATTGATCAACAACCTCGGGTCCACCACGCCGCTGGAGATGAACCTGCTCACCAACGAGGTGCTGGCGAGCCGCCGGGCCGCGAAAGTGAAACTCGTGCTGGGTCCCGCAACGCTGGTGTCGTCTCTCGACATGCACGGCTTTTCCCTGAGCCTGCTGCCCCTGACGCCGGATTTCGAGAAAGCGCTGCTCTCGCCGGCCAGCCCGCTGGTCTGGCCGCCGATCCGGACCCACGTGAAGCCCCGGCTCGTGAAGCTGCCGCGGGAGATGAAGGGCAAGCCCGTCCGGGCGAGCCGGAACCCGGCGCTGAGCGCGCTGGTCAGCCAGGCCAGCGACATCCTCATCGCCGCCGAGGGAAAACTGAACGCGCTCGATGCCAGGGTGGGCGACGGCGATACCGGCTCGACCGTCGCGACCGCGGCGCGTCATCTGCAGACGGCGCTGCCGCTGATGCCGCTCGCCAGACTCGACCGCTTCTTCACGGCAACGAGCGACGCACTATCCCGCTCCATGGGCGGCTCGTCGGGCGTGTTACTCGCCATCTTCTTTTCGGCCGCCGGCCACTCCGCCTCCTCTGGTGCCGGTTGGCAGGATGCCCTGTCGGCCGGGCTCGCGAAGATGATGGCCCACGGCGGCGCGAAGCCCGGCGACCGCACCATGAT
>LSKJ01000297.1 GCA_001557035.1 Rhodospirillaceae bacterium CCH5-H10 | reverse complement strand
GAAAACCGTTCACCATGTCCCCGAACAGGTGTTCACCATCTCCCTGGCCCAAACACGTCTGACGGGGGAGGTCGGGAGGGGGAAAGCGACATCATGATCGTCGGGCGAAGGGATCAGGCCCGTAGCTCTCCCCCTCCGGCCTTCGGCCACCTCCCCCGTTTGACGGGGGAGGAAAGGTAGGCGAGTCGCTACCGCACCGCCTGGAGGCGGCGGATCGATTCCTGTGTCGGGTGGCCGTCGGCCGGCAGCGCCTGCTGCTGCTGGAACAGGCGCAGCGCCGAGCGGGTCTTGGGGCCGAGCAATCCGTCGGTCTCGTCCTTGTAGAGGCCGAGCCTCGCCAGCCGGTTCTGCATGTCGATGACCGTGTCACGCGAGATCGGCGCGTCGTCGGCCGGGGCCTGCTGCTGCACCGGCGGGCCGCCCGCGATCTGGCGCGCGAGGATGCCGACCGAGAGCGCGTAGAGCGTCGAGCGGTTCCAGTTCATCACCGCCTTGAAGTTCGGATAGATGATGAAGGCGGGACCGCGGAAGCCGGCGGGCAGCAGGATCGAGGCCGCGTCGTCGACCGCCGGGAGCGCGCCGCCGTTCATCTTCTTCACACCCATCGATGCCCATGCCTTCACCGGCTTCTCGACCGTGGTGTCGGCCTGGTCGAGCGGGAAGCCGGCGGGAAGCATCACTTCCTCGCTCGACGGCAGGCCGGGCTTGAACCCGATGCCGCGCAGGAAGTTCGCGGCCGAGGCGAAGGCGTCGGGCAGGCTGTTCCAGATGTCGATCCGGCCGTTGCCGTCGCGGTCGACCGCCCACCTGGTGAAGGTCGAGGGCATGAACTGCATGTTGCCCATCGCGCCGGCCCACGAGCCGCGCATCTGGTCGCTGGTCATGTGGTTGTTGTTGAGGATGCGCAGCGCCTGCACCGTCTCGTTGCTGAAGAAATCCCGGCGCTTGGTCATGCAGGCGAGCGTCGCGACGGAGCGCACGACGCGGAAGTCGCCCATGAAGGTGCCGTAGTTGGTCTCGATGCCCCAGAAGGCCACCAGGTACTGCGGCGGGATGCCGTATTCGGCCTGGAGCTGGTCGAGCAGGGCGCGATGCTGCGCCATCTTCTGCTGGCCCTTCTGGATGCGGTCGAGCGATACGGTGCCGCCGACATACTTCGCATAGGTCAGCGAGAATTCGGGCTGGCGGTTGTCGAGGTCGACCACTTTCTGGTCCGGCGTCAGGCCCTGGAAGGCGCGGTCGACGATCGCGGCCGGCACGCCCTGCTTCAGCGCATCGGCCTTGATGTTGTTCAGGCAGTCGCGGAAGCCGCCATCCTGGGCTTGCGCGGGGCCGGCGGCGAGAAGCGCGGCGCCGCAGAGAAGCGCCGTCGTTGCGGCGAGAATTCGTGCGTGGGGCATGAGGGTCATGCCCGGCACTTTATCACGAGCCGGCGACGGTCAGCCCTTCAATTCTCACGGTCGGCGCGTTGGTCGAGCTCTTGAATTCGAGGTCGTTGGCGGCCGTCATGTTGAGGAACATGTCCTTCAGGTTACCGGCGACGGTGATGCCGCTCACCGGCCAGGCGAGCTTGCCGTTCTCGATCCAGAAGCCCGAGGCGCCCCGGCTGTAGTCGCCGGTCACGCCGTTGACACCGAAACCGATCATGTCGGTGATGTAGAGTCCGCTCTTGATGTCGCCGATCAGCTCGGCAACCGAGAGCTTGCCCTTGTCGAGATAAAAGTTCGACGTGGTGGGCGAGGGCGGTCCCGATACGCCACGCGAGGCATGACCCGTCGGCTTGAGGTTGAGCTGGCGCGCGGCCGCGAGATCGAGCAGCCAGGTGGTGAGCACGCCGTCGTCGATCACCGCGCGGCGCGACGTCGCCAGACCCTCGGCATCGAACGGCCGGCTGCCCAGCCCGCGCTTGCGTAGCGGGTTGTCGAGGATGCGGATGCCCTCGGCGAACACGCGCTCGCCCATCTTGTCCTTGAGGAACGAGGTGCCGCGCGCCACGGCGCGCCCGTTGATGGCGCCGGCCAGATGGCCGACGAGCCCGCCCGAGACGCGGCGGTCGTAGATCACCGGCACGCGCGCGCTCTGCGCCTTGCGTGGGTTGAGGCGGCGCACCACGAACTTAGCCGCGTTGCGGCCGACCTTGGCGGCCGGCATCAGATCCTCGAGATGGACCGCGCTGGTCCATTCGTAGTCGCGCTCCATGCCGGTGCCCTCGCCACCCAGCACCGAGCAGGACAGCGAGAAGCCACTGCGGCGATAACCGCCGGTGAAGCCATTGCTGGCCGCCAGCATCACCGAGGTGCGGCCCCAGCCGGCCTCGGCGCCCTCGGAATTGGTGACGCCCTTCACCGCGCGCGCCGCGTCCTCGGCCTCGGAGGCCATCGCGAGCAGCTTCTTCGCAGTGGGACGTGTCCGGTCGTCGAGATCGAGGTCGGGCCACGAATGGGCCAGAAGTTCCTCCGGCGCGAGGCCACAGGTCGGGTCTTCCGGCACGGCGCGCGCCATGTCGACGGCGCGGCTCGCCAGTTCCCGCAACGAGGCGGGGTCGAAGTCGGTCGAGGAGACGAAGGCCTGGCGCCTGCCCACGAAGACGCGCAGGCCGAGATCGCGGCCCTCGCTGCTCTCGAGCTTCTCACGCTTGCCCAGCCGCTGCGCCACCGAGATCGACTCGCCGTTGACGTAGAGCGCGTCGGCCGCGTCGGCGCCGTTCGCCTTCGCCCATTTCAGCAGGTCGTTCAGCAGATTGGGGTCGGGTGCGCCCGCCGGCTTCCTCGAGGCAGCTTTCTTCGGCGCAACCTTCTTCACCGTCTTCCTGATCGGCTTTTTCGGAGAGGGTTTCACGGAACCTTTTGGGGCGGTCTTTTTCGCTTTGGCCATGGCTCCGTTCTACGCGCTAACGGCCCGTGTCGTCGAGATAGTAGGAAAAGAACAGCACGCCCGTCGCCGCGATGCCGAGCGTCCAGAACAGGGCGCGCACCATGTCCGCGAGCGTCGTGTGGTCGGGCCACAGGCGAGCCACCGCCTCGGCGCCGAATTGATAACCGAGCAGGCCGATCATCGTGCCCAGCATGAGCGAGATCGCGGCGTTCCATAGATGACGCACGCCCCGCCGAATGAGGCCCTCCTGGCGCCTCTTCGCGGATGAATCGATCATCTCCTGCTCCCAATGGAAACGGGCGGGGAATCCCCCGCCCGTGATGCTAGTCGTTCGCCGCGCCTCGGGGCACGCTTATTTGGCGGCAGCGGCTCGGTTCGCGGCCGAAGTGACGGCCTTGAGCGAGGCAGCGACGATGTTCGAGTCCATGCCGACGCCCCAGAGGATCTTGCCGTTGGCCGTCTCGGCTTCGATGAAGCTCACGGCCTGGGCGTCGGAGCCGGCGCCGGTCGCGTGCTGGTGATAGTCGCGGACCCGGATCTGGATGCCGCAATTCTTGCCCAGCGCATCGACATAGCCCGCGATCGGACCGTTGCCGCGCCCCGAGATGGTGGCGGGCTTGCCGTTGAATGTCACCTTGGCATCGAGAAGACGCACGTCGGGATGGGCCGGGTCGGGCACGGTGGTGTGGCTGTCGAACGCCACCGGCGAGGTGTTCTCGAGATACTCCTTGCGGAACGTCTCCCAGATCAGCGCCGGCTGGATCTCCTTGCCGGTCTCGTCGGCGATCTGCTGGATGCGCTTGGAGAACTCGACCTGCAGCAGGCGCGGCATGTCGATGCCGTAATCGCTCTTCAGGATGTAGGCGATGCCGCCCTTGCCCGACTGGCTGTTGATGCGGATGATCGCCTCGTAGCTGCGGCCGAGATCGGCCGGGTCGATCGGCAGGTAGGGCACTTCCCAGACCTTGCTGTTCGACGCGTCGAGCGACTTGAAGCCCTTGTTGATCGCATCCTGGTGCGAGCCCGAGAAGGCGGTGAAGACCAGGTCGCCACCATAGGGATGGCGCGGATGGACGGGGAGCTGGTTGCAGTATTCGACGGTCTGGCGGATCTCGTTGATGTTCGAGAAGTCGATCTCGGGATCGACGCCCTGCGTGAACATGTTGAGGCCCAGCGTCACCAGGTCGACGTTGCCGGTGCGCTCGCCGTTGCCGAACAGGCAGCCCTCGATGCGGTCGGCGCCGGCCATGTAGCCGAGTTCGGCCGCCGCCACGCCGGTGCCGCGGTCGTTGTGCGGGTGCAGGCTGAGGATGATCGAATCGCGATACTTGAAGTTGCGATGGCACCATTCGATCTGGTCGGCATAGACGTTGGCCGACGACATCTCGACGGTGGCCGGCAGGTTGACGATCATCTTCTTCTGCGGCGTCGGCTTGTAGACGTCGCCGACGGCGGCGCAGATGTCGCGCGCGAATTCGAGCTCGGTGCCGGTGAAGCTCTCGGGTGAATACTCGAACACCCATTCGGTCTTCGGATCGGCGTCGGCCAACTGCTTGACCAGCTTGGCGCCCGATACGGCGATGTCGATGATGCCGGCAGTGTCGAGGCCGAACACGACGCGGCGCTGCAGGGTCGAGGTCGAATTGTAGAGGTGGACGATGACGCGCTTCGCACCGCGGCAGGCCTCGAAGGTGCGCTCGATCAACTCCGGGCGGCTCTGCGTCAGCACCTGGATGGTGACGTCGTCGGGGATCATCTTCTTCTCGATGAGTTCGCGCACGAAGTCGAAGTCGGTCTCGGAGGCGGCGGGGAAGCCGACCTCGATCTCCTTGAAGCCCATCTCGCAGAGCAGCTTGAACATGCGCGTCTTGCGGTCGGAGTCCATCGGCTCGATCAGCGCCTGGTTGCCGTCGCGCAGGTCGACCGCGCACCAGATCGGCGGCTTGGTGATGACGGCATTCGGCCACTTGCGGTCGGGGAGGGGCACGGGCTTGAAGGGCACGTACTTCTCGGCCGCGATCGGCATTTTGGGCTTCTGGGGGTTCTGGGATGACATGACGTAGCTCCTCGCGCCGCGCACGGCCGTATGGCTCAAACGAACACTGCGATGGATGAAGGGGAGGCGGCGACTGGTTGGGTAAGAACAGAGACGAACGACAAGCGATCCGCAGGGCCCTTCCGGTTGTCCCGGTCGGGCGGCGGATCAGCCAATAAGTCGTAGCGTCGTCAGTCGCAGCATGATGGCGGCGACAATCGTTGATTTGCCCGCTTACGTCAACCCGGGGCGCAAGTCGAATTTCGCGGAGCCCGCGTGGTGGCTCGCCCCCTCCGCCCGCGATTACGCGGGCACCTCCCCCGATGCGGGGGAGGTACGTTCCAATCAGCGCAGGGGGACGTCGATGCCGATGCTGAGGTTGCCGCCGCGCGGGTAGGCCGGGCCGTAGACGGGTGCGTAGGCGACCGGAGGCGCATAGACCGGAGCCGGATAGACCACGACGGGGCGCGGGGCGTAGTAGGCCGGGCGCGCGGGCTGCACGACGATCACTTCACCGCCATGGTAATGATGATGGTGGTGCTTGTGATGCCCACGGCCCTTCTTCCAGTCGCCGGCCATGGCAACCGAGGTTGTGAGCATCACGGCGCCCGCCACTGCGAGCGAACCGGCCAGACGCAGGACCTCGAAATTCATTTTGCGTACTCCTTTGCTGCAGGATGAAACGTCTGCAGGGGAGCGATGTTGCCTGTGAATTCGCCCTTTGACGGTGACCAACTTGTGGTAAGCGGGACCCTCAAAGCGGGAGGAAATCAAGATGGCAGGTCCGTTGGACGGCGTTCGCATTCTCGACTGCACGACCGTCGTGCTGGGCCCCTGGGCGGCGCAGCAATTGGGCGATCTCGGGGCGGACGTCATCAAGATCGAGCCGCCGGAAGGCGACACGACGCGCCAGCTTGGGCCGGCCCGCAATCCCGGCATGGCCGCCTTCTACCTGGGCTGCAATCGCTCCAAGCGTTCGATCGTTCTCGACCTCAAGCAGGAGTCCGGGCGCAAGGCGCTGTTCAAGCTCGCCGAGACCGCCGACGTGGTGATGCACAACTATCGCCCCGGTCCGGCCAAGCGGCTGGGCGTCGAGTACGAGGCCTTCGAGAAGATCAATCCGCGCCTCGTCTATCTCGCGACCTACGGCTACCGCGCCGCCGGACCGATGGGTGCGAAGGCCGCCTACGACGACATCATCCAGGCCGGGTCCGGCCTGGCGGCGCTGCAGACCGTCGTGGCGGGGGAGCCGCGCTTCCTGCCGACCATCGTGGCCGACAAGACCAGCTCGAACGGCGTCGTCTCGGCGCTGCTGGCGGCGCTGTTCGCGCGCGAGCGCACCGGCAAGGGCCAGGCAGTCGAGGTGCCGATGTACGAGACGCTGGTCTCCTTCGTGATGGTCGAGCATCTCTACGGCGAGACCTTCAAGCCGTCGCTCGATACGGCGGGCTACAAGCGCGTCCTCAACAAGGAGCGCCGCCCCTACCCGTCGAAGGACGGCTACTTCGCGCTGCTGCCCTACACCGACGGCCACTGGCGCGAGTTCTGCACCCTCGTGGGTCGCGAGGACCTGGCGAAGGACGAGCGCTTCCAGGGCATGGCCAACCGCCTGAAGAACGTCGAGCAGTACTATTCGACCCTGGCCGGCCTCTGCGCCGAACGCACCAATGCGGAGTGGGTGGAGCTGCTCAGGAACTCCAACGTCCCGCACGGTCCGGTGAACACGCTCGACGACCTGTTCGTCGATCCGCAGCTCGAGGCGACCGGTTTCTGGAAGGACGTCGATCATCCGACCGAGGGCAAGTTGCGCATGACCGACATTGCGCCGCGCTTCAGCAAGACCAAGCCGGAGATCACGCGCCTGCAGCCGCGGCTGGGCGAGCACAGCGTCGAGGTGCTGCAGGAGGCTGGCTTTACGCAGGGCGAAATCGACGCCATGCTCAAGTCAGGCGCGACCAAGACGGCTCCTGCAACCTGAGGCCGTCTCCCCAACGAGTCGCCGCCTGATCGGGGGGCGACCATGATCGTGCGGGCAACGCGGCGGGATCTGCTGCGCTACGGATCGCTGACGGCGCTGGCGGCTGCGTTGCCGGCGCCGGCCATAGCGCAGGCTTGGCCGACCAGGCCGATCAAGATCGTCTGTACCTATCCGGCAGGCGGGCTCACCGACATCTTCGCCCGCGCCTATGGCGAGTATGTCGCCGAGAAGACCGGCCAGCCGGTGATCGTCGAGAACAAGGCGGGCGCGGCCGGCGCGATCGGCGCTGAGATCGTCAAGCAGTCGCCGGCCGACGGCTACACGCTGATGTTCACCAATTCCACGACGATGGTGCAGAACAAGGCGCTGTTCAAAAAGCTGCCCTACGATCCCGACAAGGACTTCGCCCTCGTCGCGTGGTTCAACACCGGCCACCTGCCGACCATGGTGAACAAGGACATTCCGGTGAAGAACGTCGCGGAGTTCGCGGCCTGGGCAAAAGACAAGAAGGTCTCGCTCGCCACCTACGGCATCGGCTCG
>LSKJ01000296.1 GCA_001557035.1 Rhodospirillaceae bacterium CCH5-H10 | reverse complement strand
GCCGCTCGTTGGCCAGCAGGAACTTGGCGCAGGTCCAGCCCTCGTTCTCCTTGCCCACCAGGTTCTCGACCGGGACCTTCACGTTGTCGAAGAAGACCTCGTTCACCTCGTGGCCGCCATCGGCCATGATGATCGGCTTCACGGTGATGCCCGGCGTCTTCATGTCGATCAGCAGGAACGAGATGCCTTCCTGCGGTTTCGACTTCGAATCGGTGCGGACGAGGCAGAAGATCCAGTCGGCCCAGTGGCCCATCGTGTTCCAGGTCTTTGACCCGTTCACGATGTAGTGGTCGCCGTCCTTCTCCGCCTTGGTGCGCAGGCTCGCGAGATC
Source organism: Rhodospirillaceae bacterium CCH5-H10 (assembly GCA_001557035.1). Classification (GTDB taxonomy): domain Bacteria; phylum Pseudomonadota; class Alphaproteobacteria; order Reyranellales; family Reyranellaceae; genus Reyranella. The sequence continues at coordinate 1,696 of LSKJ01000296.1, read as the reverse complement.
GGAGCCCGAACCCGGCTCGGAATAGCCCTGGCACCACCACACGGTGCTCTCGCGGATCGCCGGGAGATACTTCTCCTTCTGCGCTTCGGTGCCGAACGTGTAGATCACCGGCCCGACCATCTTGGTGCCGAACGGGATGATGCCCGGCGCATATTCCTCGGCGCAGATGTTCTCGAAGATGTAGCGCTGGGCCGGCGTGAAGCCCGGGCCGCCGTGCTTCTTCGGCCAGGTGTAGACCAGCCAGCCCTTCTTCCCGAGCGCCTGCTGCCAGCGCATGTAGTCGTCGCGGATCAGGTGCTTGCCGTTCTTCACCTTGTCGCGCGTGTCGGGCGACAGGTTGGCGCGCACGAAGGCGCGCACTTCGTCGGCGAATTTCTGTTCTTCAGGCGTGAAAGCGAGGTCCATGTTCCCCTCCCGAGGAGGCATTTTCGGTTTGGCCGGAGTTTAGCCACGAGGCCGGTCCGGACAAGCTTGGACCAATCGCCATGCAGCTCGGTCTGCCGCACAGTGAAATTTTCATAATGTTGGCGATGACGAGAAAACTACGTTGGCAATTCTCTCGCCTTGCCTTTGCCCGACTCTGAATGAATCGAACTCACTACCTTTGCCTTGGTGGTACGCGTGCGTTTACGTCTTCCACTCTTCAATCGCTTCAGTGAGGTAGGCGCTAGATCACTGTGCAAGACATAGAGTTCACGACCGCACAGCGTTAGGTTACTGTTAAGCTCCAAGATAAAAAGATTGCGCTTGAGAAGCTTGCGGCCTTCCTCTGTAGCGGCAAATGCCAAGTAAGAGCGTCCAGGCCGTGGAGGATAGAACTCCAATAGAAACTCGGCCAAATGCTCAACCAATCGAGCATCGAAATGGTCATTGACTACACACGACATTATAGAAGCTATATAAATGTAGTTTGCCTCGTAAGCTGCATTCTCAGCATGTAAATGACTAACGCCAATATCCGTTTCGGAGAGCAAACCTTCAAGAATTCGCTTCCCTATGGTGTCATGGAGCGGAAACACATCGAAGAAGCCAAAAAGCTCACGCTCCGGCCCTACAACCGCAGTAAAAAGTAAGGGATTCTTGCGGCGCCAAGGCTTGTAGTTTTTGTAAGTAATTGTCCGACGCTGACCAAACAATCGCCTAGCGTACTTGTTCGCCAGATGCGCCAGATTCTCTTCGGGGCGATAGACAACTTGAGCGGCAAGAGCCTTTTCATTTTCTATGCGTATGCGGAAGAATCCAGAGGCCTGATAGCTCGTCCAAAGAAGCGTTCCTCCAACGAAAAATACATAGACGCTGCCTCCTGCCATCATCATTTCGACAAATGCGAGTTCCGAAAAAACTGCAAAAACAAGTCCATTGGCGGCAGTTCCAGCCGCAATGCCAGGAACCGCCTGACGGCAGTGCCCCAAAACTTTCTCAAGGCCCGCCACGACTACATCTCGCGGACCATATAAGCGGCTTCTTCGTCATACGTGGACAGCTTCTTCGCAAGCTTAGCGTCAACGTCCAATGTGAAGCCGTGCTTTAGCCAAAAGGGAACGGAACCATTCACCGCAACTAGAGAAATATTCGCGAAATCTTCTGCGCGCGCATGAGCAACAAGGCGCTTAACCATGACGGACGCAGCGCCTCGGCTGCGAGAGGTGGCTCAGGAAATCTGAACAGTGGGATAAGTGGATTTTCTGCCTGACGA
>LSKJ01000295.1 GCA_001557035.1 Rhodospirillaceae bacterium CCH5-H10 | reverse complement strand
AACCGCACGCGGTAGCCCACGGTCTCGCCGACGGCCTCGCCGAGCGACGCCGCCATGCGGCGGGCTGCGGCCCGGGCGGCCAGCCGGCGCGGCTCCTGCATGACGATCTTCCGCCCCGCAAGCCACGGCGCATCGAGCAGGGCCAGCGGCACGCGTGTCGTCTTGCCGGCGCCCGGCGGCGCCACCAGCACCGCGGCGTTGTTCGTCTCCAGCGCGGCGCGCAGCCGCGGCAACGCCTCGTCGACGGGAAGTTGATCCATCGATCCCTGTTAGCGCGCGAGCCGATGGACGGGAAGGAGGGGCCGGTCCACTGTGACGCGCCTTGGGAGTGAGGGAGTGCAATGACTGTCGTCGTCGAAGCCCTGGATCATCTCGTCATGAACGTGCGCGATGTCGAGATTGCCGCCGCCTGGTATGAGCGCGTGCTGGGCATGACCCGCAAGGTCACCGAGCCGGCGCCTGGCCGTCACGTCACGTCGATGCATTTCGGCCGCCAGAAGATCAACCTGCGGCCGGAGACCGCAACCCAGAAGCAATGGTTCACGGGCAGGACGGTGGCGCCCGGCAGCGACGATCTCTGCTTTCTCACGTCGACCAAACCGCAGGCCGTGGCCGATCACTTCCGCGGCTGCGGCGTGGAAATCGAGCTCGGGCCCACCGAGAAGATTGGCGCGATGGGCACGATCGTCTCGGTCTATTGCCGCGATCCCGACGGCAACCTGATCGAGGTCTCCTCCTACAAATAGGGACGGAGCGGCTGGAGCCGTTCCGAACACCACGGAATCAACAATACTGACCTCATGCTGAGGAGCGCTCCGCAGGAGCGCGTCTCGAAGCATGGGCACGAGC
>LSKJ01000294.1 GCA_001557035.1 Rhodospirillaceae bacterium CCH5-H10 | reverse complement strand
CGCCGCGCAAGGCGCGGCTCCTCAGGATGAGGTAGTGTTTGATCGATCGGAATCGGAACGACGCTAAGCCGTCTTCTGCGCCTTGAGCCCCAGCTTCTCGATCGTCTGCTCGCGCATCACGAACTTCTGGATCTTGCCGGTGATGGTCATCGGGAACTCGGGCACGAACTCGATGTAGCGCGGGATCTTGTAGTGGGCGATCTGGCCCTGGCAGAAGCTGCGGATCTCCTCGTCGGTCGCGGTCTGGCCGGCATGCAGCTTGATCCAGGCGCAGACCGCCTCGCCGTAGCGCGGATCGGGCACGCCGATCACCTGCACGTCCTGCACCTTCGGATGACGGTAGAGGAACTCCTCGATCTCGCGCGGATAGACGTTCTCGCCGCCGCGGATGATCATGTCCTTGAGGCGGCCGACGATGTTGACGTAGCCCTGCTCGTCCATGGTCGCGAGGTCGCCGGTGTGCATCCAGCCGGCTTCGTCGACGGCCTCCTTCGTCTTGGCCTCGTCGTTCCAGTAGCCTTTCATCACAGAGTAGCCGCGGGTGCAGAACTCGCCGGTCTCGCCGCGCGGCACGGTGCGGCCCTCGGTGTCGACGATCTTGATCTCGATGTGCGGCAGCACCTGGCCGACGGTCGAGACGCGGCGCTCGACAGGATCGTCGGTGGCGCACTGGGTCGACACCGGCGAGGTCTCGGTCATGCCGTAGGCGATGGTGACCTCGCCCATGTGCATGTGGCTCTGCACCTTCTTCATCACCTCGATGGGACAGGGCGAGCCGGCCATGATGCCGGTGCGCAGGCTCTTGAGGTCGAACTTCGCAAACTCGGGATGATCCAGCTGGGCGATGAACATGGTGGGGACGCCGTAGAGCGCCGTGCAGCGTTCCTCGGCCACGGCCTGCAGGGTCGCCAGCGGATCGAACGCCTCCGACGGATAGACCATGGTCGAGCCGTGCGTCAGGCAGCCCAGGTTGCCCATCACCATGCCGAAGCAGTGATAGAGCGGCACGGGGATGCACAGCCGGTCGTCGGGCGTGAGCTTCAGCCCCTCTCCCACGAAGTAGCCGTTGTTCAGGATATTGTGGTGGCTGAGCGTCGCGCCCTTGGGGAAGCCGGTCGTCCCTGAGGTAAACTGGATGTTGATCGCGTCGTCGAACTGCAGCAGCGGCGCCAGTTCGGCGATGCGCGCCTTCTCGACATTGCCGCCCGCCGTCGCGACGTCGTCGAAGTTCACCATGCCCGGCGTCTTCTCCCGGCCGAGCCGGATCACATGCTTGAGGTGCGGCAGCTTGCCGTCCTTCACCAGGTCCTCGACGATCTCGAGATAGTTCGAGGTCTTGAGCGCCGGCGCCAGGATCAGCGCACGGCACTCGACCTTGTTCATCGCGTATTCGAGTTCGGCGCGGCGGTAGGCTGGGTTCACGTTGACCAGCACGAGCCCCGCCTTGGCGGTCGCGAACTGCGCCAGCGTCCATTCCGAGGTGTTGGGCGACCAGATGCCGACCCTGTCGCCGCGCTCCAGCCCCAGGGTCAGCAGGCCGGCGGCCAGCGCGTCGACCCGCCGTCCCAGCTCGCCCCAGCTCCAGCGCACGTTCTGATGGCGGACCACCAGCGCCTCGCGGTCGCGATGGGCCTCGACGGTCCGGTCGAAGAAAGCGCCGATCGTTTCGCCGATCAGCTTCTTCTCCGAGACGCCATGATCATAAGAGATACCGTGAGAGATTCTGGGGGCAGCCTGAGCTTTGGTCATGAATCGAGATTAGCGCGCCGTGCGAAATTTGGAATCATGAAACTCGATTTCGTCACCGTGGACGTGTTCACGGACCGCCAGTTCGGGGGCAACCCCCTGGCCGTTATCACCAATGCACAGGGCCTGTCGGGCGAGCGCATGCAGGCCATCGCCGCCGAGTTCAATCTGGCCGAGACGACCTTCGTCCTGCCGCCCCGGGACCCGGCCCATACTGCCGAGGTCCGCATCTTCACGCCCAAGGCCGAGATGCCCTTCGCCGGCCATCCCAATGTCGGCACCGCCTTCGTGCTGGCCCGTGCCGGCACCAGCTACGGCCGCCCGGTGACCGGCGACCGGCTGGTGTTCGAGGAGAAGGCCGGGCTCGTGAACATGGACATCGTGCGCGAGGCCGGCACCGTCGTGGCGACCCGCCTCGCCGCCCCGGTGCCGCTCAGCTTCGGCGAGGAGATCGATCCCGCCCTCGTGGCCCAGGCCTGCACGCTGAAGCCCGAGGACCTGAAGCTCGACGTCCACCCGCCGCGCGTCGCGTCGTGCGGTGCGCCGTTGCTCTTCGTCGAGCTGAAGTCGCGCGAGGCCCTCAAGCGCGCGGCGCCGCGCAGCGAGATCTTCGCGCGCGACCTGCCGCGCGAGCGCATCGTCGGCATCCATCTCTACGTGCAGGCGAAGGACGGCGAGATCGAGGTCCACACCCGCATGTTCGCCCCCGAGCACGGCATCCCCGAGGATCCCGCCACGGGCGCCGCCAACGTGGCCCTGATCGGCGTGCTGACGCATCACCGGCCGGAGGCCGACATCACCCTCGCCAAAACCATCGGCCAGGGCTTCGACATGGGCCGCCCGAGCGTGCTGCAGGCCTCGGCCGAGAAGAAGAACGGCAAGGTCGTCGCGACCTATATCGGCGGCCGCTGCAAGCCGATGATGAGCGGTGTGATCGAGCTGGAGTAACCCTCATTACTTCACCTCCCCCGTCACACGGGGGAGGCCGGGAGGGGGAAAGCCACGCGATGATTGTTGGTTCGGAAGAGATCAGACTCATGGCACTCCCCCTCCGGCCCTGCGGGCCACCTCCCCCGTAAGACGGGGGAGGAAGTTTGATTATCAGCGCCCCGAGACGCCAAGCGGCAACGCCGCACCCTGCTTCACGGGGCGCAGCGCGAAGGAGCTGCGGATCTGGGCGATGCCCTGGATTTTCGTGAAGTCCATGACGAAGCGTTCGTAGGCTTCGAGGTCGGGCACCACGACGCGCAGCAGGTAGTCGCTGTCGCCGGTCATCAGGTAGCACTCCATCACCTCGGGCCGCTCGGCCGCGGCGCGCTCGAAGTCCTTCAGCGCCTTCTCGGTCTGGGTCGTGAGCGACACGCTGACGAAGACGTTGACCGACAGGCCGACCGACTTGGCATCGACCCGGGCGGCATAGCCCTTGATGACGCCCGCCTCCTCCAGTGCCTTCACCCGCCGCCAGCACGGCGAGGAGGACAGGCCCACCTGCTCCGCGAGGTCGGCATTGCTCAGGCGGCCGTCGTGCTGCAGCCGTTCGAGAATGCGCCGGTCGATCGCATCGAGGGAGATCATTGCTTTATTCGTCAGATTCCAGGTAAATCCTGCCCTATACAGCCCGTTCGGCGACCCGAACGCAAGGACCTTCCAGCCCGCCGGGAGTATGCGTTGGCGATGACCACCCTCGCCCCCATCCAGCGTCTTCGCCTCCTCCGTGAACTGGAACGCAAGGTGCTGTGGCTCAGCGCCTGGACGATCCATCACGCCAACCACATCCGTCCCAACCGCGACGGGCTCAAGGTCGGCGGCCACCAGGCCTCCTGCGCCTCGCTGGCGACGGTGCTCTCCGCGCTCTACTTCTCGGTGCTGCGCCCGGAGGATCGCATCGCGGTGAAGCCGCATGCCTCGCCGGTGTTCCACGCGATCCAGTACCTGTTCGGCCACCAGACCCGCGAGAAGCTCGAACGCTTCCGCGCGCTGGGCGGCGCGCAGTCCTATCCGTCGCGCACCAAGGACGTGGACGACGTCGATTTCTCGACCGGCTCGGTCGGCCTCGGCGTCGCCATGACGCTGTTCTCTTCGATCGTGCAGGACTATGTGCGGCTGAAGAACCTGGGCGACGGCAAGCGGCCGACGGGGCGCATGGTGGCGCTGGTCGGCGACGCCGAACTCGACGAGGGCAACATCTTCGAGGCGCTCCTCGAAGGCTGGAAGCACGACGTCCGGAACCTGTGGTGGGTGATCGACTACAATCGCCAGAGCCTCGACGGCGTGGTGAACGACCGGCTGTTCGGCCGGGTCGCCGAGATGTTCGAGCTGGTCGGCTGGCGCGTCGTCACGCTGAAGTACGGCAAGCTGCTGGAGACGGCGTTTGCCCAGCCCGACGGTGCGCATCTGCGCGACTGGATCGATGCCTGCCCCAACTCGCTCTACTCGGCGCTGGTGTTCAAGGGCGGCGCCGGCTGGCGCGAGGCGCTGACGCGCGACCTCAACCAGTATCCGGGCATCCGCCGCATCCTCGAGCAGCACGACGACGCCTCGCTGCACCGGCTGATGACCAACCTGGCCGGCAACGACATGCAGGCCGTGGTCGACGCCTTCGAGAACGTGACCGACGACACGCCGACCTGCTTCATCGCCTACACGATCAAGGGCCAGGGCCTACCCTTCGCCGGCCACAAGGACAATCACTCCGGCCTGATGACGCTCGACCAGATGGCGGGCTTCAAGAAGGGTATGGGGATCGAGGACGGCCAGGAGTGGGACAAGTTCGCGGGCCTCACCTCCGCGCCGGCGGACCTGCAGGCTTTCCTCGACGCTGCGCCCTTCAATGCCGAGGGCCGCCGCCGTACCGATGCCCCGGTCATCGCGATCCCGGCGCAGCTCACCAGGCCCAACGACAAAAAGTCGAGCACGCAGGAAGGCTTCGGCAAGATCCTGAACGCGATCGCGTCGGAGGACGGCGAACTCGCCCGCCACATCGTCACGACCTCGCCCGACGTCACGGTCTCGACCAACCTCGGCGCCTGGGTGAACCGGCGCGGCCTGTTCGGCCATACCGAGGCCGAGGACGTGTTCCGCGAACTCAAGGTCGTGTCGGCCCAGCTCTGGCGCCAGACGCCCAAGGGCCAGCATGTCGAGCTGGGCATCGCCGAGAACAACCTGTTCATCCAGCTCGCCGCACTCGGCCTCAGCCACCAGCTGTTCGGCGCGCGCCTGCTGCCGATCGGCACGCTGTACGATCCGTTCATCGCGCGCGGTCTCGATGCGCTGAATTATGCCTGCTACCAGGATTCGCGCTTCATGCTGGTGGCGACGCCGTCGGGCGTGACGCTCGCCCCCGAAGGCGGCGCGCACCAGAGCATCCACACGCCGCTGATCGGCATCGGTCAGCCCGGCCTCGTCTCCTACGAGCCGGCCTATGTCGACGAGCTGGCGGTGCTGATGCGCCACGGCTTCGAATACATGCAGCAGGACGACGGCGGCTCCATCTATCTGCGCCTCTCGACGCGCAGCCTGGCCCAACCCGAGCGCACGCTGACGCCGGAGCAGCAGAACGACATCGTGTCCGGCGGCTACTGGTATGCCCCGCCCGAAGACGGCGCCGACGTGGCCATCGTCGCCATGGGCGCGGTGACCCCGGAGGCCGTCGCCGCGCATGAAAGCATCGCTCGCGACTTCGGCGGCGCCGGCCTGCTGGTGCTGACCTCGCCCGACCGGCTCCACACCGATTGGCTGGCCGCGCAGCGGAATCGCGGCCGCACCGCGGGTCTTGTCGACCGCTCGGCCAGCCCGATCGAACGGCTGCTGGCGCCGCTGTCGCGCGATGCGCGCATCGTGACGGTAATGGACGGCCATCCGCTGGCCCTGTCGTGGCTGGGGTCGGTGCGCGGCCAGCGGGTCGTGCCGCTCGGCATCGAGAAGTTCGGTCAGTCCGGCGACATTCCCGATCTCTATCGCGCCTACGGGCTCGATA
>LSKJ01000293.1 GCA_001557035.1 Rhodospirillaceae bacterium CCH5-H10 | reverse complement strand
GCCGACGCCGACATTCGCGTCCCTACCGACAAGGCGGTGTCGATCGGCGTGATCGTCACCGAGCTGCTGACCAACGCCTACAAGTACGCCTACCCCGCCGGCATGCGCGGCGAGATCCGCGTGATCCTGCAGAAGGTCGGCGAGGATACCGTGTCGCTCGCGGTCGAGGATGACGGCGTGGGCTGGAAGGGCACCGGCGCGACGCAGGGCACGGGGCTCGGCACGCGCGTCGTCACGGCAATGGCGGCCAATCTCCAGTCCAAAGTCGAGTACGACACCGGCGTCGAGGGCACGCGGGCCAGCTTCCGTTTTCGGATCTGACTCAAGCCCGACCTAAGCCTTGCCGGTCGCGTCCTCGATGGCCTTGAGCAGGACCGGCCAGTATTCCTCGCCGTGTCCCAGTTCGACGGCACGCTCCATCACCTCGCGCGCCACATCGGCGCCGAGCGCCGGAATCTTCGCCTGCTCGGCCATGTCGATGGCGTAGCTCAGGTCCTTGAGCGCGTACTTCGTCGAGAAGGCCCGCTCGGGAAAGGTTCCCGGCAGCAGCGCCTTCATGCCGTGATTGCGCAAGGCGAAGGAATCGGCCGAGCCCTTGGTCAGCGTCTCGAACAGCACCTTGCCGTCGACGCCGTTCGCGCGCGCGATCGACAGGCCCTCGGCCAGCGCCACCACCGTCTGGAACAGGATCATGTTGTTCAGGATCTTCACGGTCTGCCCGGCGCCGACGTCGCCGCAATGCGTGACCTCGCTCGCCATGTGGCGCAACAGCGGCTCGATGCGCTCGAAGGTGGGCGTCGTGGCGCCGACCATGATCGAGAGCGTGCCGTCGATCGCCGCCTGGCGGGTACGCGCAACCGGCGCATCGGCGAAGGCCGAAGCCTTGCCCTGGAATTCCTCGTAGAGCCGGCGCGCGAGCACCGGCGGCGCGGTGCTGAGGTCGACCACGGTCCAGCCGAGCTTGGCCTTCGAGATCAGGCCGTTGGGACCCATGCAGACCTGCTCGACTTCCTTGCCGCCCGGCAGCGAGAGGAAGATGGTCCGGCAGCTCTCGCCGATCTCGTCGACCGAGGCCGCCTTCACGCCGTCGGCCGCCAGCCGCTTCAGCGGCGCCTCGTCGCGATCGGCGGCCAGGACGGTCATGCCGCTCTTGCGTGCCAGGTTGCGGCACATCGGTTCGCCCATCGTGCCGACGCCGATAAATCCGATCATGTCCGTCATGTCAGTCCACTATGAAGAGTTTGGCACCCTTGGCGGTGCTCGAACGATGGCCGAGCGTATTGTCGGCGACCTGATAGCTCTGGCCCTGCTTCAGTTCGACCGTGCTGCCGTCGGCCAGCTCCGTCGACAGTTCGCCCTCGAGTACCAGCAGGATGTGTCCCTTCTGGCACCAGTGGTCGGCGAGATAACCGGGCGTGTACTCGACCATCCGCACGCGGATGTTGTTGAACGTCCTCGTCCGCCAGAATGCCTTGCCGGTTTCGCCCGGATGCTCCGTGCGTTCGACGCTCTCCCAATCGGTCGTGCCGAAGGGTATCTCAAACATCAGCATTGCTTCGCTCTACCACATTGACCGTCATCGACGGATAGACCAAAAAGGCAACATGATCACTGCAAAAACGGCATTGCGCCGCCAGAACAAGGCCCAGCGGATCGAGCGCGTGGGCAAGCTGGCCCGCGGCAAGTTCGTGAGCCCCGACAAGGTGCCCGAGATCCTCCGGCGCATCATCGAGCCCGGCGACATCCTCTGTCTCGAGGGCGACAACCAGAAGCAGGCGGATTTCCTCGCCAACCAGCTCGCCACGCTGGAAAAGAAGGACCTGCGCGACATTCACCTGGTGATGTCCTGCATCACCCTGCCGGCCCATATCGATCTGTTCAAGAAGGGCATGATCAAGCAGGTCGACTTCTGCTACGCCGGCCCGCAGGGCGGCGCCGTCGCCGACCTCGTCAAGGCGAAGAAATTCCCCGTCGGCGCCATCCACACCTACAACGAACTCTACGCGCGCTATTACATCGACCTGACCCCGCGGGTCGCGCTGATCGCGGCCGCGAAGGCCGACCGCAAGGGCAACCTGTTCCTCGCCGCCAACACCGAGGAGACGCCCGCGATCGTCGAGCCGACCGCCTTCTCCGACGGCATCGTGTTCGCCCAGGTGAACGAGATCGTCGACAAGCTGCCGCGCATCGACATCCCGGCCGACCAGGTCGACCTCGTGGTCCAGGCCCCCTACCCCATGCACCTGCAGGCGCTGTTCACGCGCGATCCCGCCGCCATCACCGACGTGCAGGTGCTCATGGCGATGGTCGCGCTGCGCGGCATCTACGAGAAGTACGAGGTGCAGTCGCTGAACCACGGCGTCGGCTTCAACACGGCGGCCATCGAGCTGCTGCTGCCGACCTACGGCGAGCGGCTGGGCCTCAAGGGCAAGATCTGCAAGTACTGGATGGTCAATCCCCTGCCGACCCTGATCCCAGCCATCGAATCGGGCTGGGTGGAGAGCGTCTTCGCCGTGGGCGGTGAAGTCGGTATGGAACGCTACACCGCCGCCCGCTCCGACGTGTTCTTCACCGGCCGCGACGGCAGCTTCCATTCCAACCGCGCGATGGGCCAGCTTGCCGGCCACTACGCGATCGACATGTTCATCGGCGCCTCGCTGCAGATCGACATCAACGGCAACTCCTCGACCGTCTCCAAGAACCGCATCACCGGCTTCGGCGGTGCGCCCAACATGGGCTGCCAGCCGACCGGCAGGCGCCATCCGACCAAGGCCTGGCTGAAGGCCGGAGCGGAAGCCAATCCCGGCCCCGGCTCGCCACCTGGCCGCAAACTGGTGGTCCAGATGGTCGAAACCTTCCAGGCCGGCCGCGTGCCGACCTTCGTCGAGGAACTCGACGCGACCGACCCAAGCATCCGCAAGGCGCTGCATGGCGTCACGCCGGTGATGATCTACGGCGACGACGTCACGCACATCGTCACCGAGGAAGGCATCGCCAACCTCGCAGCCTGCCGCTCGATCGAAGAACGCCAGGCGGCGATCCGCGCGGTTGCCGGCTACACGCCGGTCGGCCTCAAGCGGAAGAAGCGCCAGACGGAAGACCTGCGCGCCCGCGGCATCGTGCAACTGCCTGAGGATGTCGGCGTGCGCCCGTCGGAGGCGAGCCGCAGCCTGCTCGCCACGCAGGACATCAAGGGTCTCGTCCGGTGGTCCAACGGCCTCTACGACCCGCCCTCGCAATTCGTTGACTGGTAGGACCGTCACAAATGGAAAAGTTCGCGAAGGCTTTCCCGTCAAAGCCCCTGCCCTCGAAGGCGGCCAAGCCGTGGGCGCTGGCCGGCGTGGTCGGATCCGGCAATCTCGAAGTGCTGCTCGAGCGCGGCGGCCGGCCCAACACCATGATGGAGTGTCACGTCGAGACCTCGATCCCGGGCTACAAGGCCTCGTGGCTCGCGGCCCTTGCCGACTTCGCCCACCATTATCCGGCCGGCGGTACCAAGGTGACGATCAACGACCAGGGCGCACCGCCCGTGCTCGTCAATCTGCGCCTGCGCCAGGCCTACGACCATCTGACCAAGGGCGACAAATGAGCGGCGCACTCTTCCACGAACAGACCGCACGCCAGCGCATCGCGGCCATCGCCGATCCCGGCTCCTTCGTCGAGCTGCTGCCGCCGCCCGAGCGTATCACCAGCCCCTATCTCGCCCAGCTCGGCATCCCGGTGTCGTTCGACGACGGCGTCGTGATCGGGCACGCCAAGATCGGCGGCAAGAAGGTCTATCTGGCGGCCCAGGTCGGCCAGTTCGTCGGCGGTGCCGTCGGCGAGATCCACGGCGCCAAGCTCACCGGCCTATTCAAGGCGGCGGCGCGCGACAAGATCCCGTGCGTCCTGCTCGTCGAGAGCGGCGGCGTGCGCCTGCATGAAGGTTCTGCCGGCGAGATCGCCATTGCCGAGACGATGCGCGCGATCTTCGAATGCCGAGCCCTCAAGGTCCCGACCATCGCCGTCATCGCCACCGACATCGGCGCCTATGGCGGCATCGGCATCCTGTCGACCTGCTGCGATTTCCGCGTCATGACCGAGCACGGGCGCCTGGGCATTTCCGGCCCCATCGTGATCGAGAAGTGGATGGGCAAGAAGGCCTACGACTCGGCCAATCGTGCCCTGGTGTGGAAGACGAGCGGCGGCAAGACCAAGTACCTGCTGGGCGATGCCGACGCGCTCGTACATGACGCCCCCGAAGCCGTGCGCGACGCGATCGCGAAGTTCATCGGCAAGTCGAGCGCGGTCAGCCTCGGCTCGGTCAAGGCGCGCCAGAAGGAGCTGCAGAAGCGCCTGAAGAAATTCGGTGCGACCGAGGATCCGAATGCCGTCTGGAAGGGAATGGGCGTGCGCAACGTCGAAGCCGCCTCGTTGGCCTCGGGGCCAGAGTTCGCCGCTCTCGCCAAGCGTGGGAAGTAGGTCATGAAGAAGCCCGCTCCGAAGAAGCCATCCGCCCGCGCCGTGCTCGCGCGCCTGTTCGGTGCCTCCGCCAAGGGCATCTCGATCGAGAAGTCCGTGCTGGCAGGCTATGCCATGGTCGATGGCAAGTCGGTCTGCGTCGTCGGCACCTGCGACGGCACCTACATCGACAACGCAGCCGCCCTGCGCATTGCCGCGCATGTGATCGAGTGCATCGAGCGCCAGCCCAAGACGCCGATCGTCATGTTGGTCGACAGCGCCGGCCAGGAGCCGAACCGGGTTGCCGAGATGCTGGGGCTCGCCAGCTACTTCGGCCATCTCCTCTCGTGCCTCGAGCTGGCGCGGCGCAAGGGCCACAAGCTGATCACCGTCGCGACCGGCCAGGCCGTCGGCGGCGCCTTCCTCTGCTACGGCATGTTCGCCGACCGCATCTACGCGCTCGAACAGGCCAGCGTCGGCCTGATGCCGATCGCCGCCATGTCCGCCGTCACCAAGATCCCGGCGCCCGTGCTCCAGAAGCTCTCGAAGACCATGCCGTCGCTTGAATTCGGCGCGGCACCCTTCGCGCTCCTCGGAGGTGTCGAGGAAGTCTGGACGGCCAAGGATGACGTGCAGGCCAAACTGGCGCAGGCGATCGCGACGGCGACGTCCGAGGACAACCGCGCCGAACTCGGCAAGAAGCGCGGCGGCCGCAAGCTCGCCCTCGACATCCGGAAGAAGGTCCTCGCCGAATCGGCGCGATGACCGGTCTCCGGCGTCACACGCTGGTCTGGCTGTCGAAGGTTCCCGAGACGGCAACCCCGGACGACCGCGCGCGGGCCGTGGCTTGGCACCGGGCGGAGCGCCCCTTCGTCGTGACTCGGCGGCGCAACGAGGGCGCCGCTGCCGGACTGGGATTCTGCACGACAGAGGCCGCCCATCCCGAACTGAGACCGCGCCGCGTCGCGGCCTGGACGGATACGGATCGCATCGTCCGGCAGGCGCGCCCGCCTGCCCTCGCCGAGGTGGCGCGCTGTCCCGCGGCGCAGGCACGGGCGGACTCTTTCGATCGGCTGCGCGCGGCCGCGACAAGCGCCGGCCTCGACATCCGTGTCTATGGAAGCTGGATGTGGCAGGCCCTGACCGGCGAGCGCCATGTGCACGAGGCCTCCGACCTCGACGTGGTGATCGACGTCGTCGGCCACGATGAAGCCCATCGCGCCGCCCGCCTGCTCGCCGAGGAGGAGCCGCACCTCGCCTTCCGGATCGACGGCGAACTCTCCTTCGAAGGACTCGGAGAGGTCCAGTGGCGGGAGATCCTGCAGGACAAGGACGAGGTGCTGCTGAAGTCGATCGACACGCTGCAACTCGCCCCTCGCACACGCCTGTCACGATGAACCCGCAGGATCGCGCTCTGGCGCGCGCCGCCGTGACGGCGATGCGCGACGAGTTGACGGCCTATCCCAAGCCCGGGCTCGTCAGCCCCGTCGATTCCGGCGCGCACACGGACATGGATTTCTCCCTGATGTGCCGGTCGGCGGACTCCCTGCTGGAGCCTTTCGCCGCCCTGTCGGCTGCCGGACGCTTGGGCCGGCCTTTCGAACAGGTGCTCATGCCCCTCGGCATCGAGGCCGAGCGCGGCATGCTGACTGTGACCGGCGGCGTGAATACGCACCGCGGCGCGATCTTCTGTCTCGGCATGATCGTCGCGGCCATCGCCCGCGCACAGTCCCGTGCCGATATCCTCTCGCCCGCACTTGTCCGCACGACACTCAAGGACACCTGGGGTGCCGCCCTCGAGGCCCATGCCGCCCGCGACGGCGAGACGAGCCATGGCGCGCTGGTGCGCCGGCGCACGGGCCGCGACGGGGCGCGCCTGGAAGCCGCCCGCGCCTTTCCCGGCGTCTTCGAAACGGGCCTTCCGGCCTATCGCACAGCCCGGCAAGCCGGCCTCGACGACAATGCCGCCGGCATCGAGACGCTGTTCGCGCTGATGGCCGCGATCGACGACACGACGGTGCTGTATCGCGGCGGCTTGGAGGCCGGGTCCTTCGTTCGCCAGGCGGCGGCCGGCTTCCTTGCCGAAGGCGGTTGTCGGCAGTCCGGCTGGTTCGAGAAAGCCGAGGCGCTGCATCGCGCCTTCGTCGAACGGAACCTGTCGGCCGGCGGCTGTGCCGACCTGCTGGCCTGCACGCTCCTCGTCTCGCGGTCCTGCGGAGAGACTCAGCCCCAGCCCGCCAGCGCCCGCTCCAGGCTTTCCGGACCGCGATAGAGCATCGCCCGCCAGCCGGCCATGCGCGCACCGTCGACGTTGCTCGCCTTGTCGTCGACGAACAGGATCGACTGCGCGACGGTTACCCCCATGCGCGCCTGGGCGTTCGTATAAAAAACCCGATCAGGCTTGCAGACGCCCAGCGCCGCCGAATAGACAATCTCGTCGAAATGGGCGCCGAGGCCGAGCTGGTCGCGCAGATAGGCGATGCGATGATGCTCCTGGTTGGTCGCCGCGAAGACACGGCCGCCCGTACGCTTGCGCCAGGTGTCGGCCTGGGCCAGGACGCCGCGGTCGATATCGGAGTCCTTCTCGAACCAGTAGGAAACGAACTCCTCCAACCGGTCGGCCAGGCCCTTGGTCTCGAAGTATTCGTGCAGCGCCACGTAAAGATCGAGCCGGCCGCGCAGCACTTCCATGAACTCGGGCTTGAGGAAGAATCCGGGCGCCAGGTCGGTATCGTGATCGAGCCCCCAATCCTCCTTCAAGGTCGCATACCAGGGATTGGGCGAGCCCGGCTGGGCGAGCGAGACGACACCGTCGATGTCGAGGACGAGGATGGGGCTGGCACTCATGGCCGGCCATGCTACAGCACCCGCCGCGCCGAAAGGATAGTCCGTTGCAGCTCATCGTGCCCGATCTCGCCCATCTCGACGGCTATGCCGACGCGCTGCGCCGCGGCTGGTCGCCCGACAATGTGCGGGTCGACGAGGCGCCGCGCGAGGAACTGGCGCGCATCGAGGCCGATCCGGCCGCCTTCGTGGCCTCGCTCGACGATCCGGAGGCCAAAGGCGGCGACATCGCCCTGCCCGACGGCACCATGGTCAAGCGCATG
>LSKJ01000292.1 GCA_001557035.1 Rhodospirillaceae bacterium CCH5-H10 | reverse complement strand
CGCCGGAGTCCGGCACAGGTACGACGACGTCGGCGGCGACAGGGTTCTCCTTGGCGAGTTCCATGCCGATCCGCTTGCGGGCGTCGTACACGCCGATGCCCTCGACCTTCGAATCGGGGCGCGCGAAATAGATGTGCTCGAACACGCAGAAGCGGCGCTGCTGTTTGGCGAACGGCTTGATCGAGCGAAGCCCGCTGCCGTCGGCGATCACGATCTCGCCGGGCTCGACGTCGCGCACGAACCGGGCACCGATGATGTCCAGCGCGCAGCTCTCGGACGTGAAGATCCAGGCATCGTCCAGCTTGCCGATGACCAGCGGTCGGACGCCCATCGGATCGCGGACGCCGATCAGCGCCTCGTTGGTCAGCAGCAGGAGCGAGTAGGCACCTTTCACACGACCGAGCGCGTCGATCAGCCGGTCGACGACGGTCGAGTAGTTGGAGCGCGCGATCAGGTGGTTGATGACTTCCGTGTCGGTGGTCGACTGGAACAGGCAGCCGATGCGAACCAGCTCCTTGCGCAACAGATAGGCGTTGGTGAGGTTGCCGTTGTGCGCCAGTGCCAGGCCGCCGAAGTCGAAATCGGCGAAGATGGGCTGGATGTTGCGGTCGGAGGAGCCGCCGGTCGTGGCGTAGCGGTTGTGGCCGATGGCGGAATAGCCAACGAGCTTTTCCATCACCGCCTGCGTGCCGAAGATGTCTCCCACCAAGCCCGCGGCGCGATGATTGTGGAAAAGGCGGCCGTCGAAGGTGACGATTCCGGATGCTTCCTGGCCACGGTGCTGCAGGGCATGCAGACCCAGCGCGCTATGCGCGGCGGCATCCGACGTCCCGTAGATGCCGAACAACGCACATTCCTCGTGAAACTTGTCGAGGTCGGCGTCGTCGGAGCGTTTCGGGGTGCTTAGCACGGCGGGGTTATAGCTGGGGTGTCGCCCCAACGCCATCAAGTATAACTCACTGCGGCGGTTTGGTTTCCCCGGTAGCCGGCGGCGGCGCGGCAGGGGCCGCATTGGGTGGCGCCGACGGGGTCGGCGTGGGGCGCGTCGAGGGGGCAATGACGCCGCTTTCCATGCCGGGTCGCTGCAGCCGGGTGCGGAAGCCGGTTGGCAGATACGGCTCCACGAAGTTCGCCATCTCCCGGATCATGGGGAAACTCGCCGCGCCCTCGACCGCGGGCGGCAGCTGCCGGGGACCCAGGTAGCCATAGAACAGGAAGGCCGTTCCCATGGCCACCCAGGCGCAGAGCACGCCGAAGCCCGCACCCAGGATCTTGTCGGGCTTGCCGAGCGGGCTGCTGCGGATCGAGCGGGACAGGACGCTGGTCAGCATGATCAAAACGATCAGGGCGGCCACGAACACCGCCAGCATCGAGACGAAATAGGCCAGTTCGGTACTGCCGACGAGCTTCTCGACCTCGGGCTGGACGACCGCGGAGAAGCGCCAAGCGACCCAGCCCGCCCCGATCCAGGAGGCGATGAAAAGGACGGCATGGGCGAAGCCCGTGGACATGCCGATCACGGCCCCGAAGACGGCCACGGCAATCACGGCGACGTCGAAAACGGTAATTCCCAGTTGCTCCATCGACCCCGTTCTCTCTGTCCCTAATCCTGATCCTGGTCGCGCCTGCGATCCGAAGAGCCTTCGCGGCGGCCCCGTTTTAATGGCCGATCGGCCGGTTGGAAACGCGCCACAAGGTCCGATAGATGCTCAATTTCGTCAATGGCGATGCCCTCGGGGGGACGCGGGGCCGGGGCCGAGCCGCCTCGGGCCTGCGGTATCAGCGCACTGCGGAAGCCGAGCTTTGCCGCCTCGCGCAGGCGGGCCTCGCGCTGCCCGACCGGCCGGACCTCGCCACCGAGACCAATCTCCCCGAAAACCACCATGTCGCCCGGCACCTGTTCGTCGGCAAGGGAGGAGATGACGGCCGCCGCCACCGCGAGATCGGCCGCGGGTTCGCCGATCCGCAGGCCCCCTGCGACGTTCAGGTAGACGTCGTTGGCCCCGACCGTGACGCCGCAGCGCGCTTCGAGGACCGCCAGGACCATCGCGAGACGGTTGGAATCCCAGCCGACCACCGCGCGGCGCGGGGTCGCGAGCGAGGAGGGGCTGACCAGTGCCTGGATCTCGACCAGCAGCGGCCGCGTGCCCTCGATGCCGGCGAAGACGCAGGTACCGGAGACATGGCCCCGCCGGTCCGCCAGGAACAGGGCGGACGGGTTGGCGACGTCGGACAGGCCGCGGTCGGACATCTCGAACACACCGATCTCGTCGGTCGGTCCGAAGCGGTTCTTCACGGTCCGGAGGATCCGGAACTGGTGGCCGCGCTCGCCCTCGAAATACAGCACCGTATCGACCATGTGCTCGAGGACGCGCGGGCCTGCGATGGCACCGTCCTTGGTGACGTGCCCGACCAGCAGGACGGCGATGCCGCGCCGCTTGGCGAGTTCGACCAGCGCCTGCGCCGAGGCGCGGACCTGGGTCACGGTGCCGGGGGTGGAATCGACCGTGTCGAGCCACATCGTCTGGATCGAATCGATCACCGCGACCTTCGGCGCGTCCGGCCGCTCGAGCGAGGCCACGATGTCGCGTACGGATGTCGCCGCAACGAGTTGGACTGGTGCATCGGCCAGGCCGAGCCGTTCGGCGCGCAGCCGTACCTGGTCGACGGCCTCTTCGCCTGAGATGTAGGCGCAGGCGGTGTGTTGCCTGGCCAGCGCGGCCGCCATCTGCAGCAGCAGGGTCGACTTGCCGATGCCCGGATCGCCACCGATCAACAGGGCCGACCCCACGACGAGCCCGCCGCCGCAGCCGCCCCGCCTGAAGAGCGGCATCAACGAGTTCGACCGGGTCTGCGGCGTCGAGCCGGTCAGGCCCGTGAATTCGAGCAGCCGGCCGCGGCCGCCGCGTGCCAGTCCGCCGCCGGCCGGACCCGGCGCGGGAGCCGATTCCTCGGCGATGGTGTTCCATTCGCCGCAGGATTCGCAGCGTCCGCTCCACTTGGTGGTCACCGCCCCGCAGGACTGGCAGACGAAGCGCTTGAGCGGGCGCGCCACGCTCAGAGCTTCCGGACCTGCATCCGGATCGGACCCTCGGCCCGGCCGTGGATGAATTGCTCGACATGGGCGTTGCCGGAGCGGTCGATGTCGGCAACCGGGCCCTGCCAGATCAGCTTGCCTTCGTAGAGCATGCCGATGCGATGGCCGATCTTGCGCGCGCTGGCCATGTCGTGGGTGATCGACACGGCGGTCGCGCCCAGATCGCTGACGCACTTCACGATCAGGTCGTTGATGACGTCGGCCATGATCGGATCGAGCCCGGTGGTCGGTTCGTCGAAGAAGATGATCTCGGGCTCGCGGGCGATGGCGCGGGCGAGCGCCACGCGCTTCTGCATGCCGCCGGAGAGTTCGGAGGGAAAGAGATCGCCGATTTCCGGTCCGAGGCCGACGGCCCCCAGCTTGGCGATGGCGACTTCACGGGCCTTGGCAGGCGGCATGCCGTCGCTCTGGATGGGACCGAAGGCAACGTTTTCCCAGACGCGCAGCGAGTCGAACAACGCACCGCCCTGGAACAGCATGCCGAACTTGCGCATCACGCGCGCCCGATCCCGGCTGGAAAGGTTTGCCGTCTCCTCGCCATCGACCTTCACGGATCCGCTGTCGGGACTCATGAGGCCGAGGATGCATTTCAGGAGCACCGACTTTCCGGTGCCCGAGCCGCCGATCACGACCATCGACTCGCCCGGCGCCACGTCGAGTTCTATGCCCTGCAGCACCTTTTTCGACCCGAAGGCCTTGTGGACGCCGCGCAGCGAGATCTTGGGAGACGCCATGGGAAAGGGCCGATCAGCGCGCGAAGAAGGCTTCGGTGATGAAGTAGTTGAACGTCAGGATCAGGATCGAGGCGGAGACGACGGCGCTGGTGGTTGCCATGCCGACGCCCTGGGCGCCGCCGCGCGACGTGTAGCCGTGATAGCAGCCCATCAGCGTGATCAGGAATCCGAACACGGCCGCCTTAACAAGTCCGGAGAACACGTCCTGGAACTGCAGGAAATCCATCGTATTGCGCAGGTAGGCCGCGTCGTTGAAGTCGAGCTTGTAGACACCGACCAGGAAACCGCCCAGCACGCCGATGATGTCGGCAATCAGCACCAGGAAGGGCAGGGTGATGATGCCCGCAATGAGGCGTGGCACGACCAGATACTTGAAAGGATCGGTCGACAGCGTGGTCAGCGCATCGATCTGCTCGGTGACGCGCATGGTGCCGATCTCGGCCGCCATCGCCGCGCCGACGCGGCCAGCGACCATCAGGCCGGCCAGGACCGGGCCAAGTTCGCGGGTCAGCGAGACGACGACGACGTTGGGGATGGCGCTCTCGGCAGAGAAGCGCGCAAAACCGGTGTAGCTCTGCAACGCCAGCACCATGCCGGTAAAGATCGCCGTCAGGCCGACCACCGGCAGCGAGTAGTAGCCGATCTCCATGATCTGCCGGAGAATCTGCTGGCGATAATAGGGCGGCTGCAAACCTTGCCGGATCGCCTGGAAGGCAAAGGCGGAGACGCTGCCGATCGACGCCAGGAAGGCCAGCGTCATCCGGCCGAGGACCGTGAACAGCGGGATGCTCACGGCGTTTCTCCTGTTTCCTCGACCGCCGCGTCGGCGTAGCCGTCGACATAGGCACGGTGATAGCGCCGGCCGAGCGCCGTCATGACTTCGTAGGCGTTGGTCCGGGCGTGATCGGCGAGGTCGTCCGGCGTGAGATGAGGCCCCAACACCTCGACCATCGCGCCGGGCTGGCAGTCGGCTTCCGGCACATCGGTCACGTCGATGGTCACGAGGTCCATGGAAATCCGGCCGATCACGGGCACTTTGCGTCCGGCGAGGTGGACCTGGGTGCGATTGATGAGGTTGCGGAAATAGCCGTCCGCATACCCCAGCGCAATCGTGGCGATCCGGCTGGGCCGCGCCGACCGCCAGGCACCGCCATATCCGACGGTCTGGAAGGCATCGATCCGCCGGGTCTGCAGGATGTGTGCCCTGAGCGTCACGACGCTCAGCATCGGGTTGGCCTGGCCGGGCAGGGGATTGATGCCGTAGAGCGCCGCCCCGGGCCGCAAGAGGTCGAAGTGGAAATCAGGCCCGAGGAAGATGCCCGAGGAATTGGCCAGCGAAGTCGGGGCGCCCGGCATCGCACGCACGAAGGTACGGAAGCGGGAAAGCTGCTCGCCGTTGATGGGGTTGGAGGTCTCTTCGGCGGCCACGAGATGGCTCATGATCAGGGCCAGCCGCAGGCCGCGCAGGCGGCCGCGCTCGTTGATGAGGACCTGCGCATCCTCCGCGCCAAAACCCAGGCGGTGCAGTCCCGTGTCGAGATGCACCACCGCGTCGAGTGCCTGGTTGAAACGCTGCGCCGCCGCCCGCCAGGCGTTGAGCTGGCCCAGGTGGTTGAGGACCGGGATGAGCCGGTGGGCCACGAAATCGCCCTCGGTGCCGGGAAGCAGTCCGTTCAGCACATAGATCGGCGGCTCCGGCAGCACGCCGCGCAGCGCGATGCCCTCGTCGATATGGGCGACGAAGAACTGGCGACACCCCTCGGCCGCCAGCCGCGGTCCCACCACGGCTGCCCCGGTACCATAGGCATCGGCCTTCAGGACCGCGGCGCAATCGATCGGCCGGCCGGTCGCCCGCCCGGCGTCGCGCAGGCCGCGCCAGTTGGCTGCGATCGCACCAAGGTCGATCGAAAGGATCGCGCCGGCGCGTCGCGCGGCTTCGTCGTCGGCTGGAATTGACACGCGGCGACCTTAGAACGCGGAGACCGGCTCGTCAGCAACGCCATCGAGGTTGCCGAACTTGGTGTACTGGCCCTCGAACGAAAGTCGCACGATGCCCGTGGGACCGTGTCGCTGCTTGGCCACGATGACCTCGGCCTTGCCGTAGGTCTCCTCGCAGCGCTGCTTCCACGCGTCATGGCGCTCGTTGAACTTCTGATCGCTCTCCTCGGCGCGACGCGCCGGCTCGGTACGCGTCAGGTAATATTCCTCGCGATAGACGAACATGACGACGTCGGCGTCCTGTTCGATCGATCCCGATTCGCGAAGGTCGGCGAGCTGCGGACGCTTGTCCTCGCGCTGCTCGACGGCGCGGGAAAGCTGCGACAGGGCCACCACGGGCACGTCCAGTTCCTTGGCGAGCGTCTTCAGGCCGCGGGTGATCTCCGAGACCTCCTGCACGCGGTTCTCCTGCCGGCTCTTTCCCGATGGATTGAGGAGCTGGAGATAGTCGACGATGATCAGGCCGAGACCGTGTGTCCGCTTCAGCCGGCGGGCGCGGGTGCGCAGCGCGGCGATCGACAAAGCCGGCGTGTCGTCGATGAAGAAATTGAGATGCTCGAGTTCGTGGCTGACGTTCATCACCCGGTCGAACTCGGTGCTGTTCATCTCGCCCTTGCGGATCTTCTCCGATGAGAGCTCCGCCTGTTCCGACAACATGCGGGTGGCGAGCTGCTCGGCCGACATTTCGAGCGAGAAGAAGCCGACGACGGCGCCGTCCACCGCCTTGGGATGGCCGTCGACGATCTCCTCCCGATAGGCCTTCGCCGCATTGAAGGCGATGTTGGTCGCCAGCGCGGTCTTTCCCATGGACGGACGTCCGGCGAGGATCAGCAGGTCGGACCTGTGCAGGCCGCCCAGAAGCTGGTCGAGGTTGAACAGGCCGGTGGCCACACCGGTGAGTTTGCCCTCGCGGTGAAACGCCGCCTCGGCGGCCGTCATGGCCTCGGTGAGGGCCATGCGGAAGGGCTTGAAGCCGCCCTCGGTCTGGCCGGTCGTGGCGAGGTCGTAGAGTTTCTTCTCGGCGACTTCGATCTGCTGCAACGCCGTCTCGTCGACGTCGCCCGAGAAGGCGCCATTCACGACATTCTCGCCGAGATCGATGAGCTGGCGCCGCAGAAACAGGTCATGCACCGCCCGGCCGAACGCGGCGGCGTCGATGACGTGGACGGACGCGGCCGCCAGGCGCGCGAGGTATGCCGCGCCGCCGGCTTCCTTCATCGCCGGATCCTGCTCGACATAGGTCTTGAGCGTGACGGCGCTGACAACCTGTCCGCGCTCGATCAGGCGCGTCAGCGAATCGAAGAGCTTGCCGTGCAGGGGGTCCGCGAAATGCTCCGGACGCAGGAACTCCGCGACGCGCTGGTAGGCGGCGTTATTCACCAGAATGGCGCCCAGCAATGCCTGTTCCGCCTCGAAATTGTGAGGCGGCTCGCGCAGGCGGACGTCTTCCGCGCCGGGCAGACGGGTGACGTTCGAGGACTCTTTCAGCGGCTCCATGACATTGTCTTTGCCCAAGATGGGAGGGGGTCACCAGCGCAAAGAGTTCGGGAAAAAGATATCCCGAGCGTAACGAGGATAGCTCTCTATTCCGCCGCGATGGAGCCTGCCACGTTCCGCAGGCGTTCTCCAGCCGCCATGTAATCGCGCGTGAGCGGCACGGCATCCTGCCGGCGAGCGATCTGAAGCTGGAAGACCATCTGGTTCATGTACCGGAACGCCACCTCGCAGCCGGCCAGGTAGAATTCCCACATCCGGCAGAAGCGATCGTCGTAACCGGCCAGTTGCTTGATCTGCTCCCGGTTGGCGAGGAATCGCTCCCTCCAGATCCGCAGGGTCTCTGCGTAGTGGAGGCGCAGCACCTCGATGTCGGTGACCCACAGGCCGGCCTTCTCGATGGCCGCAAGGACTTCCGAGAGCGCAGGTGAATAGCCGCCAGGGAATATGTACTTGCGCAGCCAGGTGTTGGTGCCGCCCGGCGGCTCCATGCGCCCGATCGAGTGCAGCAGCATGACTCCGTCCTCGGCCAGCAGGTCCGTCACCTTCCGGAAGTATTCGAGATAGTGGGCCGACCCGACATGCTCGAACATGCCCACCGACACGATGCGGTCGTAACGCCCGGGCTCCTCGCGATAATCCAGCAGCTTGAACCGGACTTTCTCGGTCACGCCTTTCTCGATCGTGCGGCGGCTCGAAACGGCGTGCTGCTCGCGCGAGAGGGTGACTCCCGTGACGTCGACGTCGAACGTACCGGCAAGGAAAAGCGCCATACCGCCCCAGCCCGAGCCGATGTCCAGCACCTTCTGGCCGGGCTTCAACAGCAGCTTCGCCGCGATATGCCGCTTCTTGTTCTCCTGCGCGATCTCCAGTGACTCATCGCCCGCCCTGAAGTAGGCGCAGGAGTACTGCCGATCGCGGTCGAGAAAGAAATCGTAGAGTTCGTCGCGCAGATCGTAGTGATGCGCCACGTTCTTCTGGGCCTTGCCGACGGGATTGTACTGTTCCAGCAGGCGCAGCCAGCGCTGAAGTGCGTAGGACCAGCGCATCAACGGGGCTGCTTCGACAGCGGCGATGTTGCGTCCGAGAAGATCGAGCAGATCGTAAAGACCGCCTTCCTCGACCGTCAGCCGTCCGTCCATGTAGGCTTCGCCCAGGGCGAGCCGTGGGCGCAGGGCGATCCGGATTCCCGTCCATCGATCGTGAATGCGCATTGTGACGGCGGGGCCGGGGGCGGCACCCCTGAGGCGATGCGACCGACCGGTCTCATCGATGATGGTCAGTTGGCCTGCGCCCACCACGCGGGCAAGAACCTGCGCCAGCAACACGAAAGGCAACTCCCGCTTGTCGCTGACGATGATTCTACCCCCAACTGCAAATTCCAGGCAAAGGGCAGATCACTCAAAATTAACTAGGTGCACATGTTAATAAATTGCATTTGCATTGCGGAGCCTCAGTCCGAGTGATATCGGGCGATTGAGATTTACTTGCAGTGGAGGAAGACGTGAAGAGACGTGCGCTCGTGAAGGCCGGCCTGGCATTCGGATCCGGTGCATTCATCGCCCGGCGTGCCTGGGCGCAGGGCGGTACGCTGAACCTGTATTCGGCCCGCCACTACAACACGGACGAGGCGCTGTACGGCAACTTTGCGGACCTGACGGGCGTGAAGATCAACCGCGTCGATGCCGAACCCGATCCGCTCATCCAGCGTCTGCGCACCGAAGGCGACAAGAGCCCGTGCGATGTCCTCATCACCACCGACGCAGGACGCATCGAGCGGGCGCGTGAGATGGGCCTGCTTCAGCCGGTCAACTCGGCGGTCCTGGCGAAGGCGGTGCCCGCGCACCTGCGGGATCCCGACAACAACTGGTTCGGCTTCTCCAAGCGCGCCCGCGTGATCTTCTACAACAAGGAGAAGGTGACGGCGGCGGATGCGCCCAAGACCTACGAGGCGCTGGCCGATCCCAAGTGGAAGGGCCAGATCCTGATCCGCCCGTCGGGCCACATCTACAACCAGTCGCTGGTGGGCTCGCTGCTGGCCGCGCTCGGCCCGGAGAAGACCGAGGCGTGGGCCAAGGGCGTCGCGGCGAACCTCGCGCGTCCGCCGCGCGGCGGCGATACCGACCAGCTCAAGGGGGCGGCGGCCGGCGAGGCGATGCTCGCCGTGTCCAACACCTACTACTACGTTAACCTGCTGCGCTCGAAGAAGCCGGAGGACCGCGAGGTCGCGGCCAAGCTCGGCGTGGTGTTCCCGGACCAGGCGGGCCGCGGCACGCATGTGAACATCAGCGGCGGCGCCGTAGCCAAGCACGCGCCGAACAAGGAAGCCGCCGTGAAGTTCCTGGAGTACCTCGTGTCGGCGCCGGCGCAGAAATACTTCGCGGAAGGCAATTCGGAGTTCCCGGTGGTGTCCGGCGTCGAGTTGTCGCCGGAGCTGAAGTCGCTCGGAACCTTCAAGGAAGATCAGCTCAACGCCCGGGTGTTCGCGCAGAACAACGCCGAGGCGCTGAAGATCATGGACCGGGCGGGCTGGAAATAGGCCGCCCGCCGGCCGGCGATCCTGCGGCCACGGCACGGCTGAGCAGGATCACCGGCACCAGCGAGACGAGAACGATCACGATCGCGCCGACGGCCGCCTGTGCAAGGCGTTCGTCGGACGCGAAGCGGAAGACGCCGATCGCCAGCGTGTCGAAGTTGAACGGGCGGATCAGCAGCGTTGCCGGCAATTCCTTCAGCACTTCCACGAACGCGACGATCCCGGCCGTCAGGGCCGGCGCGCGCAGCATGGGCAGGTGGATATAGCGCAGCACCTGGTTGGGACCCGCACCCAGCACGCGCGCGCTCGCGTCCATCGCGGGATCGATCGCAGCCAGGCCCGGCGCGACGTTGGCCATGCCGACCGCGAGGAAGCGCACCGTATAGGCCAGCAGAAGCGCGAAAGCGGTGCCGCTCAGCAGCAGACCGGTCGGCATGCCGAACAATCCGCGCGACAGAAAATCGATGCCATGGTCCGCAACGGTCAGCGGCAGCAGCACGCCGACGGCGATGACGGCGCCCGGAATCGCATATCCCAGCGAGGCGAATTCGATCGTGCGGTTGAGCGCGCGCCGGCGCACCAGGCGGCCGGCGTAGCTCAGGAACAGCGCCAATCCGACGATGATGACCGCCGCCAGGGAGGCAAGGATCAGGCTGTTGACGGCATCCCCGAGGAAGCGATGATCCGCCACGACCGAGCCCGACCGCACCGCGAGCTGCGCCAGGTGAAGCGTCGGCAGCACGAAGCCCAGCAGCACGGGCAGGGCGCAGGCGAGAAGGGCGGCCAGCGCGCGGCCGGGAGGAAGGGCCGCCGGTTCGGAGCGATGGCGGAGGTTGGAGGCGATGGCGAAGCTGGCGCGACCGCGGGAATGCCGTTCCAGCAGGATCAGCCCGATTGCGATGGCGACCAGCACGAACGAGATCTGCGCCGCGCCCTCGCGATTTCCCATGCCGTACCAGGTCCGGTAGATCGCCGTCGTGAAAGTGTGGACGCCGTAATACTGGACGGTGCCGAAATCGGCGAGCGTCTCCAGCAGGGCGAGCGCCGCGCCGGCCGCGATGGCCGGCCGGGCCAGCGGCAGGCCGATGCGCAGGAAAGTCCGCCACGGTCCGTTGCCCAGGATGCGGCTGGCTTCGAGCAGCGCCTGTGACTGCGTCAGGAACGCCGCGCGGGCGGCGAGATAGACATAGGGGTACAGGACCAGTGTGAACAGGAACGCGACGCCCGCGGCCGAGCCAAGATCGGGGAACCAGTAGTCGGTGCGCGTCCATCCTGTCGCGCCGCGCAGTCCGCTCTGCAGCGGTCCGGCAAAGGCCATCAGGTCGGCATAGGCGTAGCCGATGATGTAGGTCGGCATCACGAGGGGCAGCAGCAGCGCCCATTGCAGGATAGCGACGCCCGGGAAACGGCACATCGTGACCAGCCACGCGGTCCCGGTGCCGAGGACGACTGTTCCGACTCCGACGCCCAGCAGCAGGATGATCGTGTTGCCGAGTATGTCCGAAAGTTGGGTCTCTGCGAGGTGACGCCAGAGGTCGAACTGGTCGGTGAACAGGCTGGAGCCGATGCCGAGCAGCGGCAGCGCCACCACGGCCGCAACGAAGAATGCGCCCAGCCGCCAGATCACGGATGCACCAAAAGAAAACGCATGCCATCGCCGGGCGATGACATGCGTTCGAAGAGGTGCGCGGTGCCTGACGGCACGCGTTTACTTCTGGTCGGCCGGCGCTTCCTCGGCCGCAGCCTCGGCGGTCTCGCCTTCGGCGGCTTCGGCAGCCTTGGCCTCGAACAGCGCGGCGGCCTGGTCGGCTGCACGCTGCGCGGCTTCCGCCGCTTCCATCTGCGCACGCTCGGTCTCGGCGACGAGCCTGCCGCCCTTGGCGAGGAACTCGGCCTCGTCCGCGGAGCGGGCGACCAGCACCGAGATCTCGACCACGACTTCCGGATGGAGGTGGATCTTGATCTTGTGCTCGCCCAGCGCCTTGATCGGCTTGTCCAGTTCGACCTGGCTGCGCTCGATCTTGACGTTCTGGGTGGCGGCGCCTTCCGCGATGTCGCGCGAAGTCACCGAACCGTACAGCTGCAGGGCCTCGGACGCCTGGCGGATGATGACGACCTTGAGGTCGCTCATCTTCGCGCCGACGGCTTCGGCTTCCTGGCGGCGCTCGAGGTTCTGCGCCTCGAGAACCTTACGCTGCGATTCGAAGTAGGTGATGTTGTCCTTGGTCGCGCGCAGCGCCTTCTTCTGCGGCAGGAGGAAGTTGCGGGCGAAGCCGGGCTTCACCTTCACAACGTCGCCCATCTGGCCGAGCTTCGGCACGCGTTCGAGCAGGATGACGTTCATCGGCATGATTGCGTCTCCCGACTAGGCGATGAGGTAGGGCAGGAGCGCCAGGAAGCGGGCGCGCTTGATCGCCTGGGCGAGTTCGCGCTGCTTCTTGGACGAGACCGCCGAGATGCGGCTCGGAACGATCTTGCCGCGTTCGGAGACGAAGCGCTGCAGAAGGCGCACGTCCTTGTAGTCGATCTTCGGGGCGTTGGCGCCGGAGAACGGGCAGCTCTTGCGGCGGCGGGTGAACGGACGACGCTGGGCGCTCATGCTTCTTCTCCCGTTTCAATGGCCGGGGCGGGACCGCCCTCGTCGCCGAAGCGCGGACGCTCGCGGCGCGGCGGGCGATCGCCCCAGCGGTCGCCGCGGTCGCCGCCCGGACGGTCGGACTTCTCGGCGCTGCGCACCATGACGGCCGACGGGCCTTCCTCGAGCGCGTCGACGCGCACGGTCATGTAGCGGATGATGTCTTCGTTGATCGACATCGTGCGCTCCAGCTCCTTCACCGCCGCCGCGGGGGCGTCGATGTTGAGCAGGGTGTAGTGACCCTTGCGGTTCTTCTTGATGCGGTAGGTCAGCGAACGCAGGCCCCAGTACTCCTTCTTGGAGACGGTGCCGCCCAGGCTGGTGACCAGTTCGGAGAACTGGGTGGTCAGAGCCTCCACCTGCGTCGTCGCAACGTCCTGACGCGCAATGAAGACATTCTCGTAGAGTGCCATGTAGATTCGGCTCCTTATGGCTGTTAGCGACCCGGAGTTCCGAGGAACCGGCCGGATCTAGCCGTCCCATCGCGGAATGCATCGGGGCGGCAAGGAGATCGAGGCCGACTGAGGCCCCGAAGAGGGGCGGTTATACAGGCAAGCGCCCTGAAAGCAAGGCATTCCCGGTGCGGCTTGACTGCGTCCGGCACCCCGGTATGACTGCGCCAATTCTAGCGGAAATCGGGGAAAACGCGCATGAGTCGGGCTTTTGTCTTTCCGGGACAGGGATCGCAGGCCGTCGGCATGGGAGCCGACCTCGCCGGTGCCTTCGCCACCGCCCGGGAGGTATTCGGCGAGGTCGACGAGGCGCTGAAGCAGAATCTTTCCAAATTGATGCGGGAAGGGCCCGAAAGCGACCTCGTCCTGACCGAAAACGCCCAGCCGGCCCTGATGGCCGTCAGCGTCGCGGTCGCCCGGATCCTGGAGAAGGACGGCGGCAAGCCGCTGTCTTCGTTGGCCGCCTACGTCGCAGGCCACTCGCTGGGCGAGTATTCGGCGCTTGCCGCGGCCGGGGCCCTGACGCTGCCGGACGCCGCACGCCTCCTGAAGCTGCGCGGCCAGTCGATGCAGAAGGCGGTGCCGGTCGGCGTCGGCGCCATGGCGGCGCTGCTCGGCATCGAACTGGAGCCCGCCCAGGAAGCCTGCAAGGAAGCGGCCCAGGGCGAGGTCGTGGCGGTCGCCAACGACAATGGCGGCGGCCAGGTCGTGGTCAGCGGCCACAAGGAAGCGGTCGAGCGCACGATCGAGGCGGCCAAGGCCAAGGGCTGCAAGCGCGGCATGCTGCTGCCGGTGAGCGCACCTTTCCATTGTCCGCTGATGCAACCGGCCGCCGATGCGATGAAGGTCGCGCTCGAAGGCGTGACGCTGATGCCGCCGCGCGTGCCGCTCATCTCCAACGTGCTGGCGTCGGAAGTGAGCGATCCGGACTCGATCAAGCAGCGGCTGGTGGAACAGGTCACCGGGCTCGTCCGTTGGCGCGAAAGCGTCCAGTACATGAAGTCGCGAGACGTCGAGGTTCTGGTCGAATGCGGTACCGGCAAGGTCCTGTCGGGCCTTGTGAAGCGTATCGACAAGGACATGACGGGCATGGCGCTCAACACGCCGGCCGACATCGAAGCCTTCCTGAAGACGGTGTGAGGAGAAAGCCATGTTCGACCTGACAGGCAAGGCGGCTCTCGTCACGGGTGCATCGGGTGGTATCGGCGGCGCGATCGCGCGCGCACTTCACAAGCAGGGCGCGACGGTGACGCTCTCGGGCACGCGCGCCGAAGCGTTGGAGCAGCTCAAGGCGGCGCTTGGCGAACGTGCCTACGTCGTCACCGCGAAGATGGACGATGCGGCCGATATCGACCGGCTGGCCAAGGAGTCCGAGGCGGCGATGGGTGGCAAGCTCGACATCCTGGTGAACAATGCCGGCATCACGCGTGACAACATTTCCATGCGCATGAAGGACGAGGAGTGGGAGAAGGTCCTGCTGGTGAATCTCACCGGCACCTTCCGTCTCACACGCGCGGCGATGCGCGGAATGATGAAGCGGCGTTTTGGCCGGGTCATCAACATCACCTCGATCGTCGGCGTCACCGGCAATCCCGGGCAGGCCAACTATGCGGCCGCCAAGGCCGGCCTGATCGGCATGTCGAAGTCGCTGGCGCAGGAACTCGCGTCGCGCGGCATCACGGTGAACTGCCTCGCGCCGGGCTTCATCGCCACGCCGATGACCGACGTGCTGACCGACGACCAGAAGAAGGCCATCCTGGGTCGCGTTCCCGCGGATCGCCTCGGCACGCCGGAGGAGATCGCGGCCGGTGTCGTCTATCTCGCCAGCGACGAGGCGGCCTATGTCACGGGTCAGACCCTGCACATCAACGGCGGGATGGCGATGATCTGAGGGTAAAGGCTGCAAGTGCCTGATTTCGTGGGCTTTTCGGACCTAGCCAATGGCCCGGAAGCTATGTTAATAGCGCGGCATCCGCCGAACCCCCTTCGGCGACCGGGATTTTTGGATACACGGGAAGGACAAGACAATGAGCGATATTGCCGAGCGCGTTAAGAAGATCGTCGTTGAGCATCTCGGCGTCGAGGCCGCTCAGGTCAAGGAAGAGGCCAAGTTCATCGACGACCTCGGCGCGGACAGCCTCGACACGGTCGAGCTGGTGATGGCGTTCGAGGAAGAATTCGGCATCGAGATTCCCGACGACGCCGCCGAGAAGATCCAGACCGTCGGCGACGCCATCGGCTTCATCAAGGGCAACGCGAAGTCCTGATCTTCACCGTTTCCTGCGAGAGGGACGTCGGAAGATGAGGCGAGTCGTCGTAACCGGCATGGGTATGGTGACGCCGTTGGGTGACGGCGTCGACACGAACTGGCGCCGCCTCATGGCGGCGGAATCGGGCATCCGCCCGATCCAGGCGTTCGATACATCCGATCTCGCGACCCGGATCGCGGGCGAGGTCCCTCAGGGTGACAAGGCGAACGGCCACTTCAACGTGGACGATTACCTTGCGCCCAAGGAACAGCGGAAGCTGGACAAGTTCATCGTGTTCGGAATCGCGGCCGCCCAGCAGGCGGTCGAGGATTCCGGCTGGATGCCACAGGACGAGGAAGGTCTGACCCGGACCGGTGTCATGATCGGCTCCGGCATCGGTGGCCTGCAGACCATCTACGAGACATCGCTGGTGCTTAAGGAGCGCGGGCCGCGTCGTGTCAGCCCGTTCTTCATTCCGTCGGCGCTGATCAACCTGGTCTCGGGCCAGGTCTCGATCAAGTACGGCTTCAAGGGACCGAACCATGCGGTCGTCACCGCCTGCGCCACCGGCGCGCACGCGATCGGCGACGCTGCGCGGCTGATCCAGTTCGAGGATGCGGATGTCATGGTGGCGGGCGGCGCCGAAGCCGCGATCTGCCGCATCGGCATCGCGGGCTTCAACGCCTGCAAGGCGCTGTCGACCGACTTCAACGACACCCCGACCCAGGCGTCGCGGCCGTGGGACAAGAAGCGCGACGGCTTCGTGATGGGCGAGGGCGCCGGCTGCCTCGTGCTCGAAGAGTACGAGCATGCCAAGAAGCGCGGCGCCAAGATCTACGCCGAAATCCTCGGCTATGGCCTGTCCGGCGATGCCTATCACATCACCGCCCCGTCCGAGGACGGCGACGGTGCGATGCGCGCCATGAAGGCGGCGCTGAAGCGTGCTGGCCTCGGCACCGACCAGATCGACTACGTGAACGCCCATGGCACCTCGACCATGGCGGACGTCATCGAGCTCGGTGCGGTCAAGCGGACCTTCGGCGCCGATGCCTACAAACTGTCGATGTCCTCGACCAAGTCGGCAACCGGCCATCTGCTGGGGGCTGCGGGAGCGATCGAGGCGATCTATGCGATCAAGTCGCTCAAGGAGCAGGCGGTTCCGCCGACGCTCAACCTCGACGAACCGGACGAGGGCTGCGACATCGACCTCGTTCCGAAGCAGGCCAAGCAGCGCAAGGTTCGTTACGCGCTCAGCAATTCGTTCGGATTTGGCGGCACCAACGCAAGCCTGATCGTCGGGCCTGCCTGAACTCAGGGAGCTGAGTCATGCTCAGCTACTTCCGCTGGGTTCTGTTCTTTATCGCCTTGTTCGCCACCGTCATGGGCGGGTCGATCTATGTCGGCCACGTGATCCTCACCGCCCAGGGGCCTCTCGACAAGACCAAGAACGTCGTGATCCCGCGTGGCGCCGGGCCGACGACCATGGCCAAGCTGCTGGAGGAGGAGGGCGTCATCGCCCATCCGCGCCTGTTCCGCGTGGCGCTGATGATCGATCCCTCGCCCAAGCCCATCAAGGCGGGCGAGTACGAAGTGCCGGCCCATACTTCCATGCAGGCGCTGGTGGAACTGCTGCAATCGGGCAAGGTCGTGCAGCGCCGCCTCACCATTCCCGAAGGCATGACGACACCCGAGGTGCTGGAGCTGGTGCGCAAGACCGAGGCGCTCACCGGGGACATCACGCTCGACGTGAAAGAGGGCGACCTCCTGCCCGAGACCTACTTCTATTCGCGCGACGACACCCGCGACGGGCTGCTGTTGCGCATGAAGGAGGCGATGGAGAAGGCTCTGGACGAGGCCTGGCGCAAGCGCGCTGCCGGCCTGCCGCTCGCCAACAAGCGCGAGGCTCTGATCCTGGCGTCGATGATCGAGAAGGAAACGGCGGTGCCGGCCGAACGCACCCGGGTCGCGGCGGTCTTCATCAACCGCCTGCGCCGGCGCATGAAGCTCGAGAGCGATCCCACCACCATCTACGGGCTGACCGAAGGCAAGGCGCCGCTCGGGCGTGACCTGACGCGCGCCGACCTGCAGTCGAACACGCCGTTCAACACCTACGTGATCGCGGCCCTGCCGCGCGGGCCCATCTGCAATCCCGGACGCGCCTCGATCGTCGCGGCGACCAATCCGGCGCGTGACCGTTCGCTCTTCTTCGTCGCCGACGGGCAGGGCGGGCACGCCTTCGCCACCACGCTTCCCGAGCACAACCGCAACGTCGAGCGCTGGCGCCAGATCCAGCGCGAGAAAGCGGAGTCGCAATCGCAGACACAGCCGCAAACGCCGGCGCCCCAGGCGCCGACGACCCGGCAATAGGTCATGCCGGCGCTTCTCCTGGCGCTGCTGTCCTTCGCTGCAATCGCTTTGGTCATTGCCTGGCTCCTGCGGGCCAACCCATCGTCGCTGGCGCGCGTGATGCGCGTGATCATGGTGGTGCTGGGCGGCATCGGCGTCGGCGCGATGCTGATTTTCGGCCTGCGCTTCCTGCCCGGCCTGTTGCCGGAGTTGATGGGATTGGCGGGTATCGCCATCACGGCATTGATCGCGCGGGCGGTCCGTAACCGGTCGTCCGGCGGCTTCAGTGCGCCAGGGGCTGGCCAGCGCACCGAGGTCGACACGGCTTTCCTGAAGGCATGGATTGATCACGCGAGCGGCGATGTCGGTGGTACGGTTCTGGCCGGTCGCTTTGCCGGACGTACCCTGGACGCCCTGACCGACGCGGATCTGCTCGACTTGCGGACCGAATGCGCCGCGGACGCCGATTCGCTGCGGGTCCTCGAAGCCTATCTCGACCGGCGTTTCGGGGCGGACTGGCGGAACGCACGAAATGCGCCACCGCCGCGCGGCTCCCGCTCGGACATGAGCCGCGAGGAAGCACTGGCCGTGCTGGGTCTCTCCGAGGGCGCGACGGCTGAGGAGATCAAGGCGGCCCATCGGCGACTGATCCAGCGCATGCATCCCGACGTGGGCGGCTCCGCCGAGCTCGCCTCTCGGATCAACCGGGCCAAGGACGTATTGCTCGGTGGATGATCTTGCCACTGCGCGCGCCGACATGGCATCTAGCACGCCTGCGGGTCATCTCGCCTTGATCCTGTCAAATCATTGATTTTTATATACAATCCCGTTGCTGAACGAGGTCGATGAGCATGGCGCAGCGAGTCAGAAAAGCCGTCCTTCCGGTTGCCGGTCTGGGAACGAGATTCCTGCCCGCGACCAAGGCCATGCCCAAGGAGATGCTGACAGTCGTCGATCGTCCGCTCATCCAGTACGCGGTGCAGGAGTGCCTGGTCGCCGGCATCGAGGAATTCGTCTTCGTGTCTGGTCGCAACAAGGGCGCGCTCGAAGACCACTTCGATCATGCCTACGAACTGGAGGCGACGCTCGAACAGCGCAAGAAGGCGCCGGAGCTGAAGCAGACGCAGGACGCCACGATCAAGCCGGGCAATGCGATCTTCACGCGCCAGCAGAAGCCGCTGGGTCTCGGCCACGCCGTGTGGTGCGCGCGTCACTGGATCGGGCAGGAGCCCTTTGCCGTCCTTTTGCCGGACGAATTGACCATCGACGAGCCGAGCTGCATCGGCCAGCTCGTGCAGGCGCACGAGAAGACCGGCGGCAGCGTCGTTGCCGTGATGGACGTGCCCCGCGAACAGACCAAGAGCTACGGCATCGCGGCCGTGAAGAACGAGAACGGCAATCTCTCCGAGATCACCGGGATGGTCGAGAAGCCCAAGCCCGAGGAAGCACCGTCCACCCTGGCGCTGATCGGCCGCTACGTGCTGATGCCCGAGGTTTTCGAGCATCTCGACCGGCACGAGACCGGGGCCGGCGGCGAGATCCAGCTTACCGATGCGATGGCGAAGATGATCGGACGCTCGCCGTTCCATGCCTTGCGCTATGCCGGCCAGCGCTACGATTGTGGCAGCCGTATCGGCTTCCTGGAAGCCAATGTCGCGGTGGCGTTGCACCGCGCCGATACCGCTGCGGATACGCGGGCTCTTCTCGGTCGTCTGCTGAAGGCCTGATCGCATGCGCATCGCCATGATCGGTTCGGGCTATGTCGGGCTGGTATCGGGAGCCTGCTTCGCGCAGTTCGGGCACGACGTGGTGTGTGTCGACAAGGACGCCGCGAAGATCGAGCGGCTCCGGAAGGGTGAGATCCCGATCTACGAGCCGGGCCTCGACCGGCTGGTGGCGGACAATGTGCGTTCCGGTCGACTGACCTTCGGCACCCATCTCGCCGACGCGGTCGGCAATGCCGACGCCGTATTCATCGCCGTCGGTACGCCCACGCGGCGCGGCGACGGACATGCCGACCTGTCCTACGTCTACGCGGCGGCGGCCGAGATTGCCCAGGCGATCACGGGCTATACGGTGATCGTGACGAAGTCGACCGTGCCGGTCGGTACGGGGCGCGAGGTTGCGCGCATCATACGGGAATCGCGACCCGCGGCAGAGTTCGACGTGGCCTCCAATCCGGAGTTCCTGCGCGAAGGCGCGGCGATCGAGGACTTCATGAAGCCGGATCGCGTCGTGATCGGGGTCGAGAGCCAGCGCGCACGCGACGTG
This sequence comes from Rhodospirillaceae bacterium CCH5-H10, assembly GCA_001557035.1. GTDB lineage: Bacteria > Pseudomonadota > Alphaproteobacteria > Reyranellales > Reyranellaceae > Reyranella. Next base: position 6,435 of record LSKJ01000292.1, on the reverse strand, counting down.
ATGTCGGCGATCTACCGGCCGCTCAACCTTATCCAGACGCCGATGGTGTTCACCAACATCGAGACGGCCGAGGTCACCAAGTACGCGGGCAACGCGTTTCTCGCGACCAAGATCACCTTCATCAACGAGATCGCCGACTTGTGCGAGAAGGTCGGCGCCGACGTGCATGACGTCGCCCGCGGCATCGGCCTCGACGGTCGCATCGGGCGCAAGTTCCTGCATCCCGGACCGGGCTTCGGCGGCTCGTGTTTCCCGAAGGACACGCTGGCGCTGGCCTATACGGCGCGCGAGGCCAACGCCCCGCAGACGATCGTCGAGCAGGTGATCCAGGTGAACAACGGCCGCAAGAAGCGGATGGCGCGGAAGGTCATCGATTTCTGTGGCGGCTCGGTCGCGGGACTGACGATCGGCGTGCTGGGCCTGACGTTCAAGCCGAACACCGACGACATGCGCGACGCGCCCTCGCTCGATATCGTGCCCGCGCTTCAGGCGGCCGGCGCGAAGATCGTTGCGTTCGATCCCGAGGGGATGGAAGAGGCGGGACGCCTGATGAAGGACGTGAGCTTCACCAGAACCGCCTATGAGGCGGCGACGGGCGCCGACGTCCTCGTCGTCATCACCGAATGGCACGAGTTCCGCGGCCTGGATCCGCGCCGCATCAAGGATCTGATGCGCCAGCCGCGCATCGTCGATCTGCGCAATATCTTCGATCCGGGCGAAATGCGCGCGCTTGGCTTCACCTACGAAGGCGTCGGCCGGCCGGCCCCGCGTTCCTGAATTTCCTGAAGGCTTTTTTCGGAGTCCGTTCCATGAGCCACAAGTTCGATTCGAGCATCCTGCGTGAGTACGACATTCGCGGCATCGTGGGTGGCACCGTCCATGCCGCCGACGCCCGCGCGATCGGGCGCACGCTGGGGACGCTCGTGCGGCGCAAGGGCGGCAAGAAGGTCGCGCTGGGCTATGACGGGCGCCTGAGTTCTCCTGAACTGGCGGCGGCCTGCATCGAGGGGCTGACGGCTGCCGGCATCGACGTGCTGGACATCGGCCTGGCGGCAACCCCCATGCTCTATTTCGCCGTCTATCACCTCGAGGCCGACGGCGGCATCCAGATCACGGGGTCGCACAATCCGCCGGACTACAACGGCTTCAAGATGATGATGGGCAAGAAGTCCTTCTTCGGAGCCGACATCCAGACCCTGGGTGCGATGGCCGGCAAGGGCGACTGGGAGACGGGACAGGGCAAGGTCGAGAAGCGGCCGATCCTCGCCGATTATGCCGCCCGGCTGCTGCGTGACGTGAAGCCCGGCAAGAAGCTCAAGGTCGCCTGGGATACAGGCAACGGCGCGGTCGGCGTTTCGATCCGCTCCGTGGTCGACAAGCTCGAAGGCGAGCATTTCGTGCTGAACGAAAAGGTCGACGGCACCTTCCCATCGCACCATCCCGATCCGACGGTGCCGAAGAACCTCGAGCAGCTCATTGCCGAGGTGAAGAAGCAGGGCTGCGACCTGGGCATCGCCTTCGATGGCGACGGCGACCGCATCGGCGCGGTCGACGGCAAGGGCCGCATCCTGTGGGGCGACCAGCTCCTCGTCCTGTGGGCGCGCGACGTGCTGAAGTCCAATCCGGGCGCCACGATCATCGCCGACGTGAAGGCGAGCCAGGTGCTGTTCGACGAGATCGCCAAGGCCGGCGGCAAGCCGATGATGTTCAAGACCGGTCATTCGCTGATCAAGAGCAAGATGGCCGAGGTCGGCGCGCCGCTCGCCGGCGAGATGAGCGGTCACGTCTTCTTCGCCGACACCTTCTACGGTTTCGACGACGCGCTCTATTGCGGCCTGCGCCTGCTCAACATCGTCGCCAACTCGAAGGAGAGTCTGGCGGAAATGCGCGATGGGCTGCCCCAGCCGGTCAATACGCCCGAGCTGCGCTTCGACTGCCCGGACGACGAGAAGTTCGGCGTGGTGGAGAAGGTGAAGGCTCGCCTGCAGAAGGACGGCGCCAAGTTCTCCGACATCGACGGTGTGCGGGTCAGCACCGGGGACGGGTGGTGGCTCCTGCGGGCATCGAACACGCAGCCCGTGCTCGTGGCGCGCTGCGAGGCGGCCGACAATGCGGGCCTGGAGCGACTCATGGTCGACCTCAAGTCGGCGCTGGCCGCCTGCGGTGTCGAGCTGCCGGATGACGCCGGCTCCGGCCGCCACTGATGCGCTTCTTTTTCTACGGCACGTTGCTCGATCGAGACGTGACGGCCCTGGTGCTGGGACGGCGGTTGCCGCCCCAGGCCTATACGCAGGCGAGTCTGCCGGGCCACGCGCGGCGTCGCGTGCAGGGCGCGAGCTATCCCATCGTCATCGCCGATCCGTGCGGCGAGGTGCCGGGTGCGATCGTCGGCGGCCTCAGCGCACGCGATGTCGCGCACCTCGCGGCCTATGAGGGCTCCGGCTATCGCGTCGTGCCGCTCAGGGTGAAAGTGCGGGGCAGGATGACCGAGGTGTCGGTCTTCGAGCCGATCCAGTCCCGGCTGAAACCCAGCCGCGAACTGTGGGACCTGACGCTATGGCAGCGCCGTCACAAGCGGTCCTTCGTGGAACGCCTCCGGAAAGCGATCAGCGTGCACCCGGCGTATTCCACGCCGTGACCTGCAGGGCCGAGCAGTAGATCTTCCGCTTCTCCAGCCGCTTGCAGCCTTCGGTGGCCTGGTCCTGAGAAAGGTTGATCAGGCGCGCGCGATGGAAGACGCGGTTGGCCATCTGGACCTCGTCGACGATGGCCGAGGCCGAGCGGGCGTTGGGGAGCGCGGCGGTAGCCCGCTCGAGCGCAGCCTGAGCCGCCTGAGGCTCGCTGAACGAACCGACCTGGATGACCCAGCTGCCGAGGGCGGGCGTGTCCGGCATTGCCGGTGCCGACGGGGGAGGCGCGGCGGCAAATGCGGTCTGCGCAGCCGCTGGTGCTGCCGGCGCGGGCGGCACGAAGCCGGCATACTTCGGACTGACCTGCTGCGGCGCGGCCTGGGGCGGGCGATAGGCTTCCGCGAAGCTGCTGCCGGGATCGAACTGGGCGGCCGTGTAGCGGGCCGACGGCGGCTTGCGCTGCGAGGTCCAGGGCGAGAGCTGCATGGCGGCGGCCAGGGAGAAGCCCCGGTCCATCAGGGCTGCCATCGTCCGGTCGCGCTGCGCGGCGCTGGTGCCGCCCATGACGACGCCGATCAGCCGGCGATTGTCGCGCACCGCCGACATCACAAGGTTGAAGCCGGACGCATTCGTGTAGCCTGTCTTCAGGCCGTCGGCGCCTTCGTAGTTGCCGAGCATGCGGTTGTGGTTTTCCAGCGTACGCCCGCGATAGGCGTAACTCTGAACCGAGAAGATCGCATAGTAGTGCGGGTAGTCGCGCAGCAGCGCATTGGCGAGCTTGGCGAGGTCGCGCGCCGTCGTGACCTGCTCGCTGTTGGGCAGACCCGAGGCGTTGCGGAACACCGTCGACGTCATGCCGAGCTGGCGCGCCTTCTGCGTCATCAGCCGGGCGAATGCCTCTTCGCTGCCGCCGAGTGCCTCGGCCAGCAGCACGGCGGCATCGTTGGCCGAGCGCGTGATCAGCGCCATCGTCGCATCGCGCACGTTCACCGTACCGCCCGGCGTCATGCCCATCTTGGTCGGCGGGGCATTGAGGGCGTTGGCCGAAACCTGCAACCCGTCGCCCAGCGACAGCCGACCCGAATCCAGGGCCGAGAAGGTGAGGTAGATCGTCATCAGCTTCGTCAGGGAGGCGGGATGACGCAGCTCGTCGGGGCGGTCCGATGCCAGCTCGCGGCCGCTCGTGGCGTCCACGATCAGATAGGAGTCGCGGGCATTGACGCCGGGATTCGGAACCCAGGACGAGGATGCCTGGCGCGAAGAGGCCTTGGCGCGGGCCTTAGCCGGTGGTGCAGCCCGCTTGACCGAGGTCGACTGGGCGTCGACCGGTGCAGGCGTGAGGGATGCGCCGATGAACACGACACCGGCGGCAAACCAGGAGAGGCTGACCGCAATTCGCCTTAAAGGGAAAATCATTGCGAATACGCCACACGCAAAATTCTGATTTTTGTGCTCAGCCAATAGGTTATGAGCAATTCCTGCCACTCTACTAAAGTTCGGTGAGCTCTGCAACTTTCGACGTGCCGCTCTGCTGCCCCAGTTGGTCCGGATGATGCAGGCCAACCTATTGGAGGTCCGATGAAGGCTTTTTTGGTGACGCTGGCTGCCTTGGGCGCGATTGCCGCAAGCCCCGCGACGGCACAGCGGCCCGACCGCAATGTCGAAAAGCCGATCGTCCGCAGCTTCCACTGGTTCGACTTCGTGGCGGCCAACGACATCCGGGCCGCCTGCGTACCGGGCGGCCGCAGCCATCTGCGCCTGATCTACAATGCGCTCTGGGAGGAGCAGGTCCGCGCCTACGACATCTTCCTGCAGCCGGACGGCACAGCGGGCATGAACATCGGCGTGCTCGAAGGCCAGGGCAACGTCACGACGGGGATCACCAACATGCTGATCTCCAATCCGTCCGACATTTTCGCCCCGTGGAGCATGAAGGGCGGGCAGCGGATCCTGAATGCCGGGGAAACCCGCGAGCTGGTGGGGTTGCTGGAGGAAAGCCGAGCCTTCGGCCCGCCGCGGGACGGAATGCGGCTGCCGGATAACGACTTCTGGTGGACGGTCGCCTCCTGCCGTAACGGCGTCTGGGGCTTTCAGGCCTACCACTATCCGACCGACGGCTTCGCCAACGTGAAGTTTTCCGCGCGGCTTTTCTCCTGGGACAAGGTGCCGATTCCGGTCAATCCGCCGCGCAAGCTCGAACCCGCCGAACTGCGTCGCGACATGAATGCCCCGATCCACCGCGCCCGCGCCGATCGCTGGATGCTCGTCGTGGGAAAGGACGGGCTCCGACCGAGGTAGCGGAATCGTCTGGGCTACCTATATAATTCCTGCGTGGCTTGGCTTTGGAGTGTGGCTAGGACGATGGATTTTCTGCGCAGCGTAGGCGAAGTGCGGCTCGGCGGCCCGAACGAGCCGCCGAATGGACCGCCCCAGCAGCCGCCGCGCCGTGATGACGGCGAGGGGGGTGACGACGGTCGTACCGGCGCGCTCACACTCACGCGGACCCGCACCAAGAAGCCGTCGATGTACAAGGTGCTAATGCTGAACGACGACTACACGCCGATGGAGTTCGTCGTCGACGTTCTGCAGAACATCTTCCAGAAGACCCGCGAAGAAGCGACCGAAGTGATGCTGCACGTCCACCAGAAGGGCGTGGGTATCTGTGGTGTCTACACCTACGAGATCGCCGAGACCAAGGTGACGCAGACGGTCGACTACGCCCGCAAGAACCAGCACCCTCTCCAGTGCACGTTGGAGAAAGAGTAACGACGACCAAGAGTAGTTCGTTTTTCCAGTCGAGGTGGTCCAATGTCCATGCTTTCAAAGAACCTCGAGAAGTCCCTGCATCGCGCTTTCGGGCTCGCAGGCGAACGTCGCCACGAGTATGCGACGCTGGAGCACCTGCTGCTGGCGATGACCGAGGACGAAGACGCGGTCCCGGTCCTCAAGGCCTGCGGCGTCGATATCGACAGGCTGCGCCACGATCTCGAAACCTTCGTCGACAACCGCCTCAAGGGCATCATCACGCAGACCGCCAGTGAGCCGCTGCCGACCGCCGGATTCCAGCGCGTCGTCCAGCGCGCGGCGGTGCATGTGCAGTCGTCCGGTCGCAACGAGGTGACGGGCGCCAACGTGCTGGTGGCGCTGTTCTCGGAGCGCGACAGCCATGCCGTCTCGTTCCTCGAGAACCAGGGCATGACTCGTCTCGACGCCGTCGACTACATCAGTCACGGCAAGGCCAAGGTGCCGGGCCGCTCGCGCACGCGCCGCGTCACCGGTTCCGAGGAAGAGGCGGCGAGCGGCGAGGGCGCGGCCAAGCAGGGCAACGAGGCGCTGGCCGCCTACTGCGTCGACCTCAACCAGAAAGCCCGCGAGGGCCGCGTCGATCCGCTGATCGGCCGCGACCACGAGGTCGAGCGCACCATCCAGGTCCTGTGCCGCCGCACCAAGAACAACCCGCTCTATGTCGGCGAGCCCGGCGTCGGCAAGACGGCGATCGCCGAGGGCCTGGCGCGCAAGATCGTCGACGGTGAAGTGCCGGAAGTCCTCAAGGAGGCGATCATCTATTCGCTCGACATGGGCGCGCTGCTGGCCGGCACGCGCTATCGCGGCGACTTCGAGGAGCGTCTGAAGGCCGTCCTGGGCGAACTCAAGAAGAAGCCCAATTCGGTGCTCTTCATCGACGAAATCCATACGATCATCGGCGCCGGCGCCACGTCGGGCGGCTCGATGGACGCCTCGAACCTGCTGAAGCCCTCGCTCCAGTCGGGCGAACTGCGCTGCATCGGCTCGACGACCTACAAGG
>LSKJ01000291.1 GCA_001557035.1 Rhodospirillaceae bacterium CCH5-H10 | reverse complement strand
CTTGCCAAGGTCGGGGTCGAGGGTTCGAATCCCTTCGCCCGCTCCAATTTCTACCAACAATACAAAGCATTTAGAAAGTGCCGAGCGGGCGAGTTCTGCTTACATGGGCGGTCTCGCACCGCGATGTAAGCGCCTTGTAAGCAGTGGGATTAAGCAACAGCCTATGGAGCGTGCCGTCTGGCCTGTATCGTTTGAATGGGGAATGAAACGATGGCCAAGCGCGATGCGATCTTTCTGCCAGCCGGTGGCGTCTCGCGAGATCAACCGCCATTCGGCGGCGATCCGCTCCGGTGACTTTCTGTTCGTCTCAAGGCATCGACATTCAAGAGTGATCGAGGCCGAATCGAGACTCATATCAAGCCTTTGCTCGGCGCCCGGCTCGTGAGCCGTCTCACACTGCAGGACATCGAGGGAATGCAGGCGGATATTGCGGCGGGCAAGTCGTCCCGCAGACGTAAGAAAGGTCGCGGGGGGCAGTCAACAGGTGGTCCTGGCGTCGCCAGCCGAGCGATTAGTACCTTACGCGCGTTGCTCGGCCACGCCGCTTGTCTCGGCATCATCGGCAAAAATCCTGCGCAAGGCGTCCGGCAGCTGGCGGTCGGAAGCCGCAAGCGCCGGCTGAACGAAGACGAACTCCGTCGTCTCGGACCCGTGATGCGTCAATTGGCGTTCGAAGGCGAACATCCGACCGGGCTTGCAGCCATCCGGCTCGTGCTTCTGACCGGCTTCCGGCGAATGGAGGCGCTGGGACTAGAACGGTCGTGATTCAGTCGGAACGAACACTGCATTCGCTTTCCCGACACCAAGAGTGGGGCGCAGGTCCGGCGCTGGGAGAAGGCGCGATGGACTGCATCGAGGCGCAGCCGACGCGGTCGGGCTCTCCCTTTGTGTTTCCCGCCGACTGGGGCGACGGGCATTTCATTGGAGTTGTCCGTGTTCTCGATCGCATTTGCCGCAAAGGCGAAGCTCGAGGGCGTGAAGCGCATCGAAGGGCAGGTCGGCGAGATCGCGGTCTTGAAGGCGAGATCGAGCACGTCGAAGCCCCCGAAGGCTGCATCCACCCATCGCAAGGTCAACTGAGTTCAGTATCGCCACCCGCGATCACATCGCGGCGTTGAATGGGCCGTTTGTGGCGGCATCGACGTAGAACTTGCTGAACTTCACGTGCTCCTTCAAGGCCGCCGGTCTGTAGGCACCCGAGCCGGCACATTGCGCAACCTCGTCCAGCCGAAATCGCTCCTCGACGGTCGGGTGCACGATGGCATCCTTGGGGATCGGCCGTGCCGCTGCCTTCCAGCCCAGGCCGGTCGTAAAGCGGCGCAGCCATCTCGGAAGGCGGCCGTCCAGCACATCCTGCATCCCGGCAACCTCGCAGTGCTGGAGACCGTCGGCGGCAGGAAAGAGCTGAAGGGGAATGCCAACCTCAGACGTTCCCACGAGGCGATGGCCACGCACCATCACGGGCCCGATCTTGAGACCGTCAGGGACTCCAACGGCTTCCTCGATCATCCATCCGAGCGCCACATCCGAGAGACGCGACTCCGCCTCCGGGTAACTGCCGCCGATGTCGGAGTGATTGCCTGCGAACCAGATCTGTTTGAAGGTCGGGAGGCCGTGACGCTCGGTCTCCATTTCAGCCGTGGGGCCCCAGGCAACGCGGGCAAAGTCTTCCCGGGTTTCGTCGATCGCGTTTGCCGAGCGTGCATACCCCACGAACCGACTGAGCAGGCGGTCGAAGTGTTCACCCTTCCATTCAGCGAGATGAGTCGATCGATCGCCCGGATTCGGAAAATCCTTGATGATCTTCCTGACGGACTTTCGTTGGCGCCCAAACATGAAGGCGCCGCCGAGTAAAGCGGCGGCTGCAACCAGTGCCAGCACCGACCACCAGAAAGCAAAGCCCAGAAGGAAGAGAATGCCGCCTATTGCCAACGACGGGACAACACAGAGGACCGCCGCGAGCACACCCGCCCCAATCACGAGCGACACCTTGATGGCGATCGCCAGCGCGCCTTTGACGCCGAGCGCGGCGACGGTGTCGAAGACACCGATGAAATAAGGCGCTGCGTTGGAGCGATGGACTTCACCGGAGTCGTGGTCGGCGGCATACGCGGCCCGGAATCTCCGAGCCAGTTCCAGGCGTTCATCCTCGAATTCGGCGCGCGGATGGCCCGCACCATGCTCCAGCACGTCATGAACCGCCTCGTGAGCAATGTCGCGGATCGACTTCCTGAAACGCTGCAGCGGCTGCTCGCCCTGCCGGGTCGGCACGCCGCAGAGCATCAGGAGATTGGCGATGCTGCGCACGGTGTAGGCGCCGCGGCTGAAGCCGAAGAGGAAGATGCGGTCGCCGGGCTGGTAGTGGTTGATCAGGAACTCGTAGCACTCGGCGATATTGGTCGTGATGCCGCGCCCCGATACCGAGGCCATGGTCTTCTGTGTCCAGCGTACCAGGCCTGTCATCCCCGTTGCCGTCGTCTCGGTTCCCAGGCCTGGGTCGTAGAATGCAACCTGATCCCTTGGATCGATGGCGGTTTCCGGGCTCACCCTGGAGGCACGATACATCTTGTAGATGTTGCTCATGCGTTGCTCGGCACGGACACCGCCGTCCTGGCCGGTCCCGTCGGAAAAAATTACGATGTTTTTGGCCAAGGCTTCCTCCGAGGAAGGATCATCTGTTGCAAGCTCGCTAAGGACCAGTCATCTAGATACCTAGGAGATCCCCAATTCGCTTTCGGGACGACCATTCCGGCACGGCAATAAGCCGTCGCTCTATTCGGACAGTTTCCACCTCGCCGAGGCGGGCCAGGGCGGCCTGGGATACCGTGTAGACGGTTAGTTTCATGCGTTTACGCAGCCATTGGATGATCGCCTGCAGGTTCGAGAGGCCGAAGAATTTGTTAGCCGCCTCCAGCCGACTGACGATGCCGTCGGCCGCGCGGACAACGGCTTCGCCCTCCTCGAGCAGGGCCGATGCCTCCAGGACATGCCGGCTGGTCACGAGCGCAAATCGACGCTGAAGGTGTGTGCACGCATTTACCAGTTTGCGAGCGTCAATCAGGGGTGATGCACCCTCGAGTACAAACGACGCGCCGGCGATCCGGCCGAGGGATTTGGTCACGCTTATGAAGATGGGCTTCGTCTCCGGGTTCTTGGCGTATTTCTGCCGATCGTCCCTGGCTATTTCGGCGGCGACGTCCCGGATGTGCTCCGTAATCTCCAACTCACCGCCCGATGCGTGCAGCACCCTCGTGAGGAGAGAAACGAGCTCCGGCATCTTCGTGTGGAGTTCGTCCCTGAGGCTGATCAGCCCCTCGAGGCCAGGATACTCAGACAGCATCACGAGGAACGAATGCAGAAGCGGTAGCGCGGTTTCCAATCCCTCAAGACGCATGAGAAGATCATGCCTGCTCATGCGGTCGGAAAAATGCTCTTCGCGACCGGACCACCTGAAGCCGAACTGCTTTTCTCCGCAATCGCAACCAAGAAGGAGTCGGCATCCGTCGGCATACCTGGCAACGTTGCCCTTCCAGTGGATCGGTCGAAAACAGTGCGCGCACCTCACATAGGGGCGGCTCTTGCCCTTGGGCGGTGTTACATCGTATCGATATTCAATCTCGGGTACTTCATCGCGGGCGGGCACCCGGTCAAGAAGATTGGGCAACGCCTCCGGATCACTGATCCAGAACGTACGGGCCATGAGCCCGCGGTCTTCGTCACTTAGGGCACCTCGGAAACGCCCCACTATCGTCTGCTCGAACTCAGCGTGCCGATCCAGTTGGGCGTCGGTGTCGTTCATCAACTCTCCATTTCCTGCTTTGCTCGCACTTTCTGGAATAGGCTGCAGCGCCTCACGCCAAGGCGGTCGAGTTCCGCCGCAAGCCGCACCACCCCCTGCAAGGCCACCGGATGGCATTTGCGGAACGGCAATCCCGAACCGCACAGACACGGGCTGTGGCCTCGAGGCCGCCGCAGCTGCTTGTCGTAGTCGAGCCAGTTCTTTTCCTTGAGGAAGGAGGGGATGATCGCCTCGATGGCGTCCTGCTTCTGCGGCGTCGTGTTGTCCGCGTAGAATTCGAGCAGCCCCAGGCTGCCATGGCTGCGCTCCCCCCACGGCCACCGGCGATGGCGATCATAGAAGGCCAGGCCGTAGAGATAGTCTCGGGCCAGCCCGTCGATGAAGAAGGTGAGGTCAGAGCCTGAGGGGAACTTGTCTGCTTCCTCCTGTCTCACGCACACGCAGGCTGAGCCACCGTCGGGATTGCGGTGCAGATCCCGCGTATCGGCGAGACCCCATTTTGCCGCCACGGCTTCAGTCCGCCCGCCGATCTCGTGAAGCGCCGGCACGCGGTCTGACGCCGGATTGTCCTTCGTGATCCGGACCTTGAAGCAATCCTTGATCTCCTCGCCGTCGTATACGGCGTGGACCACGACCTCCCCTTCGAGCTTGCCCGGGCCCGTCCGGGCAAGTCGAGGATGCATCGTTATTGCCGCCGCGACTTCTTCATCGGAGAAAGCAAGCACCCCCTACCGCGCCCACGGCTTCGAGGGGTTCCTGATCACTGCCGGTCCCGGCGAGGGAGCGATCGTCGGCGCGACGGCAGGTGTCTCGCGGATGTAAGGGGCGGCCGTCTCAGCCTTCTCGAGGACCGTTTCGCCCTTGTATGCTTCGTGCGCCTCGTAGGCCTCCTCGACCCAGATGCCAAGGTTCGCTCGACCATCGTCAGCGACCCAGTCATAGACCTTGCAGATCTGCGAGAGCCGCGTGCCGTCCGAAAGCTGGACGTTGTCGAACGGATTGGCACCTCGATTGTCGGTTTCGCCATCCTGGTTCTTGACGCCATGGATGCGCACGCCCAGCAGCGCGTTGTCCCGCTCCCAACTCCGGCGGATCTCATGGTCGACGTATTCGCGATCTGCCGTCTCGGCGCCGATCAGGACCACTGTGACGGACGTATACTCGAGCTGCTCGTTGATCCAGCGCTTGATGGCGGCGTCGCCGCCACGCTCGATCTTCTCCCATTCGACGGAGTCAATGACGCCATACTCGTCATCGTTGGCGATCATGTTGGAGTTGCGAACCTGGCCGGCGCGCCAGGCATCACGCTTGAAGTGAAACGAATAGAAGACCTTGCGGGCCATGAGCTAATCCTTGCAATCAGAGGGGTTAAAACACCATCCGTCCCGGTCACTGTCTTGACGCAACCTCGGCGGCTGCGGCGCATTGTCTAGATGGGCAACGGACTCCTAAACTGATATACGGTGATAGGTCAGGTATGCTGACCATTATTCAGGGTTCTGTTGCCCAATTAGACAACAGATAGGTAGCGGAATTCCGCCTGTCAAGGAGGGGCAATGACCCAGTCTGCCTTCGGTGTTTTCTTGCGGAAGCTGCGAGAAAGACGAGGATTATCGCTCCGGGAGCTGGCCCTTCTCGCAAAGATTGATCATGCCTATGTCCACCGGTTGGAGACCGGCGAGAAGGAAGCGCCGTCGGACGAGGCCCTGACGAGGCTGACTCGGGCCCTCAAGACCACCAAGCGCGACAGCGAGTTGCTGCGATATCTTGCGCGCCATCCCAACGTCAGTATCGGACTGGCGGAATACGCCCTGGAAGATCAGACTGTGACGCCTGAAGAACTCGGAATGGCCGCAAACATGGCATTCCGGGGCCCGACCAGGCCGGATTACAGGACGGCCATCGAGCGGATACGGCGCATGCTGGGAGACGAGGGACTTGGATGAACTTTCCACAGTGCTGAAGGCCCGCGCGCTTATCAACAAGGTCGCCCCGACCGGCGTGCCGGTGCCCATAGAGGCGTATGCAGGCGAGATCGGGGCCGTGCTGCGCAAGGACAAGAGCCTGGGGCCGGACGAAGCGGGCTATTCCTTCGAGAAGGACGGCCGACACTACATCTGCGTCAATGCCAATGATCGGCCGGAACGTCAGCGGTTTACCGCCTGTCACGAGATCGCCCACATTGTGCTGGGGCTGCCCTCCGACCACGAGCAGCTGCCATGGTGGAGTTACGCGAAGCGGCCGCTTAACGAGATCCTCTGCGATGTGTTCGCCGCAGAACTCCTGCTGCCCTATGGCCTCTTCAAGCGCTTCGTGGACAAGGCCGATATCAGCCTCGCCGCCATAGACGAGTTGGCCGGCCAATTCGAGACCTCCACGACCGCCGCCGGGTCCCGGTTTGCCGCGGTCGCCGGCTTCCCCTGCGCGTTCGTGCTCTCGGAGAAGGGCGCCGTACGGTATGCCTCGCGGTCGACGACGCTTCGGCAGGGAAAGGCATGGATCACGCCTCGTATGGCTCTGCCCGCCGGCTCGGTCTGTGCACGCCTCCATGGCGGCGGGGTGTGCGACGGGCCGGAAGAGACGGCAGCCGATCTCTGGTTTAGCTCATGGGACCGCGGCGGCACCCTTCTGGAGGATGCCCGGCACCTCCAGCAGTGGAACCAGACGATCGCGCTCCTGTGGTTCGAGGATGAGGAGCTCCCGCCGCCTTCGACGGATCGGTCGC
>LSKJ01000290.1 GCA_001557035.1 Rhodospirillaceae bacterium CCH5-H10 | reverse complement strand
CGCCACAGCCCTCGCCCCCGGCCCGAGTTCCGCTCACCGTTTCCCTGGTCTTCCCTCCGCGATCGGCCGAACTCTCGGACTCTTCGCGGACGGAGCTGGACCGCCTGATCAAGAGCATCTCCGACCGGGGCCTGCGCCAGGTCGAGTTGCGCTCGTTTGCCGGCAACGGCGAGCCGGACAGCCGCAAGGTTTCGCTGGCGCGCGCCCTGAACGTCCGCACCTACCTCATCGACAAGGGTGTGAAGTCCAAGATCGAGATCGGCACTTTCTCCAGCAGCGACGGCAACGAGCGGGTCGAAATCGTGGTGCCAAGCACATGATCGCTCGCGGGCAGCGCACCAACGGCAGCGGGAGTTCGCATGAGTAATCCGCTTCCGTATCTCGTCCGCATGCTGCTGTTCCTCGCGGTCGTGGCCGGTATCGCCTACCTGCTGCACCACGACCTGCTGCGCGTGTTCATGAACACGCCGATCCTGAACAGCGTCATCGTCGGCGTTCTCGTGATCGGCATCTTCTTCGTGATGCGCCAGGTTCTCTCGCTGTGGCCCGAGGTGCGCTGGCTGCGGCGCTTCCAGCATCGCGAACCCGGCGCCCCGCCGCTCGATACCGGCTCGATCGACCTGATGGCGCCGATGGCCGCCATGATGGGCGAGCGGCAGGACAATTTCCGCCTGTCGCCCACGGCGACGCGCGCCATGCTCGACGGCATCGCCAGCCGTCTCGACGAGCGGCGCGAACTCAGCCGCTACATGATCGGCCTGCTGATCTTCCTCGGCCTGCTCGGCACCTTCTGGGGCCTGCTGGAGACGATCGGCGCCGTCGCCGACGCCATCGTCGGCATGCAGGTGACCGGTGGCGACGCCGTCCAAATCTTCGCCAAGCTGAAGCAGGGCATCGAAGGACCGCTCAAGGGCATGTCGACCGCCTTCGGTGCCTCGCTGTTCGGCCTGTCGGGATCGCTCGTCCTGGGCTTCCTGGAATTGCAGGCGAGCCAGGCTCAGGGCCGCTTCCACACCGAACTCGAGGAATGGCTGGCCGGCGCGACTCGGCTCTCCAGCGGCACCCTGCAGACCGAGGGCGAACAGGGCGTCTCGGCCTATGTCGAGGCGCTGCTGGAACGTACCGCGGACGGTCTCGACGATCTCACCCGCACGCTCCGCCGCAGCGAGGAAGGCCGCGAACAAGCGGCCGCCGCCAACGCCACGCTGGTCGAGCGCCTGTCCTCCCTGACCGAAAGCATGCGCTCGCAGCAGGCGCTGCTGGCCCGGCTCGCGGAGCAGTCCATCGAGCTGCGCGGCACCGTCGCGCGCCTGACCGAGCGCAAGCCGGAAGCCGCCGCCGACAGCGAGGCCATGCTGGCCCACCAGCGCAATCTCGAAGCCGGGCTGGCCCGGCTTATCGACGAGAGCGTGCGCAGCCGCACGGCGCTGGCCGACGAACTGCGCGGCGAATTCCGCCTGCTTGCCCGCACAATCGCCTCGACGCGCGGCGCGCCGCCGCCGGGCGACGGCTAGCCGCCATGGCGGGCGCATCCCGCCGCCGCGGAGGGGGCTCGGCCGACTATACCTGGCCGGGCTATGTCGACGCGCTGACCACGCTGCTGATGGTCCTGATCTTCCTGCTGTCGCTGTTCAGCGTTGCCCAGTTCACGCTGACCGACACGCTGAACACGCGCGACAGCGCGATCGACGCCCTCAACAAGCAGCTCGGCAGTCTCGCCAGCGTGCTGTCGCTCGAGAAGGCAGCCAACGACGGACTGAAGCAGGATCTCGAGAAGCTCACCCTGCAGCTCCGCGAGAACCAGGCCGAGCGCGACCGCCTGGGCGCCGATCTGGCAGCCCAGCGCAGCGCCGCAGATGCGCTGAGAAGCGAGCGCGACCGTCTCACGGCCGATCTCTCGACCCAGCGCAGCTCATCGGATGCGCTGAAGATCGAGCGCGACCAGCTCACCGAACGCCTGACCTCGATGATGGCGGAGCGTGACCGGCTCGCCGCCTCTCTGGAGAGCGCCAACAAGGAGGCCTCGTCCACCGCCTCCAGGGCCGGCGATCTCCAGAAGGAGATCGAGCGCCAGCGCCTCGAACTCACGCGCCTCGCCGCCTCGCTCGCGGCCGCCAATCAGGACAAGGGCAAGCTGTTCGGCGACCTCACCGAGGAGCAGAAGCTCAGCGCCGAGCAGAAGGCCGCCGTCGTCCGCCTCACCGCCGAACTGGCCGCGCTCAAGGACGAGCTGGCGCGCCTCGGCACCGCCCTCGACGCCGCCGACGCCAAGGCCAAGGACCAGCAGGCTCAGATCGTCGACCTCGGCCAGAAGCTCAACCGCGCGCTCGCCAGCAAGGTCGAGGAGCTGGCGCGTTATCGCTCGGAATTCTTCGGCAAGCTGCGCGAGGCCCTGCGTGGCCAGCGCGACGTGCAGATCGTCGGCGACCGCTTCGTCTTCCAGTCGGAGGTGCTCTTCCCGTCTGGCTCGGCCAAGCTGGCGGAAAGCGGCGAGAAGCAGCTCGCCAACGTCGCCAGGCGCCTGGTGGAGATTTCGGCCACCATCCCCAAGGACATCAACTGGGTCCTGCAGGTCGACGGCCACACCGACAACAAGCCGATCAGCAATGCGACCTATCCGTCGAACTGGGAACTGTCGGCCGCCCGCGCCATCGCCGTCGTGAAGTTCCTGCACAGCGAGGGCATCCCGAACAACCGACTGGTGGCGGCCGGCTACGGCGAATACCAGCCGCTCTCGTCCACGGACACGACACGCAACCGGCGCATCGAGCTGAAGCTGACAAATCGATAAGTGTCGTCCTGAGCGAAGCGAAGGACCTTGCGGAGCGACCAAAGGACTCCCTGGCGGGCGTGAGATCCTTCGCTTCGCTCAGGATGACTAAATCTAAAGCAGCCCCAGCCTCTTCAGCTCCGCAGCCATTTCCGGCGGCATGTCGGCCGTATCGCCGCTCGACAGGTCCGGCGGCGCCCGCTCGGGTTCGAGGTAGCGCCAGCCCTGGAAGGCCTTGCAGGCACGCGGCGCCGTCTGGATCAGCGTGCGCTTGAGCTTGATGCGGCAGAACTTCTTGCCGCTCTCCTCGTCGAAATCGTCCTCGAAGCCCACCAGCTCCTGGCGGCAGCGGATGACGCCGCGGATCACCCAGTAGAGCGAGCCGCCCTCCAGGTCCTCGCTCCGACGCGGCGAGTTGCGTGTGTAGACCCAATGGGGCGAGCGCGCCGCCTGCCGGCGCTCCTTGCGCCGAGCCGCCTGGACCTTCTTCATGTGGGCAAGATCGTCGACGCCGACCGCGAGCTTGATGAGATGCAACGCCATCGCTTGCGATTAGTACGCCGCAGCCCTGTCACTCAAGCATCGCCTATCCACAGCGTGACCTTCCCGCCACAGGCTGCGAGAATTAGCCGCCGGGCTTCGGACTCCACATTGTCTGCACAATCCACGCTCTAAAGTCCGGGCGCTTTTTCCGCGGGGTTCTCATGAATCGTTCGACGCTGGCTGCCTTGGTCGTGGCCCTCATGCTGGGCTCCGGCATCGCAGGGTACTTGATTGGCAGGCCCGCCGACTCAGTCGAGCGTCCCACGGCGGCGACGCCTCCGCCGGCGCTCCCTGCTGCCCCCCCAGCGGCTCCCACGCAGGCCTCGAACCCGCCGGCGCCCACGTCGCAATCGGCTGCCCCTGCCCCGATCGCGCAACCGCCGACACTTCCGACCGATCCCTTCGCCTTCCGTCGCGTCGGTGTGGATTCCAGCCGATCGGAAGCCGAAGCCTGCATGGCCTTCAACAAGCCGCTCGCCACCGGCGACGTGAAGTATGGCGACTTCATTCGCATCGAGCCCGAGGCCAAGACGGCACTGCGCGTCGTCGACGACCGCCTGTGCATCGCCGGCCTGACCTACGGCCAGGACTACACGGTGAAGCTGCTGGCCGGATTCCCCGGACGCGACGGGCAGAAGTTGCGTGACGAGCAGAGTGTGAGCGTGGCACTGGGCGCCCGGCCCGCCGTCGTCACGCTCCCCGGCAAGGGTTTCATCCTGCCGCGCGGCAGTGCGGCCGGCCTGCCCGTCACCACCATCAACGTCTCCAAGGTCGGGATCTCCGTCTATCGCGTGAACGAGCGCGGAATCGATCGCTTCTCCGCCGATCGCTCCTACGATGTGTCGTTCCCCGGTTCGGAACCGATCACCGAGGCCTGGTCGCTTCGCAGCTGGCTGAACGGCAGCAATGGCGCCGAGCAGTGGTCCGGCACCATGGAAGTGCGCAACGTCCCCAACCAGGCCGTCGTCACTGCCTTTCCCATCCGAGAGACGATCCAGGACTGGAAGCCCGGCGCCTATTTCGTCGTCGTCTGGAACGCCGCCAAGCCTCCGTCCCGCGACTATGACGACGACGAGACGACGAGCGGCGGCGCCGCTGGCCTGTGGGTGATCGATACCGACATCGGGCTCACCTCATTCAGCGGCGACGACGGGCTGAACGTCTTCGCGCGCTCGCTGCAGACCGCCCAGCCGCTGGCCGGCATCGAAGTCACGGTCCTCTCGCGCGGCAACGAGCCGATCGGCAAGGTCGTCACCGGCGCCGACGGCCGCGCCTCGTTCCCGGCCGGGCTGATGAAAGGCACCGGCGCCGCCGAGGCGATTGCCGTCATGGCGCAGGAGCCGGCGAAGAAGGAATTCTCGCGCCTCGAACTCACCAAGTCGGCTTTCGACCTGTCCGACCGCGGCGTCGACGGACGAGCACAACCCGGCCCGGTCGACGCTTTCCTCTACACCGAGCGCGGCATCTACCGCCCCGGCGAGACGGTACGGCTCATGGCGTTGATGCGCGACGACGCGGCCAACGCACTCTCCAACCTGCCCGTCACCCTGATCGTCAAGCGGCCCGACGGCAGCGAGTTCACACGCTTCACCCATGCCTTGCAGGGCTCCGGCGCGGTCTCCCAGGCGATCGATCTGCCGAAGTCGTCGCGGCGCGGCCGCTGGTCGGTCGCAGCCCACATCGATCCCAAGGGCGCGCCCGTCGGCCGGGTCGAGTTCTCGGTCGAGGATTTCGTGCCGGAGAAGCTCAAGATCGAGCTGACCTCCGAGCAGCCGATCATCCGGCCGGGTAACGTGAACCGCTTCGGCCTCGCGGCGGACTTCCTTTATGGCGCGCCCGCGTCCGATCTCGCCGTCGAAGGCGAGATGCGCATCACGGTCGACGAGACGCCCTTCCCGGCCTTCGCCAAGTACCGGTTTGGACCGGAGGAAGCGCGGCAGAAATTCGAGCCGCCCTTCATCGAGTTGAAGGGCGAGGACACCGATGAGAAGGGAAAGTCGAGCCTGGAATGGGCCGGCAACCTCGCCAACGACACGGTTCTTCCGCTGCGGGCCTATGTCCAGGCGCGCGTCTTCGAGCCGGGCGGCGGCCGCGCGACCAAGACCGACACGATCGTGCCGGTCCGCACGCGCGACACCTATCTCGGTGTCGCGTCGACCTTCGACGGCCGCTATGCCCGCGAAGGACTGACGACCGAGTTCGATCTCGTGGCCGTCGACGGCAGCGGCAGGCAGATCGCGCGCCCGTCGGTCGAGTACAAGATCGAGCGCATCGTCTTTGCCTATCAGTGGTACCAGGTCGAGGGCCGCTGGCGCTGGCAGTCGGTCCACAACGTGCGGCTCATCACGTCCGAGATGGTGACGTTGAAGGCTGACGCGCCCGTGCGGCTCTCGCAGCGGCTGGACTGGGGACAGTACAAGCTCACCGTCGTCGACAACGACGCCAACACCTCGACCAGCCTGACCTTCTACGTCGGCTGGTATGGCGGCGACTCGACCGAGGAAGCGCCCGACACGCTGCGTGTCGCCAGCGACCGCCAGAACTATGCGCCGGGCGACAATGCCCGGCTGCGCATCGAGGCGCCGTTCGCCGGCGAGGCGCTGATCGCCATCGCCACCGATCGCATCGTCTCCACCCAGTCGGTCCAGGTGCCAGCCGGTGGTACGACCGTCGAGATCCCGGTGAAGGCCGAATGGGGTGCCGGCGCCTATGCGCTGGTCACCGCCTGGCGACCGCTTGCGGCCCCCGCCGAACGCACGCCCACGCGCGCGATCGGTGCGGCCTGGCTCGGCCTCAATCCGGCCCTGCGCACACTCGCCGTCCAGATAAGCACCCCGGAGAAGATCACGCCCCGCCAGCGCATCGAGGTGCCGGTAAAGGTGTCCAACCTGCAGGCCGGCCAGGAGGCGTTCGTCACCCTGGCCGCCGTCGACGAGGGCATCCTGCAGCTCACCCGCTACAAGACGCCCAATCCGGCGGGCCACTACTTCGGCAAGCGTCGTCTCGGCGTCTCCATGCGCGACGATTACGGCCGTCTCCTCGACACCCGGGCCGACGAGCTCGGCCGCATCCGCGCCGGCGGCGATGCCGGCGAGATCGGTGGTCTCGACCTCGTGCCGACCCGCACCGTTTCGCTGTTCAGCGGCCCGGTGAAGCTCGACGACAAGGGCGAGGTGAAGATCGCCCTCGATATCCCGGACTTCATCGGCCAGCTCCGGCTGATGGTCGTCGCCTACGAAAGGAACCGCGTCGGCTCGGGCGAGCAGCGCCTGTTCGTGCGCGACGCGGTCACCGCCGACGCCGTGCTGCCGCGCTTCCTCGCCCCGAAGGATCTCGGACGGGTCGCGCTGTCGCTGCACAACGTCGACGGCCAGGCTGGCGACTATCGCGTCACGCTGACCGCCACAGGCTCGGTCGCGCTCGAGCGGCCGGTGACCGAGACCAAGCGGCTCGCCGCGAACCAGCGCGAGCTGCTGACCTGGCCGCTGCGCGCGGGCGACGCGGGATTCGGCAAAGTGACGGTGGCCGTCCAGGGTCCCGGCAACTTCGCCGTCCAGCGCGAATGGGACATCCAGGTGCGGCCGGCGCAGACACCCAGTGCCGTCGACACGGTCGCGCGCCTGGCACCGGGCAACGAGGCCACGGTCGATCGCAACGTGATCGCGGCTTTCGCCCCCGGCACCGCGCAGGTCAGTGCCTCGCTGACCCGCATCCCCGGAATCGACGTCGCAGGCCTGCTGCGGGCGCTCGACAAGTACCCGTTCGGCTGCATCGAGCAGACGACCAGCCGCGCCATGCCGCTGCTCTACTACAACGACGTGGCGCTGCTCGGGTACGGTCCGGCCGATCCGCGCATCAACGACCGCGTCCAGGATGCGGTCTATCGCATCGTCGACATGCAGCTGCCCGACGGCTCCTTCGGCATGTGGGGTCCCTTCTCCACGCCGGCGGCCGAATGGCTGCAGACCTACGTGCTCGACTTCCTCGTGCGCGCCAACCAGCAGCAGATGGCCGTGCCCTCGGCATCACTGCAGCGGGCCCTGAGTTGGCTCAACAAGACCGCCGACAAGTTCTCGCCCAACGCCCAGGCCTATGCCTGGTATGTGCTGGCGAAATCGGGCTTCGCCGATCCCGGCCGCGTCCGCTACTTCCAGGACACGAAAGCGGCCGAGATGAAGGGCGGTATCGCCTGGGCGATGCTGGCCGCGGCGCTGAACCAGGTCGGCGAGCCCGGCCGTGGACGCCTCGCCTTCGCGACGGCGCGGCAGCGCATCGACGAGCGCGATCCGTCCGACTATTACGGCTCGCCACTGCGCAACCGCGCCGCGCTCGTGACCCTCGCCGTCGAAGCGGGTGGCCGCGAAGGCATAACCGAGATGACGAACCTGGTCGGCGACCGGCTCGCCGCCTCGATCGGCCTGACCACGACGCAGGAACAGGCATGGCTGGTGATGGCCGCTCGCGCGATGAGCGGCAGTACCCAGCTCGCCTATTCGGTCGACGGCCAGCCGCGTCAGGCGGCCACGGAGCCGGTGGCGATCAATCCCGACGCGGCGACACTGGCCCGCGGGCTCAAGCTGCGCAACGACAGCGACCGTCCGATCTGGATGCAGGTGACGGCGCGCGGTGTGCCGCTCGATCCGCAGCCCGCGGCGACCGCCGGCATCAGCGTCCAGCGCGAATTCCTGAAGTTCGACGGGACGCCGGCCGCGCTCGGAAACGTAAAGCAAAACGACCGGATCATCGTCTCGATCTCCGGCCGCAACCTGGAAGGCGGCTACCATGAGGTGGCGCTGCTCGACCTGCTGCCCGCCGGCTTCGAGATCGAATCGGTCCTGAACGAGGAGACGGTGAAGTCCTTCCCGTTCCTGTCCGGACTGACGGAAACCAGGGTCTCGGAGGCGCGCGACGATCGCTTCTTCGCGTCCTTCAACATGGGCACGAGGCCCTATCAGACCTGGTGGGACACGCAGGCCAAGAACCCGAACTCCTACCAGGTCGCCTACATCGTCCGCGCCGTGACCCCCGGCACCTTCGCCGTCCCCGCGACGAACGTGTCGGACATGTATGCGCCGCGGATCTTTGGCCGGACCGCGATGCGCACGCTCACGATCGTCCCGCCGGAGACGAAGTAGCGGCATGCACTTCAAGCGCCTCCTGGTCGGCCTTGCCGTCGTCGCCACTGGAGTGGCGGCGACGGGGCTGGCGCTCGACCGTGCCTTTCCGCCCGACCTGTCGCGTTACCAAGACCGGTCGACGGAGGTCGTCGATGCCAATGGCCGGCTGCTGCGCGCTTTCACGACCCAAGACGGCAAGTGGCGGCTGAAGGCGACTGTCGACGACGTCGATCCGCTCTATCTCGGCCTCCTCAAGGCCTATGAGGATCGCCGCTTCGACGATCATTGGGGGGTCGATCCGTTCGCTGCGGTTCGCGCGGCCTGGCAGCTCGTCGAGCGCGGCCGCATCGTTTCGGGCGCGTCGACGATCTCCATGCAGGCCGCCCGCCTGCTCGACCCGAGGCCGCGCAGCTTTACCACCAAGGCCATCCAGTCGGCCCGGGCACTCCAACTGGAGTGGCGTTACTCCAAGCGCGAGGTGCTGGCGATCTACCTGACGCTGGCGCCGATGGGCGGCAATCTCGAAGGCGTGCGGGCCGCCTCCCTCGCCTATTTCGGCAAGGAGCCGCGCCAGCTCAGCGCCGCCGAGGCAGCCCTCCTCGTCGCCATCCCTCAATCGCCCGAGCGCCGACGCCCGGACCGCGCCTCGCTTGTGGCGCAGAAGGCCCGCGACCGCGTGCTGGCGCGCGGCGTCGAGCACGGCGTGATCGACGCGCCGCTGTACGAGATGGCGCGCAGCCGCCTTGCTCCCGATCGCCGCCTCGCCATGCCGATGCAGGCGCCGCATCTGTCGGCCTGGCTGGCCGGGCAGTCGCCCGGCACCGTCGTGCCGACCACGGTGCGCTACGAACTGCAGCAGGCGCTCGGCCAGTTCGTGCACGAGGAGCGCCGCCCGCTCGCCGACGGCGCCGAGATCGCGATGGTCGTGCTCGACAACCGCACCGGCGGTGTCGTGGCCTGGCTGGCCGGCGACAATTTCTTCGGCCGTGCCGGCCAGGTTGACCTCGTGCGTTCCCGCCGCTCGCCGGGATCGGCGCTGAAGCCGTTGATCTACGCCATGGCGTTCGACGATCGCACGCTGCATCCGGAGACCCTGGTCGAGGACGTGCCGGTGCGCTTCCGCGACTGGCTGCCGCGCAACTTCGATCGCGACCATCAGGGCGCGGTCACGGTGCGCCGCGCGCTGCAGCAGTCGCTGAACGTGCCCGCCGTGCTGGCGCTGGAGAAAGTGGGACCGCTGCGCTTCCTCTCGACGTTGCGCACGGCCGGCGTCTTCCCCGGCCTGCCGCCGGGCGACAACGGCAATTCGCTGGGTGTCGCGCTGGGGAGTGCCACGGTCTCGCCGCTCGAGATGGCAGGGCTCTATATGGGCCTGGCCAACGGCGGCAGCTTTGCGCCACCGCAGGTCCGCCGCGACCAACCGAAGCCCCTGTCGCTGCGCCTGATGGGCCCGGCCGCCGCCTGGTATGTCTCCGACGTGCTGGCCGAAGCACCGCTGCCCGAGGGATTCGCATCACTGCCGGTATCGCTGCGCGAGCGCCGCATCGCCTTCAAGACAGGCACTTCGGCCGGCTATCGCGACGCCTGGGCCGCCGGCTACAGTGCCAACTGGACCGTCGTGGTGTGGGTCGGCCATGCCGACGGCACGCCGCGCCCCGGCCAGCTGGGCCGCCTGTCGGCGCTGCCCATCCTGTTCAAGGCGTTCGACCGCCTGCCGGGTGAGGACAATCGCGCGATCCGCCCACCGGCCGACACGATCAAGGTCTCGTCTCATCGCGAGCTGCCGCCGCGCATGCGCACGCTGGCCCCCCACGCGGAGACGAGCGGCGGCCCGCGTATCGCCTATCCGCCGGCCGATGCCCGCATCGAACTGGCCGTCCGAGAGGCCGTTCCCTTGAATGCGATGGGCGGCCAGGGCCGTCTGCGCTGGCTGGTCGACGGCCGGCCCCTCGACGGCAGCCAGTGGGTCCCCGAAGGCGCCGGCACCGCGCGTATTGCCGTCGTCGACGAGGCGGGCCGCTCGACCTCCGTGACGGTCAGGATCGTTCACCGGCAGTAGCCGCGATCAGACCGCGAAAGCCAGCGCAACCGATCCCACGAGGAGCAGAGCGAAGGCGACGTTGACGACGCGGTTGGTGCGCGGATCGCGGAAGAACCTCGTGAGCGCCGCACCCGCCAGCAACCAGGCGACGTTCACGACGGCGATCACGAGCGTCAGCAGCGCGAGCTTCAGCGCCACGTCGGCGCCCAGCCTGCCCGGCAGCAGGGTGAAGCCCGAATAGAGGGCGGCCATCGCGACATAGCCCTTGGGATTGACCAGCGACAGCAGGAGCCCTGCGGGCAGCGTCGGCGGCACCCGGCTGGCCCCTTCTTCCGACAAAGGAGGCGCCGTCGCGATGCGCCACGCCAGCCAGAGGAAATAGATCGCCGCCAGCACCGCCACGCCCGGCGCCACACCCGGTACGGCAAGCAGCAAGCCGACCATGCCGCTCGCCACCAGCGCCATCACCGCAACCATGCCCAGCACGAGGCCCACGAGGTAGCCGAGGCCACGCCGGCGCGGCTTTCGG
>LSKJ01000289.1 GCA_001557035.1 Rhodospirillaceae bacterium CCH5-H10 | reverse complement strand
AAGTGGGGCAACCAGTACATCTATCGGTTCAACCAGCTCCACAAGCCGTTCGACAACGCCAAGATCCGGCAGGCAATGCTCTACGCGCTGAACCAGAAGGACTTCCTCGACGGCGTGATCGGCGAGCCCGAATACTACCAGGTCTGCAAGGCCATGTTCATCTGCGGCGGTCCCTACGAGACCACCGTGGGCTTCGAGGACAAGTACGAGAGCAACTTCGCGAAGGCCAGGCAGCTTCTCGCCGAGGGCGGCTACGACAACACGCCCGCCGTGCTGCTGCA
>LSKJ01000288.1 GCA_001557035.1 Rhodospirillaceae bacterium CCH5-H10 | reverse complement strand
TCGGGCATCTACTTCGGCGATGACTGGCGTTTCTACAATCGTGTCGACTTCAGCGATGTCGAGCATTTCGTCATTCGCGGCGGCGCCGGCAACGACGGCATCCGCACCGGCGACGGCAACGACACCGTCGTCAGCGGCGCGGGCAACGACTACCTGGCCACTGGCAAGGGAATCGACATCGTCGACGGCGGCACGCACGATACCACGACGGGCACGGGCGGCGACCGCTGGGAGGCCGACAAGTCCTTCGCCGCGGCAGGCCAGGACATCGTGATCGACGTCACATTGGCTGGCCTTCAGTCGACCTATCTCGGGACCGGCACAGTGCGCGGCATCGAGATGCTGACGCTCAAGACCGGTGCCGGCAACGACGTTGTCCGCACCGGGGCCACGGTTGTGGCCTATACGAACGTGCATGGATACGACGACCAGATCGAGACCAACGACGGC
>LSKJ01000029.1 GCA_001557035.1 Rhodospirillaceae bacterium CCH5-H10 | reverse complement strand
CGCTGCCGACGTAGTAGACGAGCTGTGCGAAGGCGAGCGTGATCATGATGAAGTAGAGGCCGCGCGTGCGCAGGGACAGCGCGCCGATCAGCCCGGCCCAGACGGTGGCGGCGAGCAGCGCGACCGGCCACTGGATCCAGCCGCTGGAGACGCCGTGCGCCGACAGGATGCCGACCGCATAGCCGCCGATGCCGAAGAACATCGCGTGGCCGAAGCTCACCAGCCCGCCATAGCCCAGGATCATGTTGAGGCTGACCGCGGCGATCGACCAGATGACGATGCGCGTGCCGATCGACAGCAGATAGCGCTGGTCGAAGGCCTGGGTGAGCAGCGGCAGGGCCGCCATCACCAGCAGGATCAAAGCCGTGGCGATGCCGCGCGGTGTGCGAAGGGACGAGAACAGGTCTCTCATCGGAGCGCGCCACTCCAGTGGCGCTCATGAGAAGATGCGCCACTGGAGTGGCGCGCTCCATTGAGACGCGGGTGCGAGACGATCATGTGCGCTGGCCGAACAGGCCGGTCGGACGCCACACCAGCACGGCGGCCATCAGGACGTAGACCAAGACCTGCGAGATCGCGGGCGCGGCACTGGAGGCGGCGCTGGAGCTCATGAAGGTCTTCAGCATGTCCGGCAGGAAGGCGCGGCCGACGATGTCGATCTGGCCGACCACCATCGCGGCGATGAAGGCGCCCTTGATGGAGCCGATGCCGCCGATGACGATGATCACCAGGGCGAGGATCAGGATGTCGTCGCCCATGCCGATCCGCACCGAGGCGATGGGCGCGGCCATCAGGCCGGCCAGCCCCGCGAACACGGCACCCAGGCCGAACACGAGGCTGAACAGCAGCTCGATGTTGACGCCGAGCGCCCCGATCATGCGGCGGTTGGAGGCGCCGGCGCGGATCAGCATGCCGAGCCGCGTGCGCGCCACCAGCCAGGCCAGCAGGATCGCCACCACGGCGCCGACCACGATGATGGCGAAGCGGTAGGCGGGGTAGGGCACGCCCGGCAGGATCTCGATGGTGCGGTTCAGGAAGGTCGGCACCGCGATGCTCTTGCCGCCGGGACCCCAGAGTGCGCGCACCAGCTCGTTGAAGAACAGGATCAGGCCGAAGGTCGCCAGCACCT
Source organism: Rhodospirillaceae bacterium CCH5-H10 (assembly GCA_001557035.1). GTDB lineage: Bacteria > Pseudomonadota > Alphaproteobacteria > Reyranellales > Reyranellaceae > Reyranella. The sequence continues at coordinate 4,314 of LSKJ01000029.1, read as the reverse complement.
GGGTGAGATGATCGCGCGCATAGAGCCGCCGGATCACGACGATCTCGACGACGACGCCCACCAGGAAGGTCGCGGGCAGCGCCAGCAGCGCGCCCAGCACGAACGAGTCCGTGACGCCGATCAGGGTCCAGGCGATGTAGGCTCCGATCATGTAGAGCGAGCCGTGCGCCAGATTGACCAGGTCCATGATGCCCAGGGTCAGCGTCAGCCCGGCGGCGAGCAGGAACATCAGCAGGCCGAGCTGCACGCCGTTCAGTACCTGGAGCAGCAGATATTCCATCTGTTCCTCAAACAAAACGGGAGCGCGTCGCCGCGCTCCCGAATTCTTTTCCTCCCCATCTGAATGGGGAGGAAAACCATCTCACTTCATCGGGCACTTTTCGGCGAAGGGATCGACCGCGTTCTTCACGGCGGTGGCGATGGTCTTCACCGTCATCATGCCCTGCGGATCCTTGACGGCTTCCTGGATGTAGAAGTTCTGGATCGGGAAGTTGTTGTTGCCGAACTTGAAGTCGCCGCGGACCGACTTGAAGTTGGCCTTCTTCATCTCGGCGCGGACCTTGTCCTTGTTCGACAGGTCGCCCTTCAGCGCCTCGGCGGCCGACGCCATCAGCATGATCGCGTCGTAGCTCTGTGCGCCGTAGTAGGACGGATAGACGCCGTGCTTCTTCTTGAAGTCCTCGACGTACTTCTTGTTGGCCTCGCCCGGCAGGTCGTTGACCCACTCCTGCGCGCCCAGCGTGCCGAGCGCCAGATCGCCCTGCTGCGGCAGGGTGATCGCGTCGATCGAGAACACCTGGTAGAGCGGCACGGTCTTGTTGAGGCCCGACTGCGCCCACTGCTTCACGAACTGAACGCCGTGCGCGCCGGGATAGAAGATAAAGATGCCGTCCGGCTTGGCCGCGGCGATCTTGGTCAGCTCGGCCGAGAAGTCGAGCTGGTCGGGCCACTTGGTGAAGTCCTCGCTGACGATCTTGCCCTTGTAGGTGCGCTTGACGCCCGCGAGCATGTCCTTGCCGGCGGCGTAGTTGGGGCCGACCAGATAGAGGCTCTTCACGCCCTTGGTGTTGAGATAGTCGCCCATCGCCATCGGCGTCTGGTCGTTCTGCCACGAGGTCGAGAAGAAGTTCTTGTTGCAGAGTTCGCCGGCGATCGCCGAGGGGCCGGCATTGGCCGAGATCAGGATCGTGTCGCCCTCGTCGACGACGGTCTTGAGCGAGGCCAGCAGCACGTTCGACCAGATGTAGCCGGCGATGAAGTTCACCTTGTCCTGCTGGACGAGCTTCTCGGAGCGCGCCTTGCCGACATCCGGCTTGAACTGGTCGTCCTCGTAGACAATCTCGAAGGGCTTGCCGCCCATCTTGCCGCCGAGATGCTCCTTGGCCAGCTCGACCGAGCGGCGCATGTCCTCGCCGATGGCGGCCTGCGGCCCCGAAAATGTGCTTACGAAGCCGACCTTGATCGGGCTCTGGGCCATGACCGGCAGGCCGAATGCCATCGCCGCCGCAATTGATGCGGTGCCAAACAATTTGTTCTTCATGAGCCGACGCTCCCTGTTTCCCTTGGAGCCTATAAAACCTGAAAATGTTGGGCCCAACAACGGCTTAATGGATGGTCGCGGCGGTCCGCAGGGTGGCCAGCGGAAGGGCGGAGGCGGCCGCCACATCGGCCGGCGCGCCGTCGAGGATCGCCCAGGCGAAGCCCGTGCCCGCGGCCTCCCGGCAGCTCGCGCTGGCCACGATCGTGACCTCGCCGTCGCGCGGCGCGTTGCGACCGAATTGCTCCAGCCGGGAGGCGACGTTCACCGCCTCGCCGATGGCGGTGTAATCGACGCGGCCGGCAAACCCGATATTGCCGACGAGCACCGTCCCCGTGTGCAGGCCGATGCGCATGCGGCAGGCATGCAGGCCGCGCGCCCTGCGCTCGATGTTGAAGGTCTCGACCTCCCTGGCGACGGCAAGCGCGCCCTGACAGGCGATGCGCGCATGGTCGGGAATGGAATCCGGCGCGCCCCAGAAGGCCATGAGGCCGTCACCGATGTACTTGTCGATGGTGCCGCCGCTCGCCTCGATGGCGGGGCCGATGCGCGACAGCAGCTCGTTCAGGTACGCCGCCGTCTCGGCGGCCGGCCGATCGCGCGAATAGGCCGTGTAGCCCTCGAGATCGCTGAACAGGATGGTTACGGCCCTATCCTCGTTGACCGGCAGGCTGCCCTGTTGCGCCGTCAGCCGCGCCACGAGGGCGCGGGGCAGGTAGGTAGCGGACAGTTTGAGGCCGCGGGCCATGCGCTCGAAGGCTTGGTTTGCGCGGGTGATCTCGCGCACGCGGCTGTTCGGCAGGGTGGGGAGGCTTTCGAGATCGAGGCGCTCCACCGCGCTCGCGGCACCGGCGAGCGCCAGGATGGGCTGCGCCAACTTCCTCGCGAGATAGATCGCCGCCAGGCCGGTGAGGATCATCAGCACGCCACCTGCGATCAGGATGCCGCGCACGATCCAGCGGGCCCACGCCGATTCGCGGCCGGCCTCATGATATCCCACGATCAGCTCGGCCGGGGCGTAGGCCTCGACGTTGCGCCGTATCCAGGCGAAGGAGCGATCGCCGACCCAGTTCCAGTGGCCCTCGATGCCGGCATCGTGCCGGAACCACGACAATGGATTGGGATCGGGTGCCCAGATCGAGGCCAACACCGGATCGCCGACTTCTTCCAGCGTGACGAGGCGCGTCTGGGCGCGGGCCTCGCCGTTCAGCGTCTTGGCCAGCTTGGGATGGGCCAGCACGTGATCGCGGCCCGCCAGGATGAACGGCGTGCGCTCGCCGGTGAGTTCGATCTCCTTGAGAAACCGCGACAGGTCGGTGGTGCCGATCGCCGCGCCGATGACGCCGCGGAACTCGCCGCGCACGCGAACCGGAACGATGATCGGCAGGATCGGCTCGCCGACGACGAAGGACCAGACCGGCTCGCCCCAGCCCGGCGCGGTCATCGTGCGCGCTCGCTCCAGCAGCGCATCGGCCGCGCGGATGTTCTCGCGCCGCTCCGGCCGCATGGTGCGATCGGCCCGCACGAAGCGCGACGGTTCGCCTTCTGTCGGCAGCACGACGAAACCCACGGTCTGCGGCACGGCCGCCAGCGTCCCCAGCGCGAAGACGCGCCACTGCTCGCGGTCGTCGAAGTCGACGTCTCCGCGCGCAATGGCGTCACTGAGATAGGCGAGCTGGTCGTAGACCGGGCGCAGATGCGCTTCGAGCCGGCGCTCGATGAGGTCGACCGTCAGCTCGCTGCGCTGAAGCGAGGAGGATTCGAGATTGCTCTGGGCCGCGAGCCAGGCGACCCCGATCACCGGTGCGATCGAGACGAAGACGAGGCCGACCATCAACGCCGGCAGCAGCCGCGCAATCGGCCAGCCGGGCGTTTTCGACTTCTTTGCGAAGATCATGTTCGCAGGTTGTTGCGGGCCAGCATGAAGTCGCATGCTTCCATGGGGAGTAGACCAAAAAGAGGCGGATCCCGGTGCCTGGCCTACACGATAACTTGATTCGCCGTCGCGCTCCCCGTCAGCCGCGCAACTTGAAGCGCTGGATCTTGCCCGTGGCGGTCTTGGGCAATTCGGCAACGTACTCGATCCACCTCGGGTACTTGTAGGGGGCGAGCGTCTGCTTGCAGTGCGCCATCAGGGCGTCGGTCAGTGCGGCGCCGGCCTCGCCCGGCTGCTTCAGGACGACGATCGCCTTGGGCTTGATCAGCGACTGCTCGTCGGTCTGGCCGATCACGGCGGCTTCTAGGACGGCCGGATGTCCGACCAGGCAGTTCTCGATCTCGACGGGCGAGCACCAGATGCCGCCGACCTTGAGCATGTCGTCGCTGCGACCCTCGTAGATGAAGTAGCCGTCCTCGTCCTCGCGATAGGTGTCGCCGGTATTGAGCCAGCCGTTCACCATCGTCTCGGCGGTCTTCTCGGGCTTGTTCCAGTAATATTTGGCGGCCGACTCCGACTTGATCCACAGACGGCCGCTCTCGCCCTTCGCAACGGGATCGCCGTTCTCGTCCAGGATGCGGGCTTCGTAGCCCGGTACCGGTTTGCCGCTTGTGCCGGGGCGATGGTCGTCGAGCCGGTTACCGATGAAGATGTGCAGCGCTTCTGTCGAGCCGATGCCGTCGAGAATGATCGTGCCGGTCTGTTCCCTCCAGCGGCGGAACATGTCGCCGGGCAGCGCCTCGCCCGCCGAGACGCAGGCGCGCAGGGAGGAGAGGTCCCGCTTCTGCGTTTCCAGCGCCGCGAGCTGGGCGGCGTAGAGGGTCGGTACGCCGTAGTAGAT
>LSKJ01000287.1 GCA_001557035.1 Rhodospirillaceae bacterium CCH5-H10 | reverse complement strand
GCTCCACCCCGGCCACAGGCGGACAATGGGAATTCGATTTCACGACGCTGCCCGAGTATGAAATCATGAAAATCTGGAAGGCGGTTGGCGATATCACCAATATCGGCAACCCCTTCTATCGCCTGCACGACGGACGCGCCGGGAACACGACGTCGATCGATGGGCGCGTGGTCGCAAACTTCTCATCGCATGATTACCTTGGACTGAACGGACATCCGGACGTTTCGGCGGCGGCAAAGGCTGCGATAGACCGATTCGGCACATCGGTGTCGGCCAGCCGGCTGTCGGCGGGCGAAAGGCAGGTCCATCGCGATCTCGAGGCCGCCTTGGCGCGCCTCAGCGGCACCGAGGAGGCCGTCGCCTTCGTCAGCGGCCATGAGACGAACGTGTCGGTGATCGGCGAGCTGCTGGGTCCGCAAGACCTCGTCGTGGCGGACGCCGTCATCCACAACAGCATCGTCGAAGGTGCCAAACTGTCAGGTGCCAAGCGCACCCTCTGCCCGCACAACGACCTAGACGCCTTCGAACGGGCACTGCGACTCAACCGGGCGCGCTATCGTCGCACGTTAATCGTCGTGGAAGGACTCTACGGCATGGACGGTGACTTGCCGGATCTCGCCGGCCTGATAAAGCTCAAGCCTCGGTGCAATGCCTGGCTCATGGTCGACGAGGCACACGCGACCGGCGCGCTGGGCCGGACCGGACGTGGTATCGCTGAAGAACAGGACAACGACCCCGCCGAGGTCGAGATCTGGATGGGCACGCCCAGCAAGACGCTGGCGGCAGCCGGAGGCTACATCCCGGGAAGTCGCGCCCTCATCGATCTGATCAAGTACACGTCGCCAGGTTTGGTCTTCAGCGTCGACCTTTCGCCGCCGGCGGCCGCGGCGGCAACCGCTGAAGTCGACGTAATGATGCGCGAGCCTTGGCGTGCCGCTGCACTCCGCCGCAATGGACTGTTTCTGCTCAAGCAGGCCCGCCGTCTCGACACGGGACTTAGCATTGGCGCGTCGGTCGTCCCGGTCATCGTCGGCAACTCACCGCAGACGGCGATGCTGCCCAAGGGCCTTCTGGAATGCGGATTCAATGTCGTGCCGGCGGTTTTCCCGGGCGTTGCCGAGAATCAAGCACAGCTCCGCCTCTTCGTCACGTCGGAGCATACACCGGAGCAGATCGCCAACGTTATCGGTGCCGTGGCCGAGGAACTGCCGAAGATTCGCAACGGCTCCTCATTCGTCAGCACCATCGCCGGCGGCTGACTGCGCCATGGATTTCAAGACGATCATTATCACCGGCGCGTCCAGCGGCATCGGCGCGGCGCTCGCCCGTGCGCTGGCCGCCCCGGGGCGTACGCTCGCCTTGCTGGGCCGCCATAACGGGCGCCTCGAGGCGGTAGCAGCGGCTTGTCGGACAAAGGGTGCGACGTGCAGAATCGCCAGCCTCGACGTATCGGACGCCAATGCACTATCTGCCTTCCTGATGGAAATCGGCCGAGAGACGGAGATCGACCTGCTCATCACCAGTGCCGGTATCCTAGACGGACGATCTGCGGACGAGACTGTGGAGCGAGGCAATGTCGCGCGCCGGGTTCTGGAGATCAATCTCCTGGCGACGCTCGACGTTGTCCATCTGGTGCTGCCCGGCATGCTGAGAAAGAGGCGCGGCAACATCGTGTTGGTCGCCTCGCTCGCCTCGCTGGTGCCCCTGCCCGACGCACCCGCCTACTCGGCGTCCAAGGCGGGTCTACTCTCCTACGGGCTCGCGCTGCGGGATGCCGTGGCGGCCGAGGGGGTCAGGGTCGTCGTCGCCTGCCCGGGCTTCGTGGCTACCGCGATGGCCGAGCGTCACCTGGGGCCGCGCCCGGGCGAGATCTCGGCCGACGACGCGGCGGCGCGGATACTTATCGGCCTGCAACGCAACAGAGCCATGATCGGCTTTCCATTCATCCCCTTCTGGCTATCTCGACTTAGCCTCCTCGTGCCCGAGTCGATACGGCGACGAGGCATGAAAAACACACGCTTCCACGTACCCCCGTAGTAACAACGTGCCGGTGAGGTCCCTGCAGTTTATCGACATCTTCTTCCTACGGCCGCGCGTCGGACGAAACCGCGGCCGTCGCAAAGCAATAGTCGCCAAACTGCCCGCGGGGGCAGCGGTCGCTTCTTTCGATCGCCAGCATCTCGGCCACGCGGCGGCGTAAGTAGGGCAGCATCCAAGCGACGACACGCGTAACCTTGAGACGGGGCTCGCGAAGCGATCGCCTAGCCCCTTCCGAGGCATCTCGGATGGTGTCGACTGTCAGCACTGCTTAGCCAAGCCAGTCGCTGGAATGGAGCGTCCCGACTTTGCAACGGATCGCGGAGACTCAGCTAGCGCATCGTCCGGACGGCTTTATATCCGGACGGCCCTCCGGCATGAATTCGGCGTCGACGAATTAGTTCAAGGCAACAGCGCAGACCAGGCAATCAAAGTGTCCCTCTTCGAGGGGCAAGCGGGTCGTCTGGCCTTCCGGGAGTTCGACGCTTACCGCCGGCCTCGCGACCCGGCAACGGAGGAGACGTTTACGCCGACGGCGATGCCCGGGCGATGCCGTTGTGCAAGGTGGAGCAACCCACCGCAGCAACCTGCTACCATCTCGATGACTGTACTGCGCCGCCACGCCTCGGTATCGAGTCCTGCGAGGGAGAAAGACTCCGGGTAGAGGCGGCCAGACATAGACCGGTTCGCAGGAAAGTCGGCGGCCCCAGGCGCACTGCGGTATGAAGAACTACAAAACAGGCGCTGCTACAAGACGAAGCCGCAAGATATAGGATAGTTTCCGGATACGATGTCTACCGACCGCGAAGTTCCCCTCAAAAGATCGAACCAGGGCTGGCTGTCGGCACCGGAGCAGTGGCTTATTGCGTGGATCGTTCCACGGTTGCCGCGCTGGATGGCGCCCGACATGCTGACCGCCCTTGGCTTTGCGGCCGCCCTCGCAGCCTTCGTCGCTTACCTACTGTCGACAAGCAATGCGGCGTGGCTCTGGGTGGTGAACACCGCCTTGATCGTGAATTGGTTCGGCGATTCCCTGGACGGGGCCGTCGCCCGGCGGCGCGGCGTGGAACGGCCCCGCTACGGCTTCTTCCTCGACCAGTCGATCGACGTATTGAGCCAGTTCCTATTCGCGATCGGCCTCGGCCTGTCGGGGTTCCTTCGCATGGATGTTGCCGCCATTGGGCTTGCGACGTACCTTATGATGACAACCCAATCCCTGCTGCGGCTCGAAGTCTCCAGGACCTTCCATCTCGCCAGCGGCGGTTTCGGCCTGACAGAAGTGCGCTGCCTGTTTTTTGCACTCAACGTCGTATTCTATCTGAGGCCGCCCGTACCACTCGACATCGCCGGAACGCGCTTCGGTTACGGTGACATGCTCGGCATTATTTGGATCGCCGCGAACGTCGGCCTCTTTGTCGCGGGCATGATCGGCCAGCTCCGGCAACTTGGCCGGGACGAGCCGCCCGGGAAAGACCGCTAAACGGGGATGCCCGCACCAGCATAAGCTGTACAAAAATAGATCGAACGAAGCGGCATATTTTCGTTATCGGCCTGGAGCATGTCGGCTTGCCAGTTACCCTCGGTTCCGGTTGAGCCGGTTACCAAGTTCGCGGCTTCGACATAGATGCACGCCGCATTGCGGACATCTTGCATTGCCAGCCACAAGACGTCTGGTACCTGAGCGAGAGTCGCCATTTTCGAAGTTGCTGACAGTGTCATCGCGATTTTCGCTCCCGCAGGCAAACGTTGCCGCAAGTCAGTCGAATCGCCACGGCGCCAGTGGCAGCTTCGCTGAGCATGGTCGGCACAGGGCCTGATTCTGCCTCGGTACATGCCGAGAGCGTCCCAAAAGCGAGCACTGCATTCAAGAACCCGTATCGCCGCCCCCGCGGCCCTTGTGGATCATGCACGATCCCGGATCCCGCTCCGGAGGGCGGCGCGCAAGTCAGCGGCAGACGTGTCGTCATGACCTCCCGGCATGCGAGAGACCGTCACGGGTATAGCCTCGATGTGCTTCGCGGCGTTCATCGCTTCGATTCCATCTCCTCCCCGACCTTCCCGAAGGCACTCGACCGCCAAGAGAGTGCAATAGGCCTCGCGCTGCGTCGGGCGACGCCGGTAGCGCTCCAGATCGAGCAAGTAGCGATGTATTCGGCGAGTAAGCTCGGACTTCCTGGTTCCAGAATCAAAAACATCGTATTCGAATACGGGCCATCAATTACCGCCATCTTCAGAGAGAAGCAGCGACCCCTTTTAATATCCAAGATTGCAGTTCGTCGCAGATCCCCCTAGCCTGATCGCGCACGTTGCGCCGTTCACCGACTACGAACGGCACGGCGGCTGGCGATCTATGCCAGCGGTTCCAGCCGGCCATCGTCTGCATTACCTTCATTCTACAGCGATAGGCGTGCAATCTCTCTATCCAGATGGGCGCGTTTGCAGTGCTGGCCCGAATCGCGCTCTGCTCTCAGGCTTGGCGGTCTTTACTGCCCGAGCCAATTCCGCCTGCACGTTGTCAATGTTCAGTACAGGACTTCCGTTCGATGCGATTTTTGGCCGCTCTGGTGCGGTAGGCACCGCCTAGCTGAACTGCCTTGATCCGCAAGCCGGGCACGCCGACGTCTTGGCCAGCATCGCCGATCACCTGGCCAATCGCATCGACGATCTGCTGCCATGGAACTGGATCCCTCGACACTCCGCAGCCCAAGCTGCTTTGACCTGCTTAACTCCTACATCAGCAGCTTTACTCTGTTCAGCCTTTGCTCCCGTTCGCGGTGCGACGGCGTGAGGCGCGAAACGCTTGTGCGAGCGCACTGTTGAAGCTTTCGACGAATGCGTTCTGCATCGGTTTGCCGGGCGCGATGTAGTTCAACTCGATCCGATGGTCTGCCACCCATCGCAGAACGGCGCTGCGGATCAGTTCGATGCCCTTTGTCCGAAACCATCATCGCCAGCTTGCCATGCCGGGCTACGATGGCATCCAGCTGGCGGATGACGCGCAGCTCTCCTCAAACTTGGTCGGTCAGGTCGGGCACTGCCTGCGTACCGGCCGCTAACCAAGTTGTCCCAAGGCCGCGCCGCACGGATTGCCCCTATTGAAGCCACCTCCCGCGTGGAGAGGCGCCACCTTAAGCGAGGCTCGCCAAGAGGGGCGCCTTCGTCGCTGCTCAATTGAGCAGGCGCACGACTGATAAAGCCCGACCTCTGCCGCTACCGGGTTACGCTTAGGGTTGCGAAGAACGCCGGCATTCGTACGAATCTTTCATCGGCGCTCGGCCGCCCGCCAGGCTGACGTGGCCCGCTCCTCATACTCTATAGTCACTGTCCAATTTGGATCTTCATACGAACTATGACCCGACGTGGTACCCGGGATCGGCCGTGTCTCGCTAATAAGCCTGACGTTGGGATTGGACGTAATCCACTCCGTCGACCGCAGGTTTACTTCTGCGAACGTCCCGACGAACTCAACCTTCACTGTTTCCCCGCTCCGTTTTCTCGACGCTGTGCCGCTCGCCATACCCAGGCCGGCACACACCCGTGCCCATATACACCTTGCTCGTCCCTAGCACGACTTCCTGGCACGCACGCCTCCTCTCTACTGGCCCGAGGGACGCTGCGCAGATCCTGATGCCGCGGCCATGGTCCGAGGTCACGAGCCGGCCGGCTAATACTTTCTCCTGGTCGGCCGCCTCCATACCTCCATCGGCGGCAGGCCCCGAGAGCTGTTCGAGCGCCATCGACTTCGGTTCACGGGCGGCCTCTTTACGCGACGTTGCAAGGAGCCCTTCCAAACGATCCGGCATCAATCCCAAGACTGTTGCAATTGGAAGATGCGCGGCTCGCTCCAGATCCGCTTCGCTCTAGATCGCGCCGTGCACAACGCGATGCTGCCCTCGCACGAGCCTTCGACGGAGAACCGGCCCTCGAAGCCAAGGCCGTTCCGTCGCCGATCTGAAGAGGGGACCGAAGGAAGCGAAGTCGACGTGCTGTCGATCGAGGACGACACGATCATCGTCGCCTTCCGCAAGCACACACCCTTGCCCCTCGACGACTGCCTCTATGCCCTTCAGGCCACGATACCGCACCTGACCCGTTCATCCTTGCACCGCCGCCTCAGGGCCACAGCATCTCGCGGCTGCCGAAGACGGCAAGGTCGAGAAGCGCGAGTTCAAGGCCTATCCCATCGGGGACCATATCGCCGAAGTTCGGTAAGCGCGAATTTCTCGGCACCTTTTTCGGTTGAGTGTGCTGCGTCAAGAGGT
>LSKJ01000286.1 GCA_001557035.1 Rhodospirillaceae bacterium CCH5-H10 | reverse complement strand
CTGCTGGCCACCGCCGGCCTCGACACGGTGGCGATCCGCGCGCCCTCGCATCCCGTGGCGCAGGCGCTGATGCGCGCCACCGGCCGGCCGATCGCCGCGCCCTCCGCCAATCGTAGCGGAGAGGTCAGCCCGACGCGGCCCGAGCATGTCGCGCAGTCGCTCGGCGCGCGCGCGCCCATGATCCTCGATGGCGGTCCCTGCCTCGTCGGCGTCGAATCCACCGTGCTCGATCTCACCGCTTCCAGGCCCACGCTGCTGCGTCCCGGCGGCGCGACGCGCGAGGCGATCGAAGCGGTGATCGGACCGATCGCGCTCAGCGACGCGATCCCGAGCGGCGATGCCGCGCGCAAGTCGCCGGGCCAGCTCCACAGCCACTACGCCCCGTCACGTCCCGTCCGGCTCGACGCGACGTCCGTCACGCCCGACGAAGGCCTGCTGGCCTTTGGCGAAACCGTGCCCGCGGGCGCAATGCTGACGATGAACCTCAGC
>LSKJ01000285.1 GCA_001557035.1 Rhodospirillaceae bacterium CCH5-H10 | reverse complement strand
TGAAGGACAGTTCCGGCAGCGTCGAGCAGTCGCTCGAACTGCTGCGCCGCAAGCCGTCGGACTTCGCCGTGCTCACCGGCGAGGACGCGCTGTTCTTCACCATGCGCGCCAATGGCGCCGAGGGCGGCATCCTGGCCGCGAGCCACGTGATGACCGAAGGCTTCGTCGAGGTCGAGCGCTGCTTCCGCACCAACGATCTTTCAGGCGCGCGCAAGGCCTGGGCGCCGCTCGCCGGTTTCGTGCCGATGCTGTTCGCCGAAGCCAACCCGATGCCGATCAAGCATCTGCTGTGGCGGCAGGGGCTGATCGCCTCGCCGGAATGCCGCCTGCCGCTCACCAGGATCTCCGACGGCCTGGCCCGCCGGCTGGACGCGGTATTCGCCGAGAAGAAGGCAGCGGCCTAGCCGACTCATTGGAGCGCGCCACTCCAGTGGCGCTCATGTCATGCCTTTCGACAAGGCTTGAGCGCAACTGGAGTTGCGCGCTCCGTTGATAGACCGCGCGTAACCCCTAGCCGCGGGCCTTCAGGAGATCGCGGATTTCCGTCAGCAGTTCCTGCTCCCTGGTCGGCGGGGCGGGCGGCGGCGGGGCGGCTTCTTCCTGCTTGATCACGCGGTTCATGCCCTTGATC
>LSKJ01000284.1 GCA_001557035.1 Rhodospirillaceae bacterium CCH5-H10 | reverse complement strand
GAGGAGATCGGCGGCCCACCCGGCCCCGAGCCCACCCGCTACGGCGACTGGCAATTCAACGGCAAGGTGACCGACTTCTAGCCGCCCGGCGATGGCACGAAGCCTGCCTCGCGCGCCCGACACGAAGAACTCCGAGTAAAGCCCATGGACAAAGCCCGCATCTTCCACCCCGACTTCAAGGCGCAGCCCTGGTGGTGGGAGGCGTGGACGCCCAACAACGCGCTGAGCGTCGATCCGCCTGCGAAGACCGACGTGGTGATCGTGGGGGCGGGCTATGGCGGGCTCTCGACGGCGCTGGAACTGCGGCGCAACGGCATCGACTGCGTGGTGCTGGAACGCGGCGTATTCGGCATCGGCGCCTCGACGCGCAACGGCGGCATGCTCTCGGGCGGCACCAACATCGCCAAGGGGCTGGGCGGCAAGAACCCAAAGGTCGAGGCCGAGTTCGAGGCCAACAAGGCGGCTTTCCTGGGCAGCGGCGCGGATTCGCTGCAGACGCTGATCGACATCATCCATCGCGAGAAGATCGACTGCGGCCTGATCACCAACGGCCGATTCACCGGCGCCTGGACGCCCAAGCACTACGACGACCAGGCGCGCAAGGTCGAGATGTTCAACAAGTACGCCAATGTCGGCGCCGAGATGATCCCGCGCGAGCGGGTGCGCGAGATGATGGCGTCCGATTACTACTACGGCGGCATGTATGTCAGGGCCGGCGGCAATCTCCACCCCGCGCGCTACTACAAGGGCCTGCTCGAAGCCGCGCACACTCAGGGCGCGGTGCTGTGCGGCAATGTCGAGGCCGAGCGCATCGAGAAGACCGGCAGCGGCTGGCGCGTGTTGACGGCCAAGGGCCCGATCGCCTGCCGGGAAGTCGTGATCGCGACCAACGGCTATACCGGCGACCTGACGCCCAAGCTCAAGATGCGTGTCGTGCCGGTGGCGAGCCACATCATCGCCACCGAAGAGCTGCCGATGCCGGCGACGGATCTCATTCCGCTGCAGCGCTCGATCGGCGACACCAAGCGGGTGCTGACCTATTACCGGCCCTCGCCCGATGGCAAGCAGATGATCTTCGGCGGTCGCGCCCGGTTCACCGCGGCGCCGCCGGAGGTGAGCGCACCGATCCTGTACCAGTACATGATCGACCGCTTCCCGCAGCTGAAGGGCATCCGCATCACCCACGTCTGGACGGGCAACGTGGCCTTCGCGCTCGATTCGATGTCGCACATGGGCCAGGACGACGGCATGCACTACCTGCTGGCCTGCAACGGGAGCGGCGTCGCCATGATGACCTATCTCGGCACGCAGACGGCGAAGAAGATCGCTGGCGGCTCCAACGCGCCGGTCAACGCCTTCGACGGCCGCGATTTCCCCGAGCACCCGCTCTACAACGGCGACCCCTCGCTCTACCTGCCCCTGATCGGCGCGCTCTACCGCACGCAAGACTGGCTCGACCGCAAGATGGCATAACTCCCCGTCATCTCGACCGGAGCCGAGCGCAGCGAGGTGAAGCGGAGAGATCTTCTCTCGACCCATAGCCGGCAATTCGTCGAGAGAAGGTCTCTCCACTCCGCGCTGCGCGCTACGGTCGAGACGACGGGCATTTGAGGATTCAGAGAATGAAGGTTGGCATCGTCGGGGCGGGCGCGATCGCGTTTGGAATGGCGGCGTTCCTCGAGCAGGCTGGACATGCCACCAGCCTGTGGTCGCCGTCGGGCAAGCGCACGCAGGCCCTGGCTGCAGGCGAGCCGCTCGTCGCAGCCGGTGCGATCGAGGGCGCGTTCAAGCCGCACATCGCGAACGGCGCGGCGGACGTCGTCGCGGGCGCCGACGCGATCCTGATCGCCCTGCCGGCCTACGGCCACAGGCACGTCTTCGACGCGATCGCGCCGCACGTCACCGCGACACAGACCGTGATCGTGAGTTCGCACGCCTCGTTCGGCGCGCTCTATCTCTCGCGCCTGCTGGCCGCACGGAGCGTCACGGCGTCGATCATCGGCTGGGGCACCACGCTGGTGAGCGGCCGCCAGACCGGTCCTGCGAAGGTTCAGGTCAACACGGTCCGCAAGACCGTCGATCTCGCCACCCTTCCCGCCTCGTGCAGCGCCGAGGGGCTGGCGCTCTGCCGGTCGCTGTTCGACGACCGCTTCGTCGACCGGGGGAGCCTGCTCGCCATCGCGCTCAGCAATCTCAATCCGACGATTCACATGGGCATCGCGCTCGGCAATATGACGCGCATGGAAAAGGCCGAGGCGTGGGGCCAGGCCGAGAGCGTGACGCCCAATGTCGGCCGCCTGCTGGAAGAACTCGACCGCGAGCGGCTCGCCATCGCCGCGTCGCTCGGCCTCGAGGTGCGCACCATCTTCCAGCACCTGCACCTCTCCTTCGGCGTGCCCTACGGTTCGGCCTCGGAGATGCATCAGGCGATGCACGCCATCGGCAAGGGCGGCGCCGGTCCGACGACCGCCGACAGCCGCTACGTCACCGAGGACGTGCCCTTCGGCCTGGTCCCGACCGCAAAACTCGGCCGCCTCGCCGGCCATCCCGCGCCGCTACACGAAGCCGGCGTCGCCCTCTTCTCGGCGATGTACGGGCGAGATTTCACCGCCGAGAACGACCTTCTGGCTGCCTTGGATATCGACGGCATTTCCCTGACGCAGCTCCAGACGCTGTGCCGCGATGGTTACTCCCCTCTGTCGTCCTGAGCGCAGCGAAGGACCTGACGGAACGACCGAAGTACTGCGTGACTTGCGTTAGATCCTTCGCTGCGCTCAGGATGACAAAGATGAGCACCGACACCCTCCCCGTTTCCCTCGCCGACGTCCGCGCCGCCGCCGCGCGCATCGCGGGCGCCGTCGTGCATACGCCCTGCCTGCGCAGCGAGACGCTGTCGCGCATCGCGAAGGCCGACATCTGGGTGAAGTTCGAGAACCTGCAGTTCACCGCCTCCTTCAAGGAACGCGGCGCGCTGAACACGCTGCTGCAGCTCGGCGACGAGGAGCGGCGGCGCGGCGTCATCGCCATGTCCGCCGGCAACCATGCGCAGGGCGTCGCCTATCACGCCGGACGGCTCGGCATTCCCGCCACCATCGTGATGCCGTCCTTCACGCCCAACACCAAGGTGAAACACACGCGCGACCACGGCGCGCGGGTCGTACTGAAGGGCGACACGCTGTCGGAAGCCGCGGCCGAGGCGCACCGCCTGGCCGACGCGGAGAGACTGGTCTTCGTCCATCCCTACGACGATCCGCGCATCATCGCGGGCCAGGGCACGATTGCGCTGGAGATGCTGGCGGACGCGCCGGAAATCGACACGCTGGTCGTGCCGGTCGGCGGCGGCGGCATGCTGGCGGGCTGCGCCGTCGCGGCGCGTGGCCTCAAGCCCGACGTGAAGATGATCGGCGTCGAATCGGCCGGCTACTCCGCCATGCGCCAGCTCCTGGCTGGCCAGCCGGTCACGGTGGGCGGCGACACGATCGCCGAGGGCATCGCCGTGCGCGACATCGGCCAGACGCCGCTCGCCATCGCGCGCGCCTTGGTCGACCGGGTGCTGGCGGTCGACGAGGTCGCGATCGAACGCGCCATCGCGCTGTTTCTCGAGGTCGAGAAGACGGTGGCCGAAGGCGCCGGCGCCGCCGGGCTCGCCGCCCTGCTGGGGCATCCGGAGGTCTTCGCGGGCCGCAAGGTCGGGCTGATCCTGTGCGGCGGCAACATCGACACCCGCCTGCTGGCCTCGGTCCTGCTGCGCGGCCTGGTCCGCGACGGCCGCATCGTGCGGCTGCGCCTGATGATCGGCGACGCGCCGGGCCAGCTCGCCCGCGTGGCCGGCCTCATCGGCGGCGCCGGCGGCAACATCGTCGAAGTGCTGCACCAGCGGCTGTTCGGCGTGGTCGCCAAGGCCACGGAACTCGACGTCACCGTCGAAACCCGCGATCGCGCCCACCTGGCCGAACTCCTGACCGCCCTGCAATCCGACGGCTTCAAGGTCCGCGTCCTGGAGGGCGCGGACGCGTAAAGCTATTTCAATGCCGAGACGACCGCGCCCGCCGTGGCATCTGTTACCCCGAGACCATTGCCGAGGTCTTCGAGCGTATCGCGGAAGGAATTGAGCGTGGCGATCATGGCGGGCCGCGCCGCAACGCAAGCGTCCATGTCCGGCCACTCGGCGATCAGGCAGTAGGAGCGGTCGCCGGTCTTGATGATGTTGGCATGCACAAGGCCGGGCCATGCCTCGGCGATGCCCTTGTGGGCGTCCAGGAACGCCTGATCGCGACCAGGCTTTACGCGGAAACGCACTGCATTGAATGCAGACATCGGCCCCTCCCCATGTGGCCCCACACAATGCGCACGTGGCGTGCGATTGCGCAATGGCCGACGCCTTTCGAGGTCGTGGCACCGGGCCGTCAGAGTCATCCGGACGAGCAAAAAAAGCCCAAATGACACAGCGCAGGACGTAGCGGCGTTCGCCCGCTCGCCCTAAAAGACCGGCCATGTCCGCCTCGACCCAATACGTCCCCTCGCCCACGCCCGATCTGGCCCGCATCCAGCGCGCGCTGATCTCCGTTTCCGACAAGGAGGGCCTTTTAGAGCTGGGCAAGGCGCTGGCGGCGCACGGGGTGGAGATCCTCTCGACC